>CAYPQK010000011.1:0-47107 GCA_964412895.1 uncultured Spirochaetales bacterium
ATGCCTCGGGCGCCCTGTCGTACATCCCGCTGGGCAACGGCGCGAAACTCTACTTCACCCATGCCAGCGGCTGGGTGGCGCAGGCCGGCGGCGCGATCTCGGCCGAGGCGAACGGCGTTACCATCGGCTACGGCGAGACCGATCAGGAGAACGCGCGCAGCTTGGGCGGTGTGGTGAAATGGGGCGATTTCAATTACATTTTCGCCGGCGATACGCAGGGACGCGACATCAAGATGGAAGGCTTCATCGCGTCGCACAGCGCCGGACTCATCGTGACGCCGGGCGGCGCCGAGCTGGTTCCGTCGGGAACGATAGACACGGCGCACCTGTCGCACCACGGGCTGGCATCATCCACGGCACCGGAGTGGGTCGACTGGATATTCCCGGCCAACGGCAAGGACCATAACGCCATCGTCGGAACGACCGGCATTTATTTCACCTCGCCGGCGCAGTCGGTGCTCGACTTGCTCACGCCGCGCGTCGGGAATGGGTTCATCTTCGCCAACGCTAAGGCATATACCAGCGGCACGAGCAATAAGTTCATCGTCGCCAATGCCGCGGTCACGCTACAGGTCACGAGTGGCGGCGCGCAGTATGTCGTCATCACCGGACTCGGCTCCGGCGCCATCACCTCGGGTGTCTACCTGACGAACTGAACTCACCCCCGTTCCCCGAACATTGCTTTTTCACGATTTCGGGATAGGATGACCGCTGTTTTTGTCTTTTTACGGAACGGGTACAACATTATGAGAGCAACACGACTGTTCGTACAGACGCTTAAAGAGGTGCCGAAAGAGGCGCAGATCGCGAGCCACATCCTTCTCTACCGCGCCGGGATGATCCAGAAACTCGCCAGCGGTATCTACAACTACCTGCCGCTCGCCCTGAAAAGCCTCCGCAAGATAGAGAATATTCTGCGCGACGAGCTGAATAAGCGCGGCTGTCAGGAGGTCGAGATGCCGGTGGTTCAGCCGGCCGAACTGTGGCAGGAGAGCGGCCGCTGGAGCTATTATGGACCCGAACTGCTCCGCTTCAAGGACCGCAAGGGGGGCGACTTCTGCCTCGGGCCGACGCACGAGGAGGTCATCACCGACATGGCGCGGCGCAACCTCAAATCCTACAAGCAGTTGCCGTGGAACCTCTACCAGATACAGACCAAGTTCCGCGACGAGATACGGCCCCGTTTTGGCCTGATGCGCGGCAGGGAATTCACGATGAAGGACGGCTACTCCTTCGATGTCGACGAGGAGACCTCGCTCAAGACCTACCGGCTCATGTACGAGGCCTACACGGCGATATTCACCCGCTGCGGGCTCAAATTCAAGGCGGTCGACGCGGCGACGGGCGCCATCGGCGGCGACAAGAGCCACGAATTTCAGGTGCTCGCCGAATCGGGCGAGGACATGATACTGTCGTGTTCCAAGTGCGACTACGCCGCCAACGAGGAGAAGGCGCGCACCAAAGTGGTCGAGACGAAGGTCGATCCGGCGCAGTTCAAGGCGGTGGAAACGATACTTACTCCCGATAAAAAGTCGGTCGAAGAGGTCGCGGCCTTCCTAAAACTGCCGGTCGAGCGGTTCATCAAGTCGATGATCTATCTGGTCGACGACGAGCCGGTGCTCGTGATGGTGCGGGGCGACCGCGAGGTCAACGAGGCGAAGATACAGGCGCATCTCCGCGCCAACAAGGTCGAACTCGCCCCCGATGCGGTGATCGAAGAGGTCACCGGCGCGGCGGTCGGCTTCGCGGGGCCGGTCGGCATGAAGAAGAAGATAAAGATGGTCGCCGACCACACCGTGACCGGCATCATCAATGCGGCGACCGGCGCCTGCAAGAGCGACCACCATATCGTCAATGTCAACATCGGCCGCGACTTCACCCCCGATCTCATCGGCGATTTCATTAAAACGAAGAAGGGCGAAGCATGTCCTAAGTGCGACGGCGTGCTTGAGGCGTTCCGCGGCATCGAGGTGGGACAGGTCTTCTTCCTCGGGACCAAATACAGTGAGAAAATGAAGTGTACCTTCATCGACGCGGCGGGCGCCGAGAAACCGGCCGTCATGGGCTGTTACGGCATCGGCGTGGGGCGGACCATGTCGGCGTCGATAGAACAGAATCACGACGAGCACGGCATCATCTGGCCGATGGCGATAGCGCCCTACGAGGCGGTGGTCCTGCCGCTCCAGATGAACAAAGATGAGGTCGTTGCGGCGGGCGAAAAACTCTACGCCGCGCTTCAGGCGGCGGGTGTCGAAACGGTCATCGACGACCGCGACGAGCGGGCCGGGTTCAAGTTCAACGACGCCGATCTCATCGGTTATCCGGTGCAGGTGGTCATCGGCGGCAAGTCGCTTGAGAAAGGGGTGGTCGAGGTGAAGATACGGAAGACCGGCGAGAAGAAGGAAATTTCCGTAGCCGAGGTCGTGAAGTTCGTCACCGAATTCAAAAAAGCGGAACTCGCCGCAAAGTAGCGTTCAATAAAAAAAACCCGGGGCCGAAGCCCCGGGCAAAAGCGGAAGTTCGATAGAATTACTCGGGGGTGTACTGCAGGACGACCCGCTCCCAAGAGCTGTCGCTGTTCAGGCCCAGCGTGCCGCCGCAGCGGTACCCGCCGTAGGTGGCTTCGGTATGCCAGCACAGCCGTGAGGCACCCGCGGTGGCGTCGCAGGAGTCCTTGCCGACCGTTTCGCCGGCGGGAGCGAAGCCCCACGACCAAGCGGCATTGTAGTACCACTCGACGCCGTTGGCGGCGTGTGTGGTGGTCTGATCGGTGCCGGTGTCGAAAAGGACATCGGCGCGGGGCGCCCACGCGGCCACGGTGTAGGTGTCCGCGCCGGCCGGCCGGCAGGCGATCATGAGGTTGTCGCCGTCGCAGTTGGTAAGGATATCGGTAATGACGCTCCCCATGACGACATCGTAGGTGTCGGTGTAGCAGACCGTCCAATCGGTGAGCAGTTCTTCCGGTATCTCTCTTTTGATGCCCGAGAACATCTGGTCGAACGGATCATGTTCGAGCGCAAGGGCGGAGATGCCGTAAACCCCCATGTCGCCGATCGGTATCGCCATGCGATCACCCAACGAGAAGGCATACAGATAACTCGTGGTGTCGGTATAGACGACCGAGAAGCCAATGCCGCCTTTCGACAGTTCGAAGGCCTTCTTCATGTTGTCGTAGGTCGATCCATCCTCGGTGACCTCCAAAACATCGATGTCGCCGACAAGGGCACCGGTACCGGTGAATTTGTCAACGGTATAGAGGGCATTCCCGCTTTTCATGTACATCGTTCCGTCGGAAGCGAAGGCAATACCGTATGCACCGGAACCGAGACCGTTGTTTCCCACATAGTCGGCGTCGCCGGTGGCGGTATCGATGGTGATCAGATCGGGATCGCCGTAGATGA
Source organism: uncultured Spirochaetales bacterium (assembly GCA_964412895.1). GTDB lineage: Bacteria > UBP6 > UBA1177 > UBA1177 > JAKLFG01 > CALMRE01. The sequence goes on from CAYPQK010000011.1 coordinate 3,402, forward strand.
AAGCATACAGCGTGCCAAAGGAATCGAACGCAAGCGAAGTGCTCCAGGTAAGATCGGAGCCCAACGGCCCGATAAGGGTCGGAACGCCGGTGGCGGTGTCGAGCGTGAAGAGGGTGCCTTCGCCGCTGCTGGTGTCGGAGTGGAGCATGTACAGCGTATCGTCCTGCGGGTTTATCGCGAGGCCGATGCTGTGGGTGGTGCCGGTGTCGCCGACAAGGGTGATCTCGGCGGTCGAGGGATCAAAACTGTACAGATATGAGGGAGAGCTGCTACCGCCGGTGATCGCGTAGCCCATGCCGGGGTCGGCCGGGGTGGCGGTGATCGTCACTTCGCCGGAGCGCTGATCGATGCCGTCGACCGCGACGACGGTGAAGGTGTATGCGGTGCCGTTCATCAGGCCGTCGATGCAGCGGACGAAGGAATCGGCCGGGACCTGCAACGGTTCGGTCGGACCGCCGGGGGTCCAGGTCACTTCGTAGTACGCCAGTGAGAAGTCGCCCAGATCGTCCCAGCGGAAGCAGGCGCGATCGTTGAGTCCTACTGCGTAGGGATTGGCGATATCGGCGGGCACGGTGATATCGGTCGTCCGCACGCTCTTGGCGCCGTACATGAAGACATTGCCCATCGTATCGCGTGCCAGAACATTGAAATGGTAGAGGTCGCCCTCGTCAAGCCCGCTGAGATAGTAGTCGTAGACCTCGGTCTGCCAGTCGACCAGCACGCGCCAGTCGCCGCCCATCAGATCGTTCACCTCGGTCTCGGTGTCGATGTCGGCCGCATCGGTCGAGTAGACCACCTTATACTCGATGAATTCCGGTTCGGTGGTGTTGTCGGTCGCCGGGGTCCACAGCACGGTCAGTTCGCCGGTGTCGATGTCCTCAAAGGAGATGCCGCCGGTGGTGGTAGGCGCGGTCACATCGGGGGTCTGCTGATAGCCGAGGTTGTACATGGCCATCAGGTGATATTCGTCGCGGACGAGCACCGCGACCCAGTAATCGGTCCCGTCGTCCAGACCGGTGATGGCGATCATGAAGGTGTCCGCGGTCCAGTCCATGACGAGCGTGCCGCCGCCCGCCTCGATCTCCGCGATGGTATCTATCTCGTCGGGATCGGTGGCGTAGACCACCTTGTATTCGAGATCTTCCTCCGCGGTCATATCGTCATGAGCCGTATTCCAGTTGGCGGTGAAGCCGCTGCCGGTGATGTCGGTGAGCCAGATGACGGGAGGACCCATGAAATAGGGGCCGCCCGACGGATCGCCGGAGACCGCCTCGACCACGAGGTCACCCATCGTGATCTGGCAGCCGTCGCTCACGATGACGGCGTAGGAGAAGGGGCCGCCCTCGGCGCGCGGGGTCAGTTCGAACTCACCCGCCGTCGCGCCCGCCGCGATGGTGGCGTAACCGCCGATCAGTTTATAGGTCGGGGCGTCGCCGTCTGCGTCGGTGACGGTGACGGTGACGGTGTAGGGCATATCCAGCTTGTAAGTGTCGCCGATGCCGTCGGGCGGATCGATGGTGATGCCGGTGATGACCGGGGCGTTGTTGCCGGCGCAGACGCCGTCTTCGCCATCAACGCCATCAACGCCGTTGCAGACGACCGTTTCTTCATATTCGCCGTCGTCGAGCAGGCCGTTGTCGTTCAGGTCGACGCCGGTCTTGAACAGGTAGCCGCCCGCCACGCAGCCGCCGTCGCCCGGGGCGAGCGTCGTGACCTCGGTCAGGGCGTTGTGGCCGTCCGCGCCGTTCTGGCCGTCCGTGCCGTCGACACCGTTGCAGACGAAGACATCGCTGACGACCTCGCCCGCGTCGAGCGTGCCGTTGTTGTCGGTGTCGACGCCGTTCTTGATCTCATAGCCGCTCGCGGCGCAGTCGTCGCCCGGGTCCACCGGGTCGATCACCGTGAGCGAATCGTTGCCGTCGACGCCGGCGCAGATGTACTTGGTCGCCGTTATCTCTTCGGTGTCGAGCGCGCCGTTGTCGTTCTGGTCGATGCCGATGGTCACCTTCTGGCCGCCGTTCGGGCAGGTCCCGTCCGGGGCATCCTCGATGACCACGAGGCTGTTGTGCCCCGCCGCGCCCGCGCCGCCGTCGGTGACGGTGACCTCGGTGTCGCCGCAGGTGATGGTCTTGGTGCCGTTGCCGCTGTCGGAGACCGTACAGTCCTCGCCGTCTGCGCCCGCCGCGCCGTCGCTCACCGTGACGGTCGTGTCGTCGCCGCAGGTGATGGTCTTGGTGCCGTCCTCATTATCGGCCACGGTGCAGCCGGTACCGTCAAGGCCGACCCCGCCGCCGTTGCAGACATAGCGGATATCTTTGACCTCCTGAGGGTCGAGCATGGCGTTGCCGTTATTGTCGATGCCGGTCTCGATCTTGATGCCGCCGTCGGGGCAGATGTCGCCCGCCGGAACATCGGTCATCTTGATCAGCGAGTTCTTGCCGGCAAGGCCGGTGGTCTCGTCGCAGGCGGCGATGAAGATAATGCCCACGGCGACCAGCGCCCAAAGGATCGTTCTCATGGTGTCTCCTCCATATCAGGTGAAAATATAGCCAATGAACGAGGCATTATAGCAGAGGAACGACAAGTTGCAATTTTTCTTCCCGTGCGGCGATCCGGCCCTAAAAATTTGCAAACAATCGGGCTTCGTGATATGAGGCGCCGTATACACAATTTTTCCTTATAAGGAGGAATAAATGTCACAGAAGATCATGAAGGCCATCGACGGGAACATGGCGGCGACCCACGCGAGCTACGCGCTCACCGAAGTGGCGGCCATCTACCCCATCACCCCGAGCTCGAACATGGGCGAATATGCCGACGAATGGTCGGCCTACGGTCGCGAGAACATCTTCGGCGAACGGGTGATCGTCGCCGAACTCCAGTCGGAAGGCGGCGCGTCGGGCGCGGTCCACGGATCGCTCTCGGCCGGATCGCTCACCACCACCTACACCGCGTCGCAGGGACTCCTGCTGATGATCCCCAATCTGTACAAAATAGCGGCTGAACTGCTTCCCGGCGTGTTCCATGTCTCGGCGCGCACCGTCGCGACCCACGCCCTGTCGATCTTCGGCGACCACAGCGATGTCATGGCCTGCCGCCAGACCGGCTGTTGCCTGCTGTCGTCCAACTCGGTGCAGGAGGCGCAGGACCTCGGACTGGTCGCCCACCTGTCGGCCATCCGGTCCAGCCTCCCGTTCATTCACTTCTTCGACGGTTTCCGCACGAGTCATGAGGTGAACAAGATCGAGATGCTCGACTATGAGGACATCAAGAACATCGTCGACCACGAGGCGATCGCGGCCTTTAAGGACCGTGCCCTCCGTCCCGAGCGGCCCATGCTGAAAGGCACCGCGCAGAACCCCGACATCTTCTTCCAAGCGCGCGAGACCTGCAATCCGTACTATGACGCGGTGCCGCAGATCGTGCAGGAAGAGATGGACAAGGTGTTCGCCATCACCGGCCGCCGCTACCGCCTGTTCGACTATGTCGGCCACCCCGAGGCCGACCGCGTCATCATCGCGATGGGTTCCGGCTGCGAGGCGATCGACGAGACGATCTGCCACCTGATGGGCAAAGGCGAAAAAGTGGGCGTGGTCAAAGTGCGCCTGTACCGTCCCTTCTCCCCCGAATATCTCCTGCAGGCGCTGCCGCGCACCGTCAAGGCGATCGCGGTCCTCGACCGCACCAAGGAGCCGGGCGCCGAGGGCGAGCCGCTGTATAAGGATGTGGTCACCGCGCTCTACGAGCAGGGCGACGATGTCACGGTGGTCGGCGGCCGCTACGGTCTTTCGTCCAAGGAATTCACCCCCGGCATGGTCAAGGCGGTCTTCGACAACCTCAAGGGCCGTTCCCCCAAGCATAACTTCACCGTCGGCATCACCGACGATGTCTCCTTCACCTCGATCCCCTACGAAGCGCTCGACACCGTCCCGGCCGGCACCACGCAGGCGAAGTTCTGGGGCTTCGGTTCCGACGGCACCGTCGGCGCCAACAAGGACGCCATCAAGATCATCGGCGACCACACCGACCTGTTCGCGCAGGGCTATTTCCAGTACGATTCGAAGAAATCGGGCGGCGTCACCGTGTCGCACCTCCGTTTCGGCAAGAGCCCAATCCGGTCGACCTATCTGCTGACCGACGCCGACTATATCGCCTGCCACCGTCAGGCCTATGTCTACCTCTACGACCTGACCGAAGGGCTCAAACAGAACGGCACCTTCGTCCTCAACACCTCGTGGTCGAAGGATGAACTCGAAGAGAAACTGCCCGCGTCGCTCAAGCGCGACATCGCGAAGAAGAACGCGAAGGTCTACCTCATCGATGCCGTCAAGATCGCCGACGAGATCGGGCTGGGCGGCCGTATCAACATGGTCATGCAGACCGCCTTCTTCAAGCTCGCCAATGTCATACCGTTCGACGAGGCGGTCAAATACCTCAAGGGAGCGGTCGAGAAGACCTACGGCAAGAAGGGTGAAAAGGTCGTCAAGATGAACTTCGACGCGATCGACCGCAGTGTTGCGTCGCTCCATGAGCTCAAATACGATGCTAAAAAATGGCTTGCCGCCGCCGACACCGACATCGACATCAAGAAGGTCCACGAACCTTACGCCGATGTCGAGGAACAGTGGTTCGTCGAGACGGTCATCGGCAACATCGCCAAGATGAAGGGCGATCTCCTGCCCTCTTCCTGCTTCAACTCCGACGGTACCTTCCCGACCGGCACCTCGAAGTTCGAGAAGCGCGGCGTCGCTCTCAAACTGCCCAAGTGGCACGCCGGTAACTGCATCACCTGCAACCAGTGCGCCTTCGTCTGCCCGCACGCCGCCATCCGGCCGGTGCTGCTCAACGCCGAAGAGAAGGCGGCCGCCCCGCAGAACTTCGAGACCATCAAGCCCAAAGGAAAGGCGTTCGAAGGCTACGAATACCGCATGCAGGTCTACCCGATGGACTGTCAGGGCTGCGGCAACTGCGCCGATGTCTGCCCCGCGCCGAAAAAAGCGCTCGACATGGTCTTCTTCGACGAGATAGCGGCGGTCGAGGCCGAGAACAACGATTTCTCGATCCATGTCCCGGTCCGCGACAATCTCATGAAGGCCGACACGGTGACCGGTTCGCAGTACCGCCGGCCGCTCTTCGAATTCTCGGGCGCCTGCGCCGGCTGCGGCGAGACCCCCTATGTGAAACTGCTCACCCAGCTCTTCGGCGACCGGATGGTCGTCTCCAACGCGACCGGCTGCTCCTCCATCTACGGCGGCACCGCCCCGACGATACCGTACTGCACCAACCATAAGGGCTTCGGCCCCGCGTGGGCCAACTCGCTGTTCGAAGACAACGCCGAACACGGCTACGGGATGGCGCTGGCCATCCGCCAGAAACGCGACCGGCTCGAGATGCTGATGAAAAAACTGCTCGAACTCAAGTGCGACTGCGACGACGACTGCGACTGCGGCTGTAAGGACGGCGCCGACTGCACCTGCGGTTGCGAGCTTTCGTCCGAGACCAAAGCGCTCTTCACCGAATGGATAACCAATAAGAAGAGCGCCGATAAGACCCGCGAACTGGCGCCGAAGATCGAAGAGGCGCTCACCCGCGAAGCGTGCGACGATCCGATGGTGGACGAGGTGCTCGACATGGCCGACTACCTCGTCAAGAAGTCGGTCTGGATCGTCGGCGGCGACGGATGGGCCTATGACATCGGTTACGGCGGGCTCGACCATGTCCTTGCATCGGGCGAGGATATCAATGTGCTCGTGCTCGACACCGAGGTCTACTCGAACACCGGCGGTCAGGCATCGAAGGCCTCGCACTTCGGTCAGGTGGCGAAATTCGCCGCGACCGGCAAGAAGATGCGCAAGAAGGACCTCGGCCTGATCTCGATGACCTACGGCTACATCTATGTCGCCTCGGTCGCGATGGGCTCGAACCAGAACCAGACGCTCAAAGCGCTGATCGAAGCCGAGACCTACGACGGTCCCTCCATCGTCATCGCCTACAGCCCCTGCATCAACCACGGCATCGATATGTCTCACTCGCAGAAAGAGATGAAGCTGGCGGTCGAGACCGGCCTGTGGCCGCTCTACCGCTATCATCCCGACCTCAAGAAGGAAGGGAAGAACTGCTTCCAACTCGACATGAAGGAGCCGACCAAGGATGTGCAGGAGATCATCAATAACGAGGTCCGCTTCAAAACGCTCGAAAAACAGTTCCCCGACGAGGCGAAGAAACTGCACCAGCTCCTCCGCGAAGACCTCAAGGATCGCTGGGAGCGCCTCAAGAAACTCGCCGAGCACGGCTTCTAAGATATTCGGGTGTGCCCAGTGCACACCCGAGTTCAGTTTTGTTAGATAACAGTTTTTGTTAAGTCAGCTTTCTTGACAAATTTTTTTTTCGTTATAGGGTGGCAACCGGTTTCCGGTCGTTTTTTGAACTCTGAGTACAGAAAAGAGGTCTAACAATGCTCGGTATCAAGGAAATCGGTGTTTACATCCCGGCGGGCCGGGAGGACAATCACACCAAGAAGGAAAAGTACGGCATCGACGATGCCTTCCTGCACGACAAGATCGGTGTTGACCGTCACGCGGTCCGCGATGCGGATGAAGATACGACCGACATGGGCCTCAAGGCGTTCCGGCATCTCGCCTCGAAGATCGACATCGACCGCTCGAAGATCGAGGTGCTCGTCTTCGTGACGCAGAATCCCGATGTCCGGATGCCGCACGCCGGGACGATACTGCACGAGAAGATCGGCCTGCCCTATACCTGCGCCTCGTTCGATATCCCGCTCGGCTGTTCCGGCTTCATGTACGGACTGTCGGTCATCACCGGCTTCATGAAGGAGAACGGGATGACGCGAGGGCTGCTCATCGCCGCCGACCCCTACACCAAGTGCGTCAACCCGGAGGACAAAAACACCTCGCTCCTCTTCGGCGATGCCGCGACGGCCACCTACATCACCGACGATCCGGTGCTCGTTCCCGGCAGATATGTCTTCGGTAACAACAGTGAAAAATGGCGCGACATCAAACTGGTCGACGGCTGGCTCTACATGAACGGCTCGGCGGTCGTGAAGTTCGTCGCGAAGTATGTCCCCGAAAATGTCCGCCAGACGCTCGAGAAGAACGGCCTTAAAAAGGACGAGATAGACCGGTGGGTCATGCATCAGGCGAGCCGTTTCATGCACAAAGTGCTTTGCGAATATACCGATATCGACCAAAGCAAGATGCCATGGGACTGCCGCGATTACGGCAACACGGTGTCGAGTTCGATCCCCATCATTCTTGAAAAAGAACTGCACGACAAGAGCCGCAAGACCTATTTCATCTGTGGGTTCGGCATCGGCCTGTCGTGGGGTAGCACGGTCCTGAGAAGGGTCTAGTACAGCAGATATTTCTTCCGTATTTCCTTGAATTTCTCGCAGTCCGCTTTCGCTTCGGCGAGTATCGTTTTGACCGACTCTCCCTTTTTCAGCCGTCCATCGATGCCCGCTTTTCCCATGCTCAGGGCGAAGTCGGTGGTCGGATCGAATTCGGGGGTGATGGCAAAAAGCGCTCTCATCAGCACCAATCCGAGCTGGAAGGTGTCGACCTTTTTCAGGTCGCTCACCGTCAGGCGGATACCGCCGCATTCCTTGCCGAAGTGGCGGTGGAGCTTGTCGGTCGGGATGAATCTCAGCGGCGCGGCCGTTACCCCGGCGGGAAACTGTTTCTTCAGCGCGGCGGCGAGCTTCGCCCCGTTGATGAACGGCGCACCGTAGATGAAAAAGGGCGCTTCGGTGCCGCGGCCGACCGATAGATTCGTCGTTTCCAGCCATCCCATCCCGGCGTAGATGAGCGCCGCATCGGGGTTCCTCAGGTTGGGTGACGGTGGAACCCACGGCAGGCTGGTATCGTTCCAGCGCATCGTCCGCGTCCACCCCGTCATCGCGATCACCTCAAGCGTCGCGCCGATGCCGAAATGGTCGTTGAAAAGCCGGGCGAGCTCGCCGATGGTCATCCCGTGGCGGGTCGGTATCGGATAGAGGCTCGTAAACTTTCCGGTCAGTTCGGCGGGCGGTACGAAGCCCGCGACGATATCGCCGCCGGTCGGATTGGGGCGGTCAAGGACGATCACTTTTTTCCCCGCCGCCTTTGCTGCCTCAAGGGTGTAGGCGAGCGTCGCCGGATAGGTGTAGTAACGGGCGCCGACATCCTGCATGTCGAACACCACCACATCGACATCGGCGAGCAGTTCGGGTCGCGGTTTTTTCTCCTTGCCATAGAGCGAAACGACCGGGATGTCGCGGCAGGCGCCGTCGGCGACCGCCTCGTCGGCGAGCCCCGTCAGGCCGTGTTCCGGGGTGAAGATGCGGACGACCGTCGTCTTTTTTCCGTCGATGAGCAGGTCGATGATGTGTTTCCCGGCGGCGTCGCGGGCGGTATGGTTCACCACGAGCGCCACCCGTTTCCCGGCAAGGCGGTCGAACCCGCGCGCTTCGAGCACATCGAGCCCGGTCTGCACCGCGGCTTGCGCCGGACTCATAAAAAAGATGAAGATAAAAAGCAGGAGGCATCTTACCATTTCAGAGTCCTTGCGCGTAGTCGAGAAAAGGGGCGACCAGAAGCGGGTCATCGGTGACGAAATAGAATTCGTCGTTCTTCTGACAGCCCGAATAGGTCCAGTTCATCGAGCCGAATTCGACGGTGTCGCCGGTGACGAAGAACTTGTGATGGAACACCATCGAACCGTCGTAGTAGGCGACCGCCGCCCCGGCCGTATCGAGTGCATCGAAGGCGGTCTGGTTGGCCGGATCGCCGCCGGTGTCCCAGTCGTCGAGCATCACGTGGAGGGTTATCCCTCTGTCCGGCAACGCCAGCAGTTCGTCGTACATCGGCGCGCCGTCGGTCAGCGTGTACATCGCGAGCCACGCCTCACTGCCGCCGGCGAGCGAATCCAGCAGGGAGGCAAGGTTGTCGCACGAGGCCGGAGTGACAACCAGTTCGCCGCCCGCCACCGCGCAACCGTCGGCGCAGGGGATTGACTTCGCCGCGCCGCGCCGTCCCGCGTCGAGTTCGTCGAATTCGTAGGCGAGTTTATCCGCCAAAGCGGCCGCGTCGCGGAATACCACAAGGAAGTTTTTAATGTTCTGATAGCTGATATTCGCGGAGGAGAGGAGCACCGTCGCGCCGTCGATGATGAAGAACTTCTCATGGACGATGCCGTCGCCGGTTTCCTCGTATATCTTCAGAGGGAAGGAGGGGGTTCCCGCCTCGACCGGCGTTCCGATGACGCCGCGCACATCGACCCCGTCCGCCTTCAGACCGTTGAGTTTCGTCATCACCCCGGTATCGCTGAAAGTGTAGGCGACGAACCGGACCGACTCCTGCGCCGCGTCGAGTTCCGCCAGCACCTTCGCCCGTATCTGGTCGTCGAACAGGACCTCAACAGCGGGGAGCGGGACGGTATCGACATCGGGGAGGGGCAGATCCTCATCAGGCGGATCGGAACCTTCGACTTCGCTCAGGTCAGGCTGATCGGTCTGATCTTCGTCTTTTTCTTCGTCTTCGTCCCTTAGGTCCTTTTCGTCCTTTTCGTCCTTTTCTTTGCTGTCAGGCTGATCCGCCTGATCGGTCTGATCGGTCTGATTGTCGGTCTGATCGTCGTCCCTTTCCCCATTCCCGTCGGGGGTGGAGAAACAGCCGGCACAGAACAGCGACAGCAGAATGAGGAAGGCGCGGAGCATCTCTTTTCCCTCCAAAGAACGGGTCACTATAGCGCGTCGGCGGGGGAGAGTCAACCCGGGCGACTCCCTCGTGTTCCCGAAGTTGCTTTTTCGTACCGGTTTATTATGATGACAGTGTGTTTTCTGTGGGATGATCGATGAAAACCTATCTGACCGCGTTCCTCATATCGTTCGCATTTCTCGTGGTGGTCACCCCTATCCTTATACATTATGGGCGGAAATGGGGGTTCGTCGACATCACCAACCGGCGCACCATCCACCGGGGGCGCATACCGCGCATCGGCGGTGTCGGCATCTCGATCGGGACGCTTTTTCCGCTGGTCCTGCTCTACTTTTACCACAACAATGTCTCCGAGGTCTTCTTCAGTTCGCTCTATAACCCGCTCATCATCATCGGCGGCGGCCTGCTCATCAGCGGACTGGGCCTGCTCGACGATATCAAGGGGGTGGCGGCCCGCTGGAAGTTCCTGTTCCAGATAGCGCTGGCGGTGACCGCCTATTACCTCGGCTTTTCCATCGAACAGATATCGCTGCCGGGCGGCGTTATTCATTTCGGCTGGTTCTCCCTGCCGATAACGGTCCTCTGGATCGTCGGCATCATAAACGCCTTCAACCTCATCGACGGGATGGACGGCCTCTCCTCCGGTATCGCCTTTTTCGTTTCGATCACGATACTCATCCTCGCGCTTCACAACAATATTCCGTTCGTCGCCCTCATTTCGGCCGCGCTCGCCGGGGCCGTCGTCGGCTTTCTGGTCTACAATTTCAACCCGGCCAAGATATTCATGGGCGATTCGGGTTCGATGTTCATCGGGTTCATCCTCGCCGTCCTTTCGCTCAAGGGGGCGTCGAAGCACTCCACTCTTGTCTCGGTGCTCGTGCCCATCGTCGCGATGGGGGTGCCGATACTCGATACGACGCTTGCCTTCGTCCGGCGGTTCCTCCGCCATCAGCCGCTGTTCATGGCCGACCGCCAGCATATCCACCACATACTCCTGTCGAAGGGATGGAACCAGCGGCGCGTGGTCATATCGCTCTACGGCATCACGGTCCTTTTTACCGCGCTTGCTCTCTTCTCGATATTCCTGAAAGACCGCGAGGCGTTCCTCATCATACTCGTTTTCTCGGTCGTGGTCGTGGTCCTCATCACGCGGCTCGGCTACCTCGACATGCTCCTCAGCAAACACCGCACGGGGAGCGAGAACCGCACCGAGGACATGCTCGAAAAGATACTCATCCAACGGCTGTCGCATATACCGCTGCGCGAGATGGAGGAACTCATCTTCTCCCTGCCGATACAGGGGTTCGCATTCATCACCGGCGAGGGCGAGACGCTGTTCGAATCGGGCGACAAGGACCCGGTCAACTTCCTCGACATCCCGGCGGGCGGGGAGCATTTCCTGCGGCTCTACTGGAAAGGGGTGGTGCCGACCATCAACTCGCGCGAGTCGCTGATGTTCACCATCATCGCGAAATCGCTCCTCGCCTTCTTCGGCGGTGAAAAAAAGAACCCAGCGAACTTGACTTGACGGCACGGCACGCATAGAATGACTTCCGCACAACGGCTCATACACGGTGGGAAATGACGACCAACACAAAAGAACAACGGGCGGCCAACCGGCTGAAGGAATACCGCGAGAGCAATCTCATCAGCAAGACCGAACTCGCCCGCAACGCCGAGATATCGCTCGTGACGCTTGACCGCATCGAGAAAGGCTACGCCTGCCGCATGGCGACCAAGCGCAAGATACTTGAGGCGCTCGGCATGGAACTCACCGAGACCGACGACATCTTTCCCGGCAATGACCGCTGACCCGGTCCTGCCCGGCGATACTCTGCACCAGCATCACTACAGCGCGAAGGAGGGTAACATGAGACCGTCGTTCATTATTGCCGTCTGCGTCGCCGCGTTCCTGGCCGCCTGCCAGAGCGTCCCGGTGACCGCCGATTACGCCAAGACCTACGGCGAGGCCTACGCGAAAGGCTTCGAGGACGGCTTCAACAAGGCGAAGACATTGAACACCGGCGGCGGCGTCTACGGGAATCTCTACAACGATCCCTACTACGGCGACTACGGGACGGTCGACAAGGAATCGCTCGCCTACGCCGTGCAGAAGAACGATCTCAAAAAGGTGAAGGAGCTGGTCGACGGGGGCCGCGCCGTGGACGAACTGGACCCGAGCGGTTACACGCCGCTGCAGCTTGCCGCCCGCTCCGGTTTCCAGCCGATGGTCGAATATCTCCTGTCGAAGGGGGCCGAGGTCAACTTCCAGTCCTCCGACGGCTACACGCCGCTCAAGGAGGCGGTCACCTACCGCAAGGCGGCGATGGCCGAGATGCTCATCGCGAAAGGGGCCGACATCAACTTCGTCGACACCTCCGGCGCGAGCATCCTCTACTACGCCGCGCAGGCGGGCGACCAGACGCTGGTGAAACTGCTCCTTTCGAAGAAGGTCGCGCTCGAACAGAAGACGGTGGCGGGCGGGTGGACCCCCTTCCTTATCGCCGCCAGCTACGGGTTCCATCCCATCGTGACCCTTCTTGCCGAGGCGGGTGCCGATGTCAACGCCCGCGAAACGACCTCCGGCAAGACGGCGCTGTTCTACCTCATCCCTTCCGGCAATGTCACCACGATAAAACTCCTGCTCGACAAAGGTGCCAAGATCGATATGTCCGACAACGCCGGTGATACCCCGCTGCTGCTTGCCAAGCGGCTCGGCCAGCAGGCGGTGATCGATCTGCTCGAACAGAAGAACGCCAAGCCGATGTGACCCGCCGGTCGAAAAGGCCCGCTATTTCAGTAATATCCATAAATATTCTGTTGACTTCCCAATAAATAGGCTACAATGGTGGCACTAGAGAGGCGACCCCGTTCCGTCACAACCGGTAAAAAGTGGAGCGTTCAGAGATGATAACCGAAAAGGAGAAAGCCATGAAAATGATCGTTATGCTGGCGGCGCTTGCCGCGCTGTTCCTTATCGCCTGCGGCGAAGAGACCGATCCGGCCCCCAACGGCGCGAAGACGACCGGTCAGGTCCTGTTCGATGTCTACAAGAACTACACCGAGAACGGTGACGGCACGACCACCACGACCCCCGACAACAACACCGCCCCCGACGGCTCGCCGTGCGAGAAGGACGGGATGGACATGAACGGCGACGGCGTGATCACCGACTGCGGCGGCGGCTCGGTCCCGGGCGATCCCGGCCAGCCCGACGGCGGCTACGGCGCGATGCCGCTCTGCCCCGAGATCATCGGTCTTAACTTCGATACCTGCCGTCCCGAGATGGGGCGCCCGCTCTTCATCATCGACTTCGGCCGTTCCTGCGTGCTGGGGATGAAGTGCGAATACAACGGCACCGAACCGGCCTGCCCGATGGTGTGGGACCCGGTCTGCGGCACCGACGGCTGGACCTACGACAACGAGTGCTTCGCGAAGATCGCGGGTGTCGGCGTGGCCTATTGGGGCGAATGCATCGGCGAACCGTCCTACCCGTGCCCCGATGTCATGATAGAGGAGCCTTTCTGTGAGGACGGTTCCTATCCCAACAAGATAATCGACGAGAAGGGCTGCTTCATCGGTTTCGAGTGCGTCTGGTACAATGACCCGAACTGTCCCGATCTTGCCTATCCCGCCCCCGATTTCTGCCCTAACGGCAAGATAGAGTATGTGTACGATGCGGCGACCGGCTGTCATGTCGCTTTCGAATGCGTCGACTACACCGATCCGGTCTACTGCAACACCGACGCCGACTGCGGCGCGGAGAACGGCGTGATGGTCTGCATGAACGGCGAGTGCATCTACGGCGACCCCGATTGCCCGGTCGGGATGCCCAATCCCGAGGATTACTGCGCCGACGGGACCAAGATGGTGCCGATATACGATGAGCGCGGCTGCGTGAAAGAGTGGACCTGCGAAGGCGGTGCGCCGACCGACCCGACCGATCCCGGCTGTCCCGCCATCGACCTGATGATGCCCGACTGCGGCAACATGAAGCCCGAACCGATCTACGACGCGGCCGGTTGCCTCATCGATTACGCCTGCCCGCTCTGAACATTTTCCTGAATAATATCGCTTAAGATCAAAGAAGTTGGTGGCCCCAGCAGGAGTCGAACCTGCGGCAGACGCGGATTAGGAATCCGCCGCTCTATCCATCTGAGCTATGGGGCCGCCCGGGGAAGGAACGGCATCGGGTCCTGCGGTTTGGAACCGATGCGCACTTCAAAGTGGAGATGCGGGCCGGAGGAGCGCCCGGTGTTGCCGGAGATCGCTATCTTGTCTCCCTGCTTGACCGTCTGACCCTCCTGCGCGATCAGTTTGCTGTTATGGGCATAGACGGAGAAGTAGTTGTCGGCGTGCTGGATGATGACCACATTGCCGTAGCCGCCGTGGTCGGCCGCGAATATCACCTTGCCGTCGCCCGCCGCGACCACCGGGGTCCCTTCCGGCACGCTGATGTCTATACCTTCGTGCATAGTGCCGTTGCGGACGCCGAAGGGCGAGGTGACGACCCCTTTGAGCGGCCAGATGAACTTCGCGTCGCCGGTCGCTTTGAGTTGTTTCCCCTGCGCGCCGTGGGTCGTCGCGAGTGCCTGTTTGCCGGTGCCCACCGTCGTGCCCGTATCTTTCTTTTGTGAAAGAACGCTTTTCACTTTTCCGTCGGAGGGGGCCTTGACGCCCGGTACGAACAGGTAGTCGCCCGTCTTCACCTCGTCGGCGGGGCCCATGGTATTCGCGGCCCGCAGTTTGTCAATGTCCACCTGATAGAGGAGCGATATCTTCTGCAGATCCTCTTTGTCGCGCACTTTATGGTAGATGCCGTAGGGGTCGGCGCAGGCGGCGATGAAAAGCGCGAGGAGGGCGATGCAGAACAACCGCACCGTCATTCCTGCACCGATCCGATGAGCTGATCGAGCGTTTCTTTGCGGTCGGCGAGATAGCGGTCGAGCCCTTCGGCGAGCGTCTGCGCGATGCCGGGATCGACAAAATTGGCCGATCCGACCTGCACGGCGCGGGCGCCGACGATGAGAAAATCGAGCACATCGCCCAGCGTCGCGATGCCGCCCATCCCGATGACCGGGATCTTCACCGTTTTGGCCGTCTGCCATACCATCCGCAGGGCGACCGGCTTTATCGCCGGGCCCGACAGGCCGCCCACTTTATTGCCGAGGATGAAGCGGCGGGTCCGGCGGTCTATCGCCGTCCCGACGAGCGTGTTGATGAGCGATACCGCGTCGGCACCGCCCGCTTCGGCGGCGCGCGCCGTGACGGTGATGTCGGTGACATTGGGCGAGAGTTTCACGATGAGCGTCTTGGTCGTCACCTTCCGCACCGCGGCGGTGAGCGATTCGATGAGTTTCGGATCGGCCCCGAAGGCGCTACCGCCCTGTTTGACATTGGGGCACGAGAGGTTCATCTCGAGCGCGTCGATACGCTCGTTCTCCGAAAGAACCGCCGCGAGTTTGACGAAATCCTCTTCGGTATAGGCGTAGAAATTGACGATGATGGCGGTGTCGTAGTGGGCGATCTTCGGCATCGTTTCGTCGAGGAAGACGCGCGAGCCGCAGTTCTCAAGCCCGATGGAGTTGAGCATGCCCGACGCCGTCTCGACGATGCGAATGCCGGGATTGCCGGGACGCGGTTCGAGCGATATCCCCTTCGTGCAGAAGCCGCCGAGGGCGTTGAGATCGAGGTAGGGTTCGAACTCGGGACCGTAGCCGAAGGTCCCCGAGGCGGTCAGTATCGGGTTCTTGAGCGTCGTTTTGCCGATGTGTACGCGCAGGTCGGTCACTTTTTCTCCTCAAAAATAGAGCCGTCGAACACCGGACCCTCCTTGCAGACGAGTACCGATGCGCCCGGCATCTGGACGCGGCAGCCGAGGCAGGCGCCGATGCCGCAGCCCATCCGCGATTCGAGCGAATGGTGGTCGCGTATGCCGTGTTTCTTCGCCACCTCGTGGACCGCCGCCATCATCTTTTCGGGTCCGCAGGCGATGACCAGATCGGGTTTTTCGCCCGCTTTGACCAGCGCGTCGAGTTTCTCGTGCGGGAACATCTTCACGCCCAGCGATCCGTCGTCGCTCACGAAGTGGGTGTCGGCCACCTTGAGATAGTCGTCGGTGAGATAACTCTGTTCGGCCGAACGGAAGCCGAGTATGAACGCTTTATTCTTTGCCGTCGACCGTTTCGCGGCGTAGTAGAGCGGCGCGATGCCGATGCCGCCGCCGATGAAAAAGACCCGCCCCGCCTCATCGGGGAACGAGTTGCCCAGCGGCCCGGTCACCCGAACCGGCATCCCGACCGCCTGATGCGCCATGAGCAGCGTCCCGCGGCCGACCACCCGGATGAGGAGCGTGAGCATTCCGTCGTCCCAGTCGAATATCGATATGGGGCGGGGAAGGAAGGGGTCGGTGCGGCCGTCGCCGAAGGAGAGCATCACGAACTGCCCCGGCAGCGGCTCGGATTCGAACGGCGCCGCCAGAAGGAAAGAGTCGCTCGACACCTGCATCAGGTCGGCTATCTTGGTCACTATCGATCTTTGCACGGGGCCTCCAGCGTCCGGCGCATGACTATCGCATCCTCGGACGGCGCACTATAATACATTTTTCTCACGCCCACAACATTAAACGACATTTTTTCGTAGAGCCGGCGTGCCGAGAGGTTGCTTGCGCGTACCTCCAGATAGCATGCCGTCGCGTCGTGAGCCGCGGCGAACGCAAGCGCCTCGTCGACAAGCGCGACCCCGATGCCGCGCCGCCGCAGGGCGGGCGGGACCGCGATATTGATGATCTCCGCCTCGTCGGCCGCGAGCGACAGCAGGAGATAACCGCCGATCGTCCCGTTCTCATCCTGCGCGACGAAGTAGTGCATGTGAGCCGCCGCGTCGTCGTAGAGCGAGGTGAAGATATTGCCGTTCTTCGGATCGGCGAAGCTTTCGCGCTCGATGGAGAGCAGCTCTTCGATGTGGTCGCGCATGAAGCGGCGGTCGGCCTGCATCGGGTCACCCGCCGGCGGGCCGGCTTACTTGAGGTTCTCGGGGTTGAGTCCCTTCAGTTCCTTGAGGACGAACAGGCCGTCCTTGCGGACGAGCTTGCCGTCGAACCAGATCTCGCCGCCGCCGTATTCGGGCGTCTGTATCATGACCAGATCCCAGTGGACCTGACTGTGGTTGCCGTTGGGCGCTTCGTCGTAAGAGTTGCCGGGGGTGAAGTGGATCGAGCCGGCGATCTTCTCGTCGAAGAGGATGTCGACCATCGGCTTGACGACATAAGGATTCACGCCGATGGCGAATTCGCCGACATAGCGGGCGCCCGGATCGCTGTTGAATATCTCTTCGAGCTTCGGCACATTGTCGCCCTCGATCTTCACGATCTTCCCCTTCTTGAAGGTGAGGATGACCTTCTCGAATTTCTTGCCGAGATAGACGGTCGGGGTATTGTACTCGATAACGCCGTTGACCGAATCCTTGACCGGCGCGGTGAAGACCTCGCCATCGGGGATGTTCATCTGGCCGGCGCATTTGATGATCGGTATCTTCTTGATCGAGAACGAGAGGTCGGTGCGGCCGGGCCCCAAGAGACGGACTTTATCGGTCTTCGACATCAGCTTCACCAGCGGGTCCATCGCCTTGTCCATCTTGGCGTAGTCGAGCGTCGTCACATTGAAGTAGAAGTTCTCGAACGCCTCGGTCGACATGGTCGAACCCTGCGCATATGAGGGGTTCGGGTAGGCGAGAATGCACCACTTGGTGTGTTTGACGCGCTGGTCGAAATGGACCGGCTGGACATATTTCTGCATGTAGTTCTTCATCTTCGGGCCCGGGATATCGGAGAACTCGTAGGAATTGTTACGGCCATTGATGCCGATGAAGGCGTGCATCTTCTTCATCCTGAGGAGGTCGACCTCCTTCATGATGTCGAACCACGCGTCGCTCGCGCCGCCGATGAGTTTCCGCATGATGCGCTGATCGTAGAGATTGACGAAGGGGGTCGCGCCGGCCGCCTGTATCTCTTCGATGAGTGCCTCGACGAGCGGTTTGGCCGACTCGTCCTTTACCTCGATGAGGACATTCTCCCCCTTCTTGACGCGGCACGAGAAACGGACCAAATTCTTCGCCAGCTTTTCCAGTCTCGGATCTTTCATCGCATACTCCCTGCGTTGTTAGAGAACTTCAAGACGGGGCGATGATGACGCAAAGGCGGAGGCGAGTCAAGTTTCTCCGCCGCCGGATAAAAAAAAGGAATGAGGGGCAGGGCAGGTTTGAAAGAAAAAAAGTGAACTTGGCAAGAGCCAATTGAAGCCACTTTGCCCCTTGCAGGCCCCTCAATTAAAGTGGCAAATGAATCAAGTGAAATATAACCGAAACGAAACGCGATGTCAACCCCTTTGTTAAAATATTTATTCACCGCTCCATCTTACATGGCCGTTAGATAAAGGAACATGAAGACTCGGCCGTTTCACTTTCGATAAAAGACCGCACCGGCCGGAAATGACATATTTTAGAGTATATTTATTTGACTTGACCGGAGTGATGCACTAAAATCGGCTCGCTGTGAACGGGAGTCTCTTATGGAACAGAACTCGGTCATTACCTGTCCTTCCTGCGGTGTGCAGTACCGCCGACCCGCCAATATCCCGCCCGAGGGGGCGCAGGTCAAGTGCAAGAACTGTAACGCATTTTTCGTTGTCGAGGGCGATGCCCCCGCGGTGCAGGAAACCTCCTTTGCGGCCCGTTTCGACAATGCCCTGATCCGTAAACCGACCGGTATCATATTCAAACTGCGCGGGTTCGACGACCTTGAAGACCGCATCGAGCGGCGCGAAGTGACGCCGCGCGACGAGGTCTCGTTCGACGGCCAGCAGTGGCAGGCGCTTTCGGCTATCGTCCAGCTCAGCACGCATTTCGAGCAGGCCGGTCAGCAGGGGACCGACGAAGCATCCTTCTTCGTCGATTCGCTGGTCCGGCTGCCGGGCGGCCGCATTTTCCGCATAGCCGATGTCCGCGAACTCACGGGCAAGATACGGGACGGTGAGGTGAGCGACGCCGACGAGGTCTCGCACAACGGTATCGATTGGTTCCCGATAACCAGTTTCGAAACGATCCGCAATCTTCTTGCCGAACGGCGCACCAAGGCGACGATAGCTCCCGGTGCGGTGACCGCAGAGAGCCGTGAACCGAAAAAGACTATGATGCTCGCCGAGGGGATCCCGGAGCGGCAGGAGCAGATCGTCACCGCCGCGAAACCGCCCGAGGAAAAACCGAAAGGGAAGGGGGAGTCCAAACCGGCACCGAAACCGGAATCGAAGCCGGAACCTAAGCCAGCGCCCAAACCGGAGCCAAAGCCCGAGCCGAAACCGGAACCGAAACCGGCGCCCAAACCGGAACAGAAGCCCGAGCCGAAGCCGGAACCTAAACCGGAATCGAAGCCCGAGCCGAAACCCGAACCGAAGCCCGAACCGAAGCCCGAACCGAAACCGGCGCCCAAACCGGCGCCGAAAAAAGATGATGATGACGAATTCAATAAGCTGTTCGAGGACGACGACGAAAAACCGAAACAGCCGTTGAAGATAAACATGAAGATCATCGCCGCCATCGCCGCCATCGCCGGCATCGCGATCATAGCCCTCATCCTGTTCAAGAGCAGCGGCGATGACAAAGTGAAGGCGGAACGCGCGCCCGACGCCCCGGCGGTCGAGGCGGAACAGCCCGTTCCGGCTCCGGAACCGGCCGTGAAGGAGGCTGCTCCCGCCGCCGAACCGGCGAAGAGCGATCTGGTCAAGGAACAGGAGGCACAGATGCAGCGGCAGGCGCCGAAGGGATCGGCGAAAAAAGCGGCTCCCGCGCCGCGGCAGGCGCCGGCCCCGAAACAGGCGGCACCGGGCAAAGGATCGGCGCGGGGTTTCATCAAAAAAGGATGGGCCCTTCTTGACGGCGGCGAGAACGACGGCGCGATAGAGCTGTTCATAAAGGCGGTCGAGATAGACCCGGGCGACGGCGAGGCGTACTACGGTCTCGGCTCGGCCTATCAGGCGAAGGGTCAGAACGGCAAAGCGAAGGAATACTATCAAAAGGCGCTTGGCGCGCGGCTCAAGGGATCCGACAAAGCCGACATCAAGAGCATTCTGAACAATTTATAAGTCAGCGATCGTTCCACCACGGTCTTTTGCAAGCGGGGTATCATCATGAACGGACGGCGCATCCTGCTCCTCGCCTTTTCGGTCCTTTTCCTTGCCGCGTGCGGCGGGAACAAGAGCGCCCCGGTGGGGTCCGATCCGCAGATACTGCCCGATGAACTGATACCCGATATCGATTTCACCGCTCCCGACCATTATGACGATCACGCCGCCGACTGGAAGAAGGTCGCGGCGGCCGAAAAGGAGGGAAAGCCGCGCACGGCGCTTGAGACGGTGACGGCGATACTCGACGCGGCGCGCGCCTCTCACAATGTGCCGCAGATCGTCAAAGCGCTCATCCAGCGGACGAAGTTCGAACAGCGGATCGGCGAGAAACAGCCGCCCGCCCTCATCGCCGAGATGGAGAAGGAAATAGCGGCGGCGCAGTTCCCCGAAAAGAACCTGCTCCACTCCATCGCGGCCGACCTGTACGAGGGTTACTTCCAGATGAACCGGTGGCGTTTCTACGAACGGACCGACACCACGGCGACCGAGAGCGACATCGCGACTTGGAGCCTGCGCAAGTTGATGGACCGCATCGCGGCGCACCACCACGCCGCGCTCGCGAACGGGCCGAAACTGCGCGAGATAAAGATAGAACTGCTGGACGAGGTGCTGACGAAAGGGACGCGAGAGCGGACGCTGCGGCCGTCGTTGTATGATCTCATCGCCCACCGCGCCGTCGATTTCTTCATGAACGACGAAAGCAGTATCGCCCAGAGTGCGACGCCGTTCGAGGCGGCGAACACCGACTATCTGATGCCTGCCGAACGGTTCGCCCTCCTGCCGATACCGGCCACCGACAAAAGCGCGACCGCGTGGCATGCCCTGACGATACTGCAGGAACTGACCCGTGCCCATCTGCGCGACAGAGATACGGCGGCGCTCATTAACATCGAGCTCAAGCGGCTCGCCTTTGTCCGCGGCATCGCGGTATTCGACAAAGTCGACGATCTTTATGAAAAGACGCTGATGCTCATGGAACAGCAGTACGGGTCGCAGCAGGCGGCGGCGAACATCGGCTATGAGCTGGCGCGGCTGTGGCACGAGCTGGGGAATAAATGGCGCGAAGGGATGCCGGAGAGCGGCAAGATGGGGCTTACGCGGGCCTTCGAGAAATGCGGCGTGGTGTCGCTCAAGTGGCCCGACAGCGAGGGGGACAAACTTTGCAAAGCGCTTTCCTCCGAGATGACCCGCAAGTTCATACAGGTGCAGGCGGAGCCGGCGGTCTCCCCCGATCAGCCGTCGCTCGCGCTCCTCAAATACCGCAATGTCAAGACGCTCTATTTCCGCACCGTGAAACTGACCGCCGCGCGGGCCGATGAACTGACGGCACGCTACAATTACGGCGGCGAGAGTACCGAGAAGACGGCGAAGGAACTGGCGGCGCTGTCGCCGCGCCACGAATGGCAGGTGCCGCTCCCTGACGACGGCGATCTGCGCGAACATCGGGTCGAGGTGCCGGTCCCGCCGCTCGAACGGGGCGACTTCGCGCTTTTGTGCGGCACCGATCCGCAGTTCTCCTTTGAGAAGAACGCCCTCAACTGGGTCATCCTCCGTTCGTCGCGCATCGCCTTCCAACATCAGGTGAACGCCCTGCAGATAGAATTTTTCGTCGCCGACCGGTCGACCGGCCGCCCGATCCAGCAGGCAAAGGTCGAAGTGTATGAAACGACCTACGATTATTCCAGTTCCAGCTACAAGGAACGGCTCGTCGCGAGCGGCATGACCGATAAGGACGGCATCATGCACACCGGAATGCCGCAGGGGCGTTACTACAACTACGGTCTGACGGCGCTCGTCACGCAGGGAGGCGACCGGCTGAAAAGCGCCTTCTGGAGCTATCCGTACCGCAACGAGCGGCACGCCGTCACCCGGACCTATTTTTTCACCGACCGCGCCATCTACCGGCCGGGGCAGACGATCTATTTTAAAGGGATAACCATTCAGCACGATGCGGCGGGGATGCCGACGCTCGTCAAAGGGCGCGGCGATACGGTCGAATTCTATGACGCGAACCACCAGAAGGCGGGGAGCCTGAACCTGACGACCAACGACTACGGCAGTTTCCACGGCAGTTTCACCGCGCCCAGCGGCGCGCTCAACGGCCGGATGATGATCCGCAGCAAGACCGGCAATCACACCGTTTCGGTCGAGGAGTACAAGCGGCCGCTGTTCGAAACGGGACTCGATGCCCCCAAGGGGAGTTACCGGCTCGGCGACGAGGTGACGGTCGAGGGTTTCGCGAAGTCCTACGCCGGATCTCCGCTCACCGACGCCAAGGTGCAGTGGTATGTCGAACGCGAGGTGCGGTTCCCGTACTACTTCGGCTGGTGGGGACGGAGCTGGTTCTACGATCTGTGGAACGGCAAAAAGGCGATGATCGGCAAAGGGGAGACGGTGAGCGGTCCCGACGGCCGCTTCTCGATCCGTTTCACCGCACGGCCCGACAAGCAGATACCGAAAGAAGAGCAGCCCTATTTCTCCTACCGCATCCACGCCGAGGTGACCGACATCAACGGCGAGACCCACCCGGCAGAGCGCTTCGTGCAGGCGGCCTACAGCGCCCTCAATCTTTCTATCGGCGGCGCGCAACAGGGTTTCAGCGGCGCGCCGTTCGAACTGGACCTGATCACCACCAACATGAGCGGCGAGCCGGAACCATCGAAAGGAACAGTGACCATCGCGCGGCTCAAGGATCCCGAACGGCTCCTGCGGAGACGGCTTTTCTATGAGCGGCCCGACCGCTACCTGCTCGACAAGGCGGCCTTTATAAAACAGTTCCCGCATGACCCCTACGGCGACGAAGATACGGCGGAGCGGCAGAAAGAGAAGGAATATCTGCGTCAGCCGTTCGATACCGCCGCCGGGAAAAAGATGACGGTGGCGCCGAAGGAATGGCCGGCGGGCGATTATCTCATCGAGGCGACTGCGCAGGACAAATTCGGCCAGCCGGTCGTGACGCGTCGCATCATCCCGGTGCGTGCGGTTGCCGATTCTCCCTTCACGCGGCCGCTCTACGAGGATATCTTCGTCGCGAAAGAGCTGTATGAACCGGGCGAGACGGCTGAACTGGTACTCGCTACCGGCGCCGATGCGGTGACGCTCGTGCTCGACATCCTGCGGGACGAGAAAGAGGAGCGAAGCATCGTCACGCTCGACCGCTCGCAGAGGGTGATCCGCATCCCGGTGACCGAGGCCGACCGCGGCAACATCGCCTTCCGCTGGCTCTATCTCAAACACGGCCGCAGTTTCATGGGGATGCGCACCATCGCGGTGCCGTGGAGCAACAAACAGCTCAAATACGAGTTCCTCTCGTTCCGCAGCACCCTGCAACCGGGCGAGAAGGAGCAGTGGCGCATCAAGATAACCGGACCGAAAGGGGAGGCGGTGGCGGCCGAACTCGCGGCGACGCTCTACGACGGATCGCTCGACGCTTTCCTGCCTCATAGCTGGTATTTCAGCCTGTTCCCGAACCATTATTACCACTATCAATGGCTTGCCAACGAGGGTCAGCAGATCCGCTACGCGACACCGATCGAACGCGACTGGAACACCTATGTTCCGTGGCCGTCGCTGACCGACGACGCGCTCAACTACTTCGGCATGTACCTCGGCGGCTACGGTTACCGCTATAAGAACGCGGGGTACTATAACCGTGGTGTCGGCGGCGCGATGCGGATGGCGTTGGCCGAAACGGCGGCTGACGAGGAAAAGTCGACCGACAGCACTGTCGCCGTAGCGCCGGTCATGGCTACCGGACGGAGCACCATGAGTAAGAATGCGGCGGATGGCGACGACTTTATGGGTGGCGATAAACGCGACCGCAACGGCGACAATGGTCTGATGTCGGGAGAAAAGGCCGCAACAACACCGGTCCAGATACGGAAGAATCTGCAGGAAACCGCCTTCTTCTATCCGCAGATCATGACCGACGAGAAGGGGGAACTGACCGTCTCCTTCACGGTGCCCGAGGCGCTGACCACTTGGAAAATGCTGGGACTCGCCTACACGAAAGATCTCGCCTCGACGATACTCAAGAACGAACTGAAGACGCAGAAAGAGATCATGGTCGCCCCCAATGTGCCGCGCTTCCTGCGCGAAGGGGACCGCCTTGTTCTCTCGGCGAAGATCAGCAACATGACCGACGCGGTGCGTGATGGCACGGTCGAATTGAAACTGATGGATGCCCGGACGATGGCCGACATCACCGCCGATTTCGCCGTTCCCCGGAAAGAGGCGTCGTTCAGTGCACCGGCCAAAGGGAACGCGGCGGTGCAGTGGCAGATAACGGTCCCAAAGCGCGTCGACCCGGTCGTCTGGCGCATCGTCGCGAAGGCCGGAGACAAAGGCGACGGCGAGGAGAACACCCTGCCGGTCCTCTCCAACCGGATGCTCGTCACCGAGACGCTGCCGCTCCCCATCAACGGCAAGGAGACGAAGAACTTCACCCTGCAGAAACTGAAAGACAACACCTCGCAGAGTCTCACCAACCACCGGCTCACGCTCGAATTCACCTCGAACCCGGCGTGGTATGCGGTACAGGCGCTGCCCTATCTCATAGAATATCCTTACGAGTGCGCCGAACAGGTCTTCTCGCGCTACTATGCCAACAGCCTCGCGAGCCACATCGTGAATAAGAACGAGAAGATCGCGAAGGTCTTCGCCCAGTGGAAGGGGAGTGCCGCGCTCGACTCGAACCTGATGAAGAACGAGGAACTCAAGTCGGCGCTCCTGCAGGAGACGCCGTGGGTGCTCGACGGGCAGAACGAAGCGGCCGCCAAACGGCGCGTTGCGCTCCTGTTCGACCTCAACCGGATGGGCAATGAGCTGAAAAGCGCCCTCAACAAACTGCGGCAGCTACAGGTATCGAGCGGCGGCTGGCCGTGGTTCCCGGGACTGCCGGAGGACCGCTACATCACCCAGCACATCACCGCGGGGCTCGGCAAACTCAAGAAGCTGGGCGTTGCGACCGGTCCCGATATCGAGCGGATGACCCGTGCGGCGGTCGGCTATCTCGACCGGCAGATGCAGCGCGAATATGAGGAGTTGCTGCGCGCCAAGGTCGATATGACAAAAAAGCACATTTCCTACCTGGAGCGGCACTACCTCTACACCCGCAGTTTCTTCGTCGATATCCCGGTGGCCGAGGGGCACCAGACCGCGTTCAATTACTGGAAGGGGCAGGCGACCACCTACTGGCTTGAGGAGACCCCCTACCTGACGGGGCTCACCGCGACGGCGCTCTTCCGCTTCGGCGACACCGCGACCCCGGCGAAGATGGTCGCGTCGCTCAAGGAGCGGGCGATCTACTCCGACGAACTCGGGATGTACTGGAAGGAAAACATGGGGGGCTACTACTGGTTCCAGTTCCCCATCGAGACGCAGGCGGCGCTCATCGAGGCCTTCGAAGAGATGGCGAAGGACCGCGCCGCGGCCGATAAGATGAAGACCTGGCTCATCAAGATGAAGCAGGTGCAGAACTGGCGCACCACCAAGGCGACCGCCGATGCGGTCTATGCGCTCCTCTACGGCGGCAGCGACTGGCTCGCCGGAACGAAACTCGCCACCGTTACGGTCGGCGGAAAGAAGGCGGGACCGGCCGAAGGGGAACCGACCCCCGAGGCGGGCACCGGCTATTTCAAGACCTCATGGCCCGGCGCGCAGGTGACCCCGGCGATGGCGCAGGTGACGGTCGCCAATCCCAATCCGGGACCGGCGTGGGGCGCCTTATATTGGCAGTATTTCGAGGAACTCGATAAAATTACAGCGGCGCAAAGCCCGCTCTCGATCGAGCGGCAGATACTGCGCGAGAAACGGACCGACAGCGGCGCGGTGCTGGAACCGATAACCGAGCAGACGCCGCTCAAAGTAGGGGATAAGATAGCGGTGCGGCTCGTCCTGCGGGTCGACCGCGACATGGAATATCTGCATCTCAAGGATGGGCGGCCGGCGGGGACCGAACCGGTCGATGTGCTGTCGGGGCACGACTACCGCGACGGTCTCTGGTTCTACCGCGTGACCAAGGATGTATCGACCAACTTCTTCATCCACCGCGCCGTCAAGGGGACCTATGTGCTGGAATACCGCCTGACGGTGACGCTCGCCGGGAACTACTCGGCAGGCATCGCGACGGCACAGTGCATGTACGCCCCCGAATTCGCCGCCCACAGCGCCGGACTCAGGCTTACCGCACAGTAAATGGCGTCGTAGCGTTGACAAAGAGGGCCGTTTCGACTAGCATCCCCTGACAAGAACGAGGTGCCGATGCAGCGAAATCCCGGCCGGCTGGACCGTTTCATCTTTTACAAAGACGGTAACCCCCGGCGGCGCCTGCTCCGCCTCTCTCTTCTTTCCCTAATTATTATGCTCGCTTTTGCCGGTCACTTTGCCGGTTGGTATGAAAGTGAAGAGGTCGCCGCGAGCGAAGAGATATCGCTCAGTCCCGATGCTTCCTATATAGGATACGCCTCGCTGAATCCCGACGAACAGGCGCGGACCGACTACATCGAGGGCTGGATCTTGCCCTATAAAGGGTTCGAGGATTCGCTGCTGGCGGTGCCGGGGATGACGCTCGTGAGTGTGCTGGAGATATCCAACGCCATCCGCGATCAGGTCGACTTCAGCAAGTTCTACGCGGGCGAGGCGCTCCGGGTCTGGTTCGACGCGAACGGCAAGGTGACCCGTTTTGTCTACCGGCCCAACATCGTTACCTATCACACCCTCATACGCAGTGAAAAGACGGGAAAATTCGAGTATTCCTTCACCCGCTATCCGACCGAGACGCGGCACCGCATCATCGCCGGGGAGATGCAGGGAACGCTCAACGCGTCGCTTGCCCAGCGGACCGAGGTGACCACTTGGATACGGCAGGCGGTCAACAACTCGCTCGAAGGGATGATATCGTTCAATACCGACGCCCGCAACGGCGACACCTACCGCATTCTCGTCGAGGAGGAGTTCTACACGGGGCGGCGTATTCCCGGCGGCCGGGTGCTCTTCGCGTCGTACACCGGCAAGATAGCGGGACACCGCGAGACCTTCTGGTATGAGGAGGACGATCCGAAATCGGCCTACAACGCCCACTACACCGTCGACGGCAAGGCGCTCGCATCGAGCGGTCTGCGGCTCCCGGTCGACCGCATCCATATCACCTCGACCTTCGGCTACCGCATCCATCCGATAACCGGACAGCGCCATCTCCACAACGGCGTCGATTACGGCGGCCGGTCGGGCGATCCGGTCTACGCGGTGGCGGCGGGGAAGGTCGCCTCGGCGGGAATGGACGGCGCTTCGGGCAACAAACTGGTCATCCGGCATATCGACGGCACCGAGACTTACTACCTCCACCTGAATTCCTTCGCCACCCGGGCGGGCAATGCGGTCAAGGGAGGGCAGATCGTCGCGCGGCTCGGCAACACCGGCCGGAGCACCGGCCCGCATCTCCATTTCGGCATCAAACGGCAGGGGAAGTGGGAAAATCCGCTTCGTATCAAGATGATCGCCGCGCCGGTACTCACGGGTGAGCGGTTCGACCGTTTCAAGAGAGGGATGCGCGATATCCGGGGTCTGCTGGAAAAGACCGCCGCCGGGAACGGGTAGCGCTTATTCGGTCGGCTTTTTGCCGCCGGTCGCCGGTTCTTCGGGCTCGATCGACTCGTCGTCGTCGTCCTTCTCGACATTGCGGATGAGCTTGTTGTTGTCCCACAGCCCTTCCTGCCGGATGCCGCCGGGACAGGTCATGACGCCGTTGCCGAAGTATTTGCCGTTCTTGAAACCGCCGACATATTCGCAGCCGTTGGGAAAGGTCAGTTTCCCTTCGCCGGTGATCTTGCCGAACCGGAAATCGCCTTCGTAGACCTTGCCGTCCTTGAAGGTATAGGTGCCGCGGCCGTGGATCTCGCCTTCGTCTAAATTCCCTTCGTATTTCTCGCCCGACGCATATTTCCAGACGCCGTACCCGTGCTTCTTGTCGGCGGCCCATTCGCCGTCGTAGGTCTCTCCGCTGGGATAGGCGAGTATCCCTTTGCCCTGCCGCTTACCCTTCTCGAATTCGCCGTTGTACTGTGTTTCATCGATGTAGCGGAAGACCCCCTTTCCCTGCACCTCGTCGTTGACGAATTCCCCTTCGTAGATGTTGCCGCTCTTGAACTTCATCATGCCGATGCCGTTCATCTGGTCGTTGACGAACTGGCCGGTGTAGACATCGCCGTTGGGAAAGGTGAGAACGCCGTCGCCGTTGAATTTGTTCTCGCGGAACTGCCCTTCGTAGATCTTTCCCCCCTGAAAGATGTACTTACCGTGACCCTCCATGAGACCGTTCTGTACCTCGCCGATGTACTTGTCGCCGTTCTTGAAGGTGAAGGTCTGCTCGGTGAAGGGGTCGTTCCCGTCTTCGGTGAGCTGTTTCTTTTTCTTGGGCGCCTCCTCTTCCACCGGCGCCGAGGCGCAGGAGGAAAGGAACACCGACAACAGCGCGCAGGAGAGGATGAAAAAAGTCGTTCTCTTCATATCGGCAACCTCAGTAACAATGAATTGCGGCCTCATTTCTCATAACGGTGAGTGTATCGATTCCGGTGCGGAAGTCAAAAAACGGTCAGCCGACGCTCACCGTATCGTCAGGCGCCAGCCGGTAGAGTTTTTCGGGTTCGTGCGACAACTTCAGCGTGAAATGGTCCCCCTTGCCGAGTTTGCGGAAGGGGCGGTTCGTTTCGCTGTAACTGCGCCGCGACAGAAGCATCCGCAGAGCGCCGTGCGGGCCGCAGGCGACAAGATCGGTCATCCCCTTCGCCTCGTGCGGTTCGGTGAGCGTATACCAGCGGTCGGCGGGTGCTGTCGGTTCGCCGCGGGTAAGCACGAGCGAACTGAACTTGAGCCGGTGCTTGTTGAACCCGATGATGTCGTCGAGCTGCCGCACGATGGCGGGCGTCTCCCACGACAGCGTGTCGTGGCACCACTCGGCGGGGTCGCCGGTGAGCGGGCACGGGGCGTGGTGGGTGCAGGGATGGAGGATGCGCCAGCCGCCGGCGGCCAGAAGCCGTTCGCGCACCGCGACCAGTTCCTGCGAGGGAAGGATAAGTGCCGGTTCGACCACCATGATGACCCCGCCCGGCGCGAGATGCCGATCGGCCAGCCCCGCGATGAGCCGCGCCCGCTTCTCGATGGTGTCGTCGCGGCCGCGCCAGAGTTCGCCCAGCGTATTGGCGATGATGATGAGGTCCTGCGGCGTCTTGAGATCGGGGACCGCGCTTTCGAGGTTGAAGCGCATGGAGAAAAAGAGCGTCTGCGGCCGCTGTATCCCGGCGATGATGTTCCCGGCCAGCGCGAGTGCCGATTCGGAATGGTCGACGCCGGTAAGGGTCAGTGCAATGCACGGATCGAGCGCCGCCAGTACGCCCGCCAGCCCCGCGCCGGGGCCGCAGCCCAGTTCGGCGACCCGGAGCCGGTCGGCCGTCAGGTATCCGGCGACGCGGGCGATACCGATGAGCGTCGCCACCTTCGCCGCGTTGATGAAAAGATAATAGAGGGCGTAGGAATCGTCCATCCCCGCCTCGTCGAGGTAGCGCGGCAGCCGCTCGGCGGCGTCACCGGTGAACCGCTCGCTGAGGCGCATGATCCGCTCGGCGTGCGGGGCGAGGATATGTTTCGGGATGGCGTCCTGCGGCGGCCGCGCGGCGATATCGCGGCCGAGTACCGTGCCGACGACCGCCTGCGTCAGTATTTCAGGTAATGCCGGTGAGCGCATGGCAGAATATCTTTATCACTGAAAACCACCAGTTTTGTCCATTATTATTCCTGTTTTCTCCTTTTTCCGGTCATAACATATTTACTGTAACGCTTGTCTCCTTGTTTTTCGATCAGACCCTCCAATACCAAACGCCGCAGCAAAGATTTTACGCCGTCAGCCGATAGTCCGGTGACGGCACGGGCGATCGCATTGGTTATAAATGGATTTTTTTCCAAATAAGAGAGCACTGCTTTTCGGGTGCCTATCGGCGTTTCTATCGGTGTTCTATCGGTGCTTATCGGTGCGCTATCGGTGCGGGCTTCAATTACCGGACGATAAAACACCACCGTTACAAAAGAGGTGAAGTGGAACTCTATCGGCTTCAACCCCGCCTCTTCCATCATATTCTGCATTCGTTGGATACCGGTACCCATTTTCTCGATGTAACGGACACGCTGGAACAGATTCGCGATGTTCGGGTTCCGCAGAACGCTCCTTTTGCCGAAATCCTCCGGTCTCAAACCCTTGACCAACCCGCCGGGACTGCTGATCTCTATGCGATCATCGAATATCTCGACCATCACATTCGCCCCTTTCTCGAAATAGTCCCTATGCACCACGGCATTGATGACCGCCTCTCGGAGCGCCTCATACGGGATCTCCGGTATCTCTCTCCGTCGCGGCGCCCCCGTGAATTCATAGCGCACGGGGATATGCTGCTTCAGAAAGTTCATCGTCTGATCGACCGTGGAAACGATATCCTCGTTGAAGTCGCGCCGATCGAGCACCGTATGTTTGCCAATGCCCTTATACAAAGCGCCGGTCACCACCGTATGCGGGTAAATATCGGCAAGGTCCTTGGCAAAAAAGAGCGCCCCGGTATTACTGATATGGAGCGTCCCTCCCTGTTTCTCCGCGACACCGAGGTTCTTGAGAATGATCGGCGTGTCTACGACCTTTGAAATGCCCGCCAATTTCAGGAAACGAGAGAGTTTTCTCTCATCGAAATGCTCTTCGTAACTGAACTGGCGGCAGACCATCTCGTCGAATCTGACCTTTCCTTCCGACTTGACCAGTTCAATGATCTCGTCCCGCCCTAGTTTCTGGGAATTCGGGCCGGTGCGGTTATAAAAGCCGCCGGAACACTTGTATGGCTTGTTGTCGCCCTCGCGGACATGCACGATGAGGATATTCTCAAATTCCTCGATATGTATCGGTATCGCCGGTTCACAGTTGTTCGCGAGGTCCTGTATCTGGCTTTTCAATTTGTTGGTTATGTCCAACCCTTTCATCTTCCCGGCATCGGTCACCCCGAGGAATATTCGCCCGCCAGACGCATTAGCGAAAGCCACCAACTCTTTATCGAGATTCGCAGGGAAACTTTCCTTGAATTCGATCCGGTACCCTTCACCTTCCTGAAGGATCAGCCCCATCTCACCTTTTGTGATCATTGCTCACTCCCGCATCGACTCGAATAAGGTAGCGGATCATTATAGTAAAAGATCGCGGGCATTCAACTTTATTGGTACGGCCGAAGGGGTGAAGTTTTCTAGATGCCGCAGCCTTGTTTGCCGCGTTTTTGATAGTATTTCTGATGGTACTCCTCAGCGGGATAGAACTCCGTTGCCGGGACGATCTCGGTGGCTATCGGGCGGTGGAATTTTGCCGATGCGTTGAGTTTCTTCACCATGGCGGTCGCCGCTAGTTCCTGCGTCGCCGTATGGTAGAACACGGCCGACCGGTACTGCGCGCCGATATCGGGCCCCTGCCGGTCTATCTGCGTCGGATCGTGCAGGTTGAAAAAAGTATCGAGCAGTTTCTCATAGCTCACCTTCGTCGGATCGTAGGTCACCTCGACCGCCTCGGCGTGCCCCGTCCCATCGGTGCAGACCTCTTCGTAGGTGGGGGACTTGGCGTGACCGCCGGTATAGCCGACGCGGGTCGATAAGACGCCCGGCACCTGCGACAGCTTGAGTTCCACGCCCCAGAAACAGCCCGCCGCGAAGGTCGCCTTTTGGGGACCCGTCGCCTGCGTCGCCTTTTCGAACTTCATCGAGGCGGAGTTGATGCAGAAATGTTTGCCGTTCGCGCCCGGCCCGTCGTCGAACACATGGCCCAGATGCGATCCGCACGCGGCGCAGCGCACCTCGACCCGTTCCATCCCGTAGGTGTTGTCGTCGCGGTATTCGATCGCGTCCGCCGTTATCGGTTCGGTGAATGAGGGCCAGCCTGATCCGTGATCGTACTTCGTGTCGCTGCGGAACAGCGGCGCGCCGCAGGCGCCGCAACGGTAGAGACCGGGGTCGTAAGTGTCGTTGAGCGCCCCGGTGAAGGCCCGTTCGGTCCCCGCCTGCCGCAGGATACGGTACTGCTCCGGGGTCAGTTCCTTTTTCCACTGCTCTTCGCTCTTCACCACTTTTTTATTCGTATCCATGGCCCGCACCTCCTTTTTCTCTCCGCCGCCGTCGGCGCCCCACGCGATCTGCACCTGCCACGCCGCCGCGAACGACATCAGCGTCACCACAAGGAACAGCACAATGAACGAAAATGTATGTCGCATGGCACACCTCCGTACCACTTATATATGATGGATTATAGGCAGAAAGTTGCTACCGGCAAGCATAAAGGTGTCAAATGTCCGTAATTGATGGGGAACGGGAGCGGTTCAGGCCCCTTCGCGCTGCGACTTAAGTTCGGAGCCCTTGTTGCGGTGCCGTTCGAGGCCGTCGAGAATGACCTTGCGCAGGCGGATGGTGAGCGGCGTCACCTCGACCAGTTCGTCGTCGCGGATGAAGTGTATCGCCTCTTCAAGCGTCATCGGCCGGACGGGAGTGAGGAGAATGTTGTCGTCTTTCCCCGCCGCCCGCATATTGGAGAGTTTCTTTTCCTTGCACGGGTTCACATCGATGTCGCGGTCCTTGTTGTGTTCGCCGACGACCATGCCTTCGTAGACCTTGTCGTTCGGCACGACGAAGAGCCGTCCGCGCGGTTCGAGGTTGAAAATGGCGTAGGCGACCGCTTCCCCGTGCCGGTCGCAGACGATCGATCCGGTGAAACGGGTCGGAAAATCGCCGCGGTAGTCGTCGTAGCCGTCGAAGAGCGAATTGAGTATGCCGGTCCCTTTCGTGTCGGTCAGGAACTCGTCGCGGAAGCCGATGAGTGCGCGCGACGGCGCCGAGAATTCCATCCGGACGCGGCCCCGGCCGTTGTTGACGAGGTTCACCATCCGGCCGCGACGGATCGAGAGCTTTTCGGTGACGATCCCCATGAACTGCTCTTCGCAGTCGATATAGACATGCTCGATCGGTTCCTGCCGCACGCTGTCCTTGTAGCGGTAGATGACCTCGGGGCGGCCGACCGACAGTTCGAAGCCCTCGCGCCGCATCTGTTCGATGAGTATCGACATCTGGAATTCGCCGCGTCCCTTCACGATGAAGCTGTCGCGGTTCTCCCCCTCTTCGACCTGTATCGATACATTGCGGAGCGTTTCTTTGGTCAGCCGTTCACGGATCTTCGACGACTGGACGAACTTGCCCTCCTTCCCGGCGAAGGGGGAGGTGTTTATCGCGAAGCGCATCGACACGGTCGGCTCGTCGACATGGAGACGCGTCAGCGCCTTGGGGCTTTCGCGGTTGCAGATGGTGTCGCCGATGGTCACCTCGTCGGCGCCGGCCAGCACGATGATGTCGCCCGGTTCGGCGGCATCGACCGGTACCACCTTAATGCCGTCGTAGGTCTGGAGGCGCGTCACCTTAAGCGCCGGCTGATCGCCCTGCTCGGTGATGCGGACCAACTGGTCGTTCGATTTCACCGACCCGTTCACTATTTTGCCGATGGCGAGCCGTCCGAGGTAGTCGGAGTAGCCCAGATCGGAGACGAGCATCTGGAACGGTTCGGCGGTATCGTAGGCGGGGGCCGGGAGTTCCTTCAGTATCAGATCGAAGAGCACCTGCAGGTTCTCCCCTTTCTCTTCCAGCGTTTTCTGCGCGGTGCCGTCGCGGCCGATGGCGTAGAGGAGCGGGAATTCGAGCTGATCGTCGCTCGCTTCGAGGTCGATGAAGAGGTCGAGTATCTCGTCGAGCACCTCCTGCGGCCGGGCATCTTTCCGGTCGATCTTGTTGATGACGACGATCACGCGCAGTCCCGATTCGAGCGCTTTTTTGAGCACGAACCGCGTCTGCGGGAGCGGCCCTTCCGATGCGTCGACGAGGAGCAGCGCGCCGTCGGCCATCGAGATGGCCCGTTCGACCTCGCCGCCGAAGTCGGCGTGGCCGGGGGTGTCGATGATGTTTATCTTGACGCCGTTCCAGTGTATCGCGCAGTTCTTGGCCGATATCGTGATGCCGCGTTCCCGCTCGAGATCCATGTTGTCCATGACGCGCTCGGCCACTTCCTGACCCTCTCGGAAGACGCCGCTCTGGCGGAACATGGCGTCGACGAGGGTGGTCTTACCGTGGTCGACATGGGCGATGATGGCGATATTGCGGATCTTGTCGTTGCGGGCTTTTCCCTTCATAAATGCTCCTCTAGGTATCCAAATGAACGGCCGCCCCCTTTATAGTCAGAGATTTGGGATTTGCAATAGGGTTAGAAAATTATAAGAAACACTCGTCCTTGATAGGGACATTCGAAAAAGATTGTTTGTATTAACCCGATAACGATCTTGTCGCGAGTTTCTATCCTAATGCCATAACCCTTCTTTGATTAAAAGATCCCTTATCTTTTCTCCTTTCTCTGTAATTCTGTATACCGAAAGATTATTAGAATAATTTAATATTTTCTCGAATCGGATAAGACCCATTCCGGCAGTATATTTCACATGGGGATTGTCTTGCAAAAGAGGTTTTCCTGTTGACACATCTTTGATGGCAGAAACGATTTGGCTGACCATGTTTTCCTTCTTTATGTTCTCCAAAACCGCGCCTAACAGATTGGAATCGTTTGTTCCTTTCTCTCCGTCTGCTATTATCACATGATTTTCCTTGAGCAAGCGTTCTGCTTCTTCAAGTCGTTGTTGAGTTTCCAGTTCTTTGTCTCTAAGCAGATGCTCTGCTTCCATAAGTCGTTGTTCGACTTCCAGTTGTTCCAGCGTCCGGTCGACAGCCGTTGCCAAAGTATTCAGGAATTGCGAATCCTTGACAATATAGTCGCGGGCACCTCGTTTCATCATCTCGACCGCTATCCGTTCGTCGCCTCTGCCTGTCGTAACAATGAATGGAGGTAACGATATCCGCTCCTGTTGGGCGGCGTCGAGGAATCCTGTTCCCGACATGTCAGAAAGCGAATAATCGAGCAGAACAAGCGTCGGTCGTTGAGCCTTTATCTTTTCGATGGCCTCGACACCGGTGACGGCGATTATAGGTTCCCAACCTCGTTCTTTTAAAGCGACCCCCATGAGTTGCGATAATCCCGGATCGTCCTCGATGATGAGTATTTTTACTGGCTCCTTATTTTTGTTTTTCTTCTTTTTTTCTTTTTTCTCTGCGGGTGCCTGCTCTGTCGTGCTTGCTGGTTGTTCCGGTGGTGTGGAAACTTTTAAGAATTTCTTTTCTGCTTCCTCTAGTCTTGTTTCTAAATCTTGTCTGCGGATTTTCTCTTTGGCGAGTTTTTCTTCTAATTCGTCGACATATCTGATAACTCGTTCATGATTTTCTCTGGTAACAACTTTATTAATGTTCGTAATCTTCTGTAGCCATGGGATAACAACATCATCGTAAAGATTCGCCAAGAATCTGCCCGCGCCAAGAAGAAGATATGTCGCTACTAACACGCCAAGACTTATAATAGCGCAAAACGCCAAATCTTTTGTGAATTGCCAGCCGGACATATATTTGCTTATGAAATTTATCCTTGCCTGTAAGTTAGTGTTGTAGTCGAAGTTGAAAACCGAGTAGAGAAGTTCCCAGTTGTGGATGATCCAGACTACAAGTAATGTGCCGAGGAAGGGATTCGTGGTTTTTTGCTTGATGTTTTCTTTGAATGACTCAATAGCATCGTTAAACATCGGCGTCTCCCAACCCAAGAAACTTAATCGGACAACTAAAAATAACCTTTATCACGACGAAGGCAACTATTACTTCTTTATCGTCTGGCGTTTGGTGTCGGCCATGTCTTTGGCGTAGGCATCATAGCCGTTCTTGCGGATCGCCTCGATGCAGGCGCGCCGGTCCGACCGGAAAAACAAGCCGAATGCCCGCGACATGATGTTATTGAACTTCTTGCACTTATTCACCTCGTCGAACTTCGTGCAGTCGGCGCACGAGGCGATATTCAACTTCTTTGTGCATGAACGGAGCTTGCACCACGACGCCTTCTCGTTCTCTTCGCACCCCGGACACTTCTCCGCCAGATAACTCCGGCACGCGCCGCAGTACAACCCGCACCGTGCGACCAACTTCTTGTCCGCAACGATCTCTTTCATGGTCAACTCCGTTATAGCTCAATCTATCGTGTCGAACATACAGGGACCGGGACCATAAGCACTTGGTTCCATGTCGGCAAAATCGACATCGGAGGCGTCGGCGATCGCATCGGACGGCGTCGGTTCCTCTTGCCCGAGTAACGACATCCCGAGCAGGAACGCGAGCGCCGCGACGATCAGCTTGATGACTCGTTGCTTCATACCCCACCTCTGTGCGTCAGACAAGGGCATTCTAGCTAAAACGGAAATAAAATGCAAGCACGATCTTGGTGAGAAATTTATTTCTTGTAGAGCGCGTCGAGCTGGGCGCGGAGGGCGTCGAGCATCTCCTTGTTGGTCCCTTTGAGCGGGAGCATCAGCTTCTGCTTCGAGCCGTCGGGCAGGATGACGAACATCGAAGGAAAGCCTTTTGCGCCGAGGGCGGCGGCGATCTTCTTCTCGGCGTCGCTGCGGTCGGGCGTTATCTTGACCGCGAGTTTATCGCGGAACAGGGCGTCGATGGTGCTGTCGTCGAGGAACGCGTCGAGCTTGACACACCACGGACACCAGTCGGCGCGTATCAGCACGATGTAAGGCACCTCGGCCGTCTTGGCGCGCGCCTTTATCGATTCATAGCTGTCGGCACCTTTATCCCACCCGGCAAAAGCGGTCACGGTGAACAGCAACAGACAGGCGACGATAAATGAACTTCTCATGACATCCTCCCGAATGGATGAATTAGGATATCCGAAGAAGTCCAGTTTTTCAATAATTTCTCCGAGAGATATAACTTGCCGAATTCACTTGGGCAATATCTCTGGCAGCCCTTTTGCGGGAGCAATGGCGGGCGCGTTCCTTACCAACTGCTGAGGGAGGAATCGATGAGAACGAAAAAATACGCAGACATGGTGCTGACGGTACTTGCCGCGCTTTTCCTCTTTGCCGCCTGCGGCGAAGGGAATGACACGACCACCGACACCGACGCGACGCCTGATGTCGACACCGTCATCGCCACCGAGCCGGGCGACGATTTCTTCGACCACACGACCCCCGACTGGTTTGAGTTGTCGTTCAAGGGGCTCATCAACAAGGTCGAGGATTTCGACACCGGGAACACCACCGACGGCATCGGCGAGTTCACCTTCAAGATCGACGGCGAGACACTTGATGTCGGCGACGATCCGGTAGCTTTCCTCTCCCAGCTTCCCGACGACTATCCCAAGGAGGAGTATCAAGGACTCAAGTACATCGGGCTTATCGGCACCCACACCATCGAACAGGGCTCGTCGAGCGGCCGTCTCTACTATCTCAGCGCCGGTATCGGGCAGGAGTTCCTGCAGGGACTCAAGACGGCGGGAACCCCCGAGTCGACGACACCGGCCGCCTTCTGGGCGACGCTTTACGACTATTCGTATTTCATCCGCGCCGATCAGGTGGTGCTGCTGCGCTACTGCCCCATCAGCAGATACGATGCGGCGGCGCAGGCATCGACCCTTTTTGTCGACGCGCGGGCCAACAAGAGCTTCGCGCCGGGCGAGAACCTCATTATCTGGGGCAATGTCGCGATGACCCCGAAGATAGAGATCACGCCCGATACCGAAGGCGAGATCTGTATTTATATGATGGATGACGCCGATATCACCAAGGAGCAGTACGACGAGGAGTTGGCCAAGAACGCGCTCGATTTCGGCTGTGAGTTGCCTGCGGATTTCACTACGCCGCGCTATGACGAATACGACATCTTCCGGTCGCGCGGCATCATCAACGACGGCGCCGGGACCGGCACCGCCACCTCGGCGGCGATCGAGCGGACGGTGCTGGTGAACGGCGCCGAACTCGAGGTCCTCAGCTATCAGTCGGCGTGGTATCGCATCGCGTCGGGTGGGACCGACTATGTCGCGCTCCAGTCGCTCGGCAACTTCTCGAGCGTCGGTGACAGCTACCATTTCACGATAGGGGAACTGTATGTGGTGCACAGCACGCTCACCGCGCTCAAGGAAAGCGATGAGACGCTCATCGACGATGTCGCGTCGAAGGTCTACTACTCCTTCTCCGAAGTGGATCAGCGGCTCGACGGCGATGATTATCTGATGAAGCAGTGCCCCGTCGCGGTCATCGATGTGACCAAAAGCGATTCGACGCTCTTTTTCTGCACCGTCGCCAACACCGACTTCGCGGTCGGCGAATACATCGAAGCGGCGGGGAATGTGGCGCTGACGCACGATACCGCCGCCATCGCCGAGTACATGCAGTACGAAGGGTGCGTCTGCTACCGGTTCCCCGAAAGCGGTGATGCGGTGGCGCTCGATTGCGCCGAATTCGAAGAGTAGGGGAGGCTGCCATGCGAAACGCGATAACGCTCATGTTGCTGTTCCTCTTCTTCCTGCCGCTTACGGCGGCCGAACCGAAGAAGGGGCTTATCATCGTCACCACCAAGGTGTTGGAGGAGGGGTCGAAACAGTTGCCGCTCTTCGTGAAGGAAAAGGAGAAGCGCGGGTTCAAAGTACTCGTTGCCACCGAGGATGAGTATGGCGGCGCGGGGGTGACGGGGCAGGAGAAGGCGGTGCTCATCCGCGACTGGTTGAAAACGGTCAAAAAGGACTACGGCTATGTGCTTCTCATCGGCTATCCGCACCGCGATTACGGCGATGTCCCGATGGTCCGCTTCTGGTCGCGCGAGGGGATGGGCGGTCTGCTCCCCGGGATGAACGAGTGGGCCGACACCGACTGGTTCTACGCCGATCTTACCGGAAATTGGGATGCGAACGGCGACGGGAAGTTCGCCCAGCCGGACGAGATAGGCGACGGCGGCGTCTCGTTCATCGCCGACCTCATCCCCGGCCGCATCGCCGTCTATTTCGACAACACCGACGAACTCGACGCGGTGCTTGCGACCGCCGTCAATTTCATGAACCATACGAAGGAATTCGCCGACGCATACCGCTACAAGATCCTTTTCCCGATGGCGATATGGGGCTTCAAGGGAATGCCCTTCATCGGTTCGAACTGGCCCGAGGACGAGGACCCGGCGGGACTCGCCGAATGGTTCGTCGCCAACTATCTGAACAACGACGAGCGGGTGACCGTCTCGCGAATGTACGAACGCGAAGGCTATAAGCCGTCGCAGTGGCCGAGCGAATTGGCGGTCAGCGAAGAGAATATCATCACCGAATGGAGCAAAGGCTACGGCATGGTGATGTGGGGTGCCCACGGGGCGCCCGATGCGATATCACGGGTCGTCTGGCGCGAACATGCCGGTGACGGCGAACTGCCGCTCGAGGGGGAGATCGACTGGCCGACGATGTTCTCGTGGGAATCGGCCCATCAGGTGGTGACCGACGCCCCTGCCTTCTCGGTGGCGATCAGCTGCGATGTGGGACAGAGTCAGCAGCCCGACAACCTCGCCAATCACCTCCTCATCAGCGGCGCGGCGGTCGGGATGATCGCCTCGTCGGTGGCCGGGCCGCGCAGCAAGTCGTTCTGGCACGATCAGGCGGCACCGCTCGAGACCACCACCTTCGGCGACGACAATGTCGGCCCGCTTTTCTACATCAACCTTATCGAGGGGATGTCGGCGGGCGAGGCGCTCGCGGCGGCGAAGATATCGGCCGGGACGGCGATGGACGCCGAGACGGCGACCGCCAAAGCCTCCTTCAACTACTTCGGCGATCCGACACTGAAACTCACCGACACGGTGGAAGACATCGTCACCGAGGTCGCCTCCGACTACGATACCGTCACCGAC
Organism: uncultured Spirochaetales bacterium; assembly: GCA_964412895.1. GTDB lineage: Bacteria > UBP6 > UBA1177 > UBA1177 > JAKLFG01 > CALMRE01. The sequence continues at coordinate 43,165 of CAYPQK010000011.1, forward strand.
GACGCGGCGACGCCCGACACCGATAGCGCAGACGATCCATCTGATGGCGGCTGCGCGTTGATCACTATATAAAAACTCTATTTACCGGCGGGCAGCGAGTTCCGTTTTCTGTTTCTCTTTCAATTCTTTCTTCTCGGTCTCCTGCGCATCTTTGAGCGTTCTCTTCTCGTTGCTGTGATCTTTCTTCAACTTATCCTTCTTGATCTTCTGTTCCGCCCGGACGGCTTTCATCTCGTCACCCTGCGCTTTCTTGAGTTCGAGTTTCTTTGTCTTGTCGGGCTCTGCCTTCTGCGCATTGCCGGCCGCCATATTCAGCTCCGACTTCTGGGTTTCCCACGCGGTTTCGATCGCCCGGTTCTCTTCCCGATGTCTCTTTTCAAGTTCAGCCATCGCAGCCTTGTGCTCCTTGGTGAGCACGCGCATCTCGTCTTGATGCTTTTTCTTGATGCCGGTCGGTTTCTCCTCGGCTTTGGCGGCCGGGGCCATAGCGGTCGCCGGAGCTTCAGCGGACGGGGAAACTGAGGCGGCGGGAATAGCGGCCGGGGCCGGGGCCGGAGCGGGTGCCGGGACCGGCACGGTTTTGACCGGTAGCGGCTTGGCCGGGGCCGGAGGCGGTGGCGAGACCGGCGATGTCTGCGCCAAGGCAAAACCGAACACAAATACGATGACCGCCCCGATCATGATCTTTCCCATGGATCCCTCCCGTGTGATTTTTCTCATTATCGGTATATCAGCCCCGCGGGGGCTCTTGCTTGAGTTGCGTTTCGGCTTTGAGCCAAGTGTCGAGGTCCCGATCCTGCAGGCATCCCTCCTGCTGCCAAAGCCCGTAGGCGCATACGGCGATCTGCTCATGCGGTATCTGCAGGGGGATCTTCTTGCTGACCAGTTGATCTGCATGCGGTCGATGGATTTGGTGACCGCCGTGTTGCGTTTCTACCGAGTTGCATTTTTGACGCGTGTGATTCATGCTCTTCTCCTTAATTCTAGGTTTTGACGCCGCTTTCCTCTCTTTTCTTCCATCGGTATGACGATAGGGAAGTATGCCCTATGGAGCAATATCCACGCCACCACTTCGTCGACTACTTTCCTTTGTGTTTTCAGGTCGGAGCCGCGAACAGAGGTTCTGCCGCGTCAGGATCCGACCTCCATTTTGATTGACGATGGACCATTTTGATGGGGTTTATGCGTGTTCGGCTTCCGTGTCTTTTTTGCGGAACGAAACGATATCGGCCACTTGGTCGACAGCGGAGGCGGGGCACGCCGCTTGCACTAGTAACGCCGTCGAGTTATAACCAATGGAGGAAATTAATGAGACAGCTATCCACGATCAAGACCGTAGCTTTTGTCGGGACCCTTGTGTCCGTCATGATCGCCGCGGGATGTTCCAGCGCACCGTTACGCACCGAGGCGTCAACCTCGGGTATTCGTGCCGCCGAGGAGGTCGGAGCGACCAATGTGCCGAAAGCTTCGCTCTATCTGAAGCTGGCCAAGGAAGAACTGGAACTCGCTCAGGCGCTGGCCAAAAAAGGCGAACGGGAACAGGCCGCGTCGATGCTGTTGCGGTCCGAGGCCGATTCCCAACTGGCTATCGCGCTTTCCCGCGAGGATACCGAGAGAACGGAGGCTCAGGCGGCGGAGGCTCGTGTACGCCAACTGCGCCAAGACAACAACCTACCTAATGAATAACCCATCGAACAAAAGGAGTTCACCATGAAAGCGAAGAATATCATGATCCTCATCGCCTGCGCCGGCATTTTTATCGGCTGTACGGCCACCGTCCCGAAAGAACTGCTCAGTGCCCGCGATGCGTTCCAGACCGCGCGGGGCGATCTTGCGGCCCAACTCGCGCCGGCCGAACTGCATGTCGCGGAACAGGCGCTCGCCAAAGCGGAACTGTCCTTCAAGAACGATCCCGACTCCTATAAGACGCGGGACCTCTCGTATGTCGCCCAGCGCAAGGCGGAGATCGCTCATGCGACCGCTTACATTCTGGCCGAACGGAAGATCAAGAATCAAGCGAAAGACGATTACCAGACCACGCAGGGCACGGTCGTTGCGAATACCAAGCAGGACCTGAGCGATACGCGGGCGGCGCTGTCGGCGTCGGAACGGAACGGCGACAAAAATGAAAAGGCCTTGAACGAAACGATCACGGCGCTGGCCTCTTCGGAAGACAAGGGCGAAATGACCAAACAGGATCTGAACGACACGCGCACGGCGCTGGCGGCGTCGGAACGCAGCGGCGAAATAGCGGCGGACCGGCTTTCCGCCGAAAAGGAAGCGCGGATAGCCGCCGAAAAACGGGCGACCGACTCTCAAGCGGCGCTGGCCAAACTGGCGGCGGTCAAGGAAGACACCCGCGGGCTGGTCATCACGCTGTCCGGGAGCGTGCTTTTCGCATCCAATCAGGCGGTCCTGCTCCCTTCGGCGAAGGAACGGCTTAATCAGGTATCCGATGTACTGCTCACCACCCGCGAGCGCAACCTCGATATCGAGGGTCACACCGACTCTCAGGGCACCGACAGCAGCAATATCGACCTGTCTCAGCGCCGCGCCGACGCGGTACGCGATTATCTCGTGAAACGCGGCTATCAGGCCGATCTGATCAAGGCCAACGGCATGGGCGAAGGACACCCGATCGCCGATAACGCCAACGCCGAAGGCCGCGCCAACAACCGCCGCGTCGAGATCATCATAGAACGCGAGCTGCAGTCATCCAACCGGTAGGAGAAGCAACATGAAAAGATATCAGAGTTACCTGATGCTCTTTGTCTTATCATTGGCCGTTCTTATGGCCGGATGTAAAGAAAAGGATACCGATCCGACCATCGATACCACCCCGCCCACGGTCGCTTCGGTAAGCCCCATGGATCTTGCCACGGATGTGTCGATCGACCAGAAGATCACCGCCACCTTCAGCGAAGCGATGGCTCCGCTGACCCTCTCCGCGACGACCTTTACCATTAAGATAGGGGCCACGGCGGTCAGCGGTACGGTGACCTACACCGGTTCGACGGCAACCTTTACTCCGGCAGCCGATCTTATGGCCGACACTTTGTATTCCGGTACGATAACCACCGGAGCGAAAGATCTCGCGGGCAATGCGTTGAAAAACGCTTTCGTCTGGAGTTTCACTACGGGTACGGACACGATCACGGATGAGGACACGACCTCGGATGAGGATGATGACATGACATCGGATGAGGACGAGGACATGGCCTCGGATGAGGACATGATCGGAGACGAAGACTCGACCGTGGACGAAGACTCGACCGTGGACGAAGACTCGATCGTGGATGAGGACTTGACCGCGGATGAGGACTTGGTGGCGGATGAGGACTTGACCACCGATGAGCTTTTGACCGATGAAGAGGTGATGACCCTCGCCCCGGTGGCACTGGGAGAGACGGCTCATTTTGCGGTGCTGGCCGGCTATGCGATCACCAATGTCCCCGACTCCGCCATCACCGGCGATGTCGGGATAAGCCCTTCCGCCGAGTCTTTGATGACGGGGTTCGCGCAGACCGCTGCGACCGGATATTCGACCTCCCTGCAGGTTGACGGATCCATATACGCCTCCGACATGGCCGAACCCACGCCCACCATGCTGACCGATGCCAAAGGCGACCTGACCATAGCGTACAATGACGCCGCGGGAAGAACGCCGATACCCACCGGCACCTTCCTGAATCCCGGAGCCGGGGATCTCGCCGGGATGGACCTCGTTCCGGGCCTCTATAAATTCACGGGCGAGGCTACCGCGACCGACGACTTCACCCTTACCGGCGGCGCGAACGATGTCTGGATTTTCCAGATAGCGACCACGCTTACCATCAGCAACGGCGTACAGATGACTTTGGCCGGCGACGCCAAGGCGAAGAACATCTTCTGGAAGGTCGGGACACAGGCGACCCTCGGAACGACCGTTCTGTTCCACGGGACC
>CAYPQK010000012.1:0-4072 GCA_964412895.1 uncultured Spirochaetales bacterium
TCTGGACGGCGCTTTCGCGGCGGGCGGGCAGTTCGTCGCTTTCGGGGCTTTCGGGCTGCCGGTCCTGCAGAAGCGAGCTTTTCGTATCGTTCTCGATGATCTCGCCGATGCGGCGGGCGTAGCTGATGAGTATCTCGCGCTGCTGCGGGCTGAAGGGCTGGGCGCCTCCCTTTTCGAAGACGATGACGCCGTAGATGTTGACCGGACCGATGACCGGCACCACGAGGAAACGGTGGTGGCCTATGAGCGAGTCGACCGCCTTGAGGATGAGGGAGGAAAAGGCGCCGCCGGCCAGTTCGCCGAGGTCCGCCGCTTCTATGGCGCTCCGTTCCTTCCACGAGCGGTAGATGATGGTGCCGCGCGCCTGCGCGAAAGTGAATTCGGCGTCGGCCAGCGACACGCCGAAGAACTTCTCGACGCCGTGCAGTTCCTTCTCTTTGCCCGCCACGATGATGCCGACCTTGGCCTTGATGCGTTGGCGGGAGGGGTTGAAGATGAGGAGGTTCGCCGAGTTGCAGCCGAGTATTTTGGCGGCGCCGCGCAGTACGGAGGTCAATATCTCGTCGACCGACATCCGGCCGTTGTGATTCATGTTCATGTCGTTTATAGTCCTCATGGCGGGGGCATTATATGTGGCCCCACGTTCTTGTCAATTCATTCGAACTTTCCTTCAATTATAGCGCGGGCCGCCGACTCGCCCGAAAGGACCGCCCCTTCGATGGTCGCGGGAAGTCCCGTCGCGCACCAGTCGCCCGCCAGATAGAGCCCCGGCAGGGCGGTCGCCGCGCCGGGCCGGTGCGTTTCGAGTCCCGGCCGCGAGCGGTAGGTGGCGCGCGGTTCACGGATAACGAAGCGTTTCAGCACCTTGGCGCCGCGTGCCGCCGGGAATCGATCGCGCAGTTCGGACTCGGCGAGCGTTGTTATGGCGGCGGTATCCCGGGTGACCAGTTCGTCGGCCGCCGACAGGACCAGCGACAGTCGCTGTCCGTACCCGGCCGGTTCGTGCGGATGGGAGAATATCCAGTGAAAAGCGCCGTCGATGAGGGTGGCTGCCGGATGGGCGAACCACGGCCGGTCGTACCACAGATCGACCGACACGATGGGAGAGGGAACGAATTGCTTTGACACGGCGCGCAACCGCTCAAGTTGCGGGATGTCGGCGATGAACGGTCCGATATCCCACGACGGCAGCGTGAGAATGCAGCGGTCGGCGGTATGCCGTGCGCCGGTATCGTCGATGACGCCGGTACAACGCCCCTCCGTGACCGTCAGCCGGACGATGCGCCGTCCGGTGATGATATGGCCGCCGTTCTCGCCGATGCGCCGGACCGCCGGAACGGTGAGGCTTTCGTCGAAGGTGGTGCGCGGCAGGATGTTGAGGGCGTCGCGCCGTCTGCCGAATAGACCGCGCGCCAGCACCGTCGCCAGCGGCAATGCCGATGCTTCGTGCGCCGGGGTGTTGAGGGTCGATACGACGACCGCTTCCCAGAAACCGTTGAGCGCCCGCTCTTCCTGACCGTTGCGCGAGAGCCATTCCCGCGCCGTAAGGGTGTCGAGCGCCGCCCGGTCGAACCGATGGGCGAAAAGTGCCTTGGCGACCGCGCGGCCCAGTCCGATCCGCGTGGAAAGCGGCAGATGGCCGAGCGACAGGATGCCGGGAAGCGTATGGAGCGGCGCCGGGAGCGGCGCGATGCGGTAGGGATATTGCGTGCCGTCGTGATCGACGAACGGAGTTGCTCCCGTCGCGGTCACGAGCGTTTCGCGCGATCCGACATCGTCCGCCAGTTTCAGCGTGGCGTGGTAAGCGCCGATCATGAGATGCTGTCCCCAATCGACCGGCGGCAGGTCGGCGGCGGGGCGCACCGTGCGGATGCGGCCGCCGGGAACGGCGTCCCGTTCGAACAAGATGACCTTGAGCCCCCGCTCCGCGCAGCGCAACGCGGCGGTCAGTCCCGCGATGCCGCCGCCGATGATGATGACGCTTGGCTGCATCGGGTTCTTATCCGATGGCGGCGAAAGCAAGATGCTTGGCGGCGATGGCCACCTTGCGCGCCTTCGAGAGCTTCACGGTCCGGTCGAGTACCGGATAGCGGGTCCGGTCGAGTTCGTTCTGGAGCGTCAGATAGGTCTCGCGCACCGTCTCGGCAAAGGGGAGTCGTCCCCGCAGGTCGCGCGGCAAGGCCGCTCCGGCGATACGGTAGAATTCGCGGGCACGGATCGCCTCGAATTCGACCAGCCGCCGGAAGTTCTCCGAATCGCGCCCCGCGAGAATGTCGGCCTCGGCCACCCCGAAGGCGTGCAGGTCCTCCAGCGGCAGGTAGATGCGGCCGCGGCGGCCGTCCTCGCCGATGTCGCGGATGATGTTGGTGAGTTGGACCGCGATGCCGGTGAGCTCCGCGTAGTTCTCGAGATCGTTTCGGCCGTGGCCGGTCACCGTGACGACCGCCAGACCGACCGCCGATGCGACGCGGTAGCAGTATTCGTACAGGTCCGAAAAAGTCGGGTAGCGGGTCGGTTCGAGATCGTAGGCGCACCCTTCGGCGATGAGCGCCAGATGTTCGCGGCGGATGCCGAAGAGTTGATGCGCCCGGTAGAGTTCGGCGCCGATAGGTTCCCGCGGGCTTCCCGCGAAGGCGGCGTCGAGCCGGTGCTCCCAGAGGAGGAGCGCCCGCCGGGCGTCGGCCGGATCGACCGCGCCGTCGACCGCGTCGTCCACCTCGCGGCAGAAGGCGTAGAAGGCGGTCATCGCGCGCCGCTGTTCGGCCGGTAGGAACTTGATGGCGGTGCGGAACGACGAGCCTGAGCGGTCGAGGACCGCACGGCAGTGGCCGAAGGTGTCGGCGCCGGCTATGAGCGGGTTCATGCGTTCCTCCGTGCGGCGGTGAAGGGGCGAAGATACGAGGCGATGAACGGTAACAGCGCGAGCCGGGGCCGTTCAGTGACCAGCGCGGGGCCGTAGCGGCGCGCCATCGACAGTATCGCGACGCCGCCGAAGTGGGTGAGCGCGATATAGGCTTTTCCCGGCATCGGGAGCGATCCGATGAGCGGCCGTCCCTGACGGAAAAGACGCGCGGTGTAGCCGGTGATCTCGTCGATGAGCGGGGCGAGTCCCGGTAAGCGGCGGCCCGACAGGATATCCTCGTCGGTCACGCCGTGACGCGCCATGAGCCGGGCGGGGATATAGATGCGTCCTTTCTTCGCGTCGACCGAGATGTCCTGCCAGAAGTTGGCCAGTTGCAACGCGGTGCAGAGCGCGTCGGAGCGTTCTTCGTTCTCCGTGGTCGCCTGTCCGAGCACCGCGAGCACGATGCGTCCCACCGGTTCGGCCGAGGCGGTGCAGTAGTCGTGGAGTTCGGCCCACGATGCGTAACGGTTCTTCATGCGGTCCTGCTCAAAGGCGTCGAGGAGCGCTTCAAGGTGTTCCTGCCGGATGGGAAACCGCTCGATGGCCCAGCGCAGGGCGATGAAGACCGGATGGGCCGTCTTTCCGGCGTAACAGTCGCGCAATTGGGTCCGCCACGAGGCGAGCGCCGTGTCGGCGAAGGCGTCGAACACCGGTTCGTCGGCGAAATCGTCGGCGGTGCGGGCGAAGGCGTAGACCGCCGCGAGCGCCGTCTGCTGTTCCGGCGAGAAGAGCCGCAGGAAGATCGGGAAGTTCTCGTAATGGCCCGTGGCGATGCCGCGACAGTAGCGATGCGCCTGATCGACGGTCACCTCTCCGGCGTGGAAGGGGAGTGCCTCCCAGTTCCACGGGCCGACCGGTTCGGCGGTATGAACGGGCGTCGCGTGACGCATGATGCCTCCGTTACCGAAATAAAGCGCGCCGATAGTGCAACAACCGTGCCGGGGAGATCGCCGTCGCCGGATGCAGTTCGCAGGCCGCGTCGAGCGCGACCGGTACTTTTTCCCACGGGTCGTTCCCGGTGCGGTTCCGCACGAAGTGTGCGACGATTGGTGAGAAATCGCGCCCGCTCCGCCGACCCATACCGCGTAATATCGGCCCGCTCCGGTTGGCACGGTCGTTGCTCTTAAAGGGCGCGTCTTTTATTATGAGGGTCACATGCAGTATCCC
>CAYPQK010000012.1:4082-12601 GCA_964412895.1 uncultured Spirochaetales bacterium
TCCCGAAGGGTTAGACCGGTACCGGAAACAGGTCGAACCGGCGCTCGAAAGCTCTGCCGCCGCGTTCAACGGTCCCGCCGTCCTGCGCGAAGCGATGTCCTATTCGCTCACGGCGGGCGGCAAGCGGCTCCGGCCGACGCTCGTACTCGCGACCCGCGACCTATTCGGCGGCGACGGACACGATCCGTGGCCGGCCGCCTGCGCCCTTGAGTTCGTCCACACCTATTCGCTGATACACGACGATCTTCCGGCGCTCGACAACGACGATCTGCGGCGCGGGATGCCCACCTGTCATAAGAGATTCGGCGAGGCGCTGGCGCTGCTGGCGGGTGACGCGCTCCTCACCGAGGCGTTCCATCTCATCGCCCGGAGCTACCGGCACACCGCTCCGGCGGTCGGTATCGCGCTTATCGCCGAGCTTTCCGAGGCGGCCGGCGCGGCGGGGATGGTCGGCGGGCAGGTGCTCGACACGGTCAATGTCGATCCGAACGCACCCATGACGGCGGTTGAGCAGGTGCACCGGATGAAGACCGGCGCCCTCATCATCGCGTCGGTGCGGTGCGGCGCCATTCTCGGCGGCGCCGACGAGGCGGCGCTCGGGGCGCTCACCCGGTACGCCGCCCACATCGGGCTCGCCTTTCAGGTGACCGACGACATACTCGATGTGACCTCGACCGCGCAGGAGCTGGGGAAGACCATCGGCAAGGACGCGGCCCAGCATAAAACGACCTATGTATCGGCGTGGGGCGTGGAAAAGAGCCGCGCCTATGCGGCGGAGCTTATCGAGCGGGCGGTCGCGGAACTGACCATCTTCGGCGACCGCGCGGCGATGCTCCGCGATCTGGCACACTTTATCGGTGAGAGGAAGAACTGATGAGAACACTCGACGAACTGCGCGGTGAGATGAACTACCTGAATCACGCGCTGCTGGCGCTCCTTTCCAAGCGGGCCCGCGTCTCGACCGATGTGCTCGCGGTCAAACAGCGCGACAATCTGCCGCTGCACGACCCGGCCCGCGAGATGGCGATGCTCGAAGAACTCGCCGCCGCGAACCCCGGCCCCTTCCCGGACGGGACGATAAGGCATCTCTTCAGCGAGATATTCCGCGCCTCGGTGGCGCTTATGGAGCAGGGACAGGCGAAGGGACTCAAGGTAAGCCGGACGCGGCGGGCCGAACCGGGCGTCGTCACCGTCGGCGGGGTCCGCATCGGCGCGGAACCGGTGGTCGTCGCGGGGCCGTGCGCCGTCGAATCGCCGGAACAGATGGATATGGTCGCCCGCGATCTCAAGCGGCTTGGCGTCACGATATTACGCGGCGGCGCCTTCAAGCCGCGCTCCAACCCGTACGCCTTTCAGGGGCTCGGCGAAGAGGGACTGCGCATCCTGCGCGATACCGGCAAAAAGTACGGCATGGTCACCGTCACCGAGGTGATGGATGTCCGCCAGATCGAGCTGGTATCGGCCTATGCCGACATCCTGCAGATCGGGGCGCGCAACATGCACAACTACGAACTGCTGCGCGAGGTGGGGACGGTGAAAAAGCCGGTCATCCTCAAGCGCGGCTTCTCGGCCACCATCGAGGAACTGCTCTGGGCGGCCGAATACATCGTCGCGGGGGGCAACGAAGAGGTGATCCTCTGTGAACGGGGCATCCGCACCTTCGAAACGCAGACCCGCAACACGCTCGATATCTCGGCCATCCCGCTGCTCAAGCAGATGTCGTGGTTGCCGGTGCTCGTCGATGTATCGCACGCCGCCGGACGGACCGACATCCTCGCCCCGCTATCGCGCGCCGCGCTTGCCGCCGGTGCCGACGGCATTATGGTCGAGGTCCATCCCTTCCCGGCGGTTGCCCGGTCCGACAGCCGTCAACAGCTCGATATCGAACAGTTCGCCGCCTTCCTGCGCGAGTCTGATCTGCTTGCCGAAACGCGGCTTGCCGCGAACGATCTGTGAACATTGAACATTTAACATTGAACAGTTAACAGGGAGAGTAGAAGATGAAACTTTCGGTCGCCTGTAATTTCGACGACGCCCTCGTCACCGGTCTCAAAGGCTATCCGGTCTACGAGGTCTACGGCAAACTGACCAGCGATTATTTCGGCGGCGGCCGTCCGTCGTTCTATCTCCCCGAGGTGAACCGCGCGGGGCTCGCCGACTATGTCAAGAAGGTCCACGCGGCGGGGATAGAGTTCAACTACCTGCTTAATGCGTCGGCGATGGGGAATAGGGAATTCACGCGCGTTGGACAGCGCAACATGGAGGAACTGCTCGACTGGGTCGATTCCATCGGCGTCGATTCGGTGACGGTCGCCAATGTCTTTTTCCTGCGTCTGGTCAAGGCGCGCCATCCGCGGCTCAAGGTCCGCGTCTCCAGCCACCGCTACACCGACAACGCTCGCAAGGTCCGTTTCTGGGTCGAGAACGGCGCCGACTACATTGTCGTGTCGGAGGTCAACATTCACCGCGAGTTCAAGGTGCTCGAAGCGATGAAGAAGGCGGCGGGCGGCGTGGAACTGCAACTCATCGTCAACAACTGGTGCCGTCAGGACTGCGCCATCGCCGGGAACCACGCGGTGAACCTCTCGAACGCTTCGCAGAAGGGGGCGCAGGGCTTCCCGCTCGACTACTCCTCCATCATCTGCAACAATATCCGCCTCAACGAACCGGTCAACTACCTGCGCGCCAACTGGATACGGCCCGAGGACCTCGCCGTCTACGAGTCGATGGGATTCCACAACTTCAAGATCGTCGAGCGCAACACCCCGACGCAGATACTGCTGGAACGGGTCCACGCCTACGCCAACCGGCGCTACGACGGCAACCTGCTCGACCTCGTCCAGAATTACGCCTACCCGATAGAAAAAATGGGGGAGAAGGGGAAAGATGCCTATTCGAAGCGGCGGATGTTCAAGTATTTCGTGAAGCCGCAGGCGGTCAACCTCTTCAAGTTCAAAAAGATCATCGAATTCGGCAAAACGGCAAGCGTCCTTTATCCGCGGATAGGGGTCAATCCGGTGCAGATAGACAACCGCAAGCTTGACGGGTTCCTCGACCGTTTCAGTAAAGTGTCGTGTCAGGACCTCGATTGCGAATCGTGCCGCTATTGTCACCAGTGGGCCGAAAAAACCGTATCCATCGATCCGGCGTGGAAGGTGAAGATGGGCGCGATATACAAAGATCTTTTGGGCGAAATTGACGGCGGCGCGTTCTTTGAGTCGCCTCTGACCACCGCGATGAATATGATGACCGGAAAAGATGCGGGACGCTGAACTCACCCCCAGCCCCTCTCTTGATGCAAGAGAGGGGTGTCGGAACGACGGGGTGAGTTTTTCTCTCTCTCTCGGCGTTTCGCATCTGCTTTCCTGTCAGCATGGCGATGGATCGTGGTGCGGCGAGTACGGTGGGCCGCTCTTCCTTCTGCCGAACTATGTCATGGCGCACTACATCGCGGGACGGGAGATAGCGCCGGAACGGGTCGGAAAGATGGTCCGGTACCTTCTCTCGACGCGAAACGGCGACGGCTCGGTCGGTCTGTACGACAGCGGACCGGGATGTCTGTTCACGACGACCATCACCTATGTCGTTCTGCGGATGCTCGGCGTCGTGCCCGACGATGAGGCGATGGCGGCGATGCGCCGCTGGATCCATGTACGGGGAACGCCGCTCGGCGCCGCCAACTGGGGCAAGTTCATGCTCGCCTTCCTCGGTCTCTACGAATATGAGGGGCTGAACCCGGTGTTGCCTGAGCTGTGGCTTCTGCCGCGCCGCCTGCCGATCCACCCCGGACGGCTCTGGTGTCACACGCGGCAGGTCTATCTGCCGCTCTCGTGGCTCTATGCCACCCGCGCCAAGGCGGCCGGAACGCCGCTTCTCGCCGCATTGCGCACCGAACTCTACGACCGGCCTTACGACCGTATCGATTTCACGGCGCACCGCGACACGCTGGCGAAGTGCGACGATCTCTACCCGGTGACGCGCCTCATGAAGACGGTGAACCGGGCGCAGAACGGCTATGAGAGTCAGCGCTTCAAACCGCTGCGGAAAAAGGCGATCGCCGAGGCGCTCAAGCACATTCGCTATGAGGACGAAGTGACCCATTGGGTGGCGCTCGGGCCGGTGAACCGGGTGCTCAACGCCATCGTCTACCATTTCAACGATCCGGGCGGGGAGGAGGAAGAGAAGGCCTTCGCCGCGATGGATCGTTATCTTTGTGAAACGCCGCGCGGCATCCACCTGAACGGCTACTCCTCGACGGCGCTATGGGACACCGTCTTTGCGGTGCAGACGCTGTTCGCGGTCGGCGGCGGACACCAGAAAGCGCTCGGCGCGGCGCGCGACTTCATCCGCGACAACCAGATACGGCGCGAGATGCCCGACCGGACACTGTTCTACCGGTCGCAGGCGCTCGGCGGGTGGCCGTTCGGCGATGCCGAAAGCGGCTGGCCGGTGACCGACTGCACGGCCGAGGGGATGAAGTGCAGCATCGCGCTCGAACAACTGCCGGGGAGCGGCGTTCCCGATGTGCTCCTCGCCGAGAGCGTGCGATTACTTCTTGCCTACCAGAACGCCGACGGCGGCTGGTCGAGCTATGAGGAACAGCGCGGCCCGAAATGGCTCGAAAAGCTCAATCCGTCGAATGTCTTCGGCGATATCATGGTGGAGCACAGCTACATTGAATGCACCTCGGCGGCGATGCAGGGACTGCTCAGCTACAAAAAACGGTTCCCCGGCCGGTTCGACCGCGAGATAACGCTAGCGGTTGGTCGTGGCGAGGCGTTCCTGCGCACAGCACAGGGGGCCGACGGTTCGTTCTACGGTTCGTGGGCGGTCTGTTTCACCTACGGGGCGTGGTTCGGCGTCGAAGGGCTCCGGGCTGTCGGCGCTTCGGCCGACGACCCGGCGGTACGGCGGGCGGCCGAGTTCCTCCTTTCCCATCAGAATGGCGACGGTGGTTGGGGTGAGGCGGCCGAAAGCTGTCTTGAGAAACGCTATGTCGCGGCCGATAGTCACTGCGTGCAGACGGCGTGGGCGCTCATGGCGCTGTGCGAGGCGGGGGAGGGGAAGAGCGACGCGGCACGCCGGGCGGCCGAATTCCTCATCGCCAAGCAGCAGTCCGACGGGTGCTGGCCGAAAGAGCGGATGACCGGCGTCTTCAACCGGTCGGTCCTCATCGACTACGACAACTACCGCCGCTACTTCCCGCTCTGGGCTCTTGTCAAGTGGCGGAACCGAGATCGCTGAGCTTTCCTTCAATCGCGAGAAAATACCTTGATTCAGAAGCTTGCCTAATGTATGATTCGTCGATATTTGTAAGATGATCATCCTTGATTGGTGTTGAGAATGATGAAAATTTATAAAGAAAAAAGAAATCTCATGCTGGAATACATACCTGATGACGGTGTTCGTTGGATACGAGAACGATTTGAGGCTGACCTGCCGATAGCTCTCAAAAACATTTTTCATTTATCTTGCCAAAATGTCTTTCATTCAAAAGAGATAGGAGAGGATGATTCTTCAATCATATTTGTTATAGGATCTCTTCAGAAGAGATATTTCAAGATTGACGAGAAAATTCTAGATATAAGCCATAGTGTCTATATCCATTCAGAGGTTAATATCACAGTTAAAACATTTGTCGCAGCTAATAACATTTCGATATTCAAGCGTATAGATAGACTGGTGGCTTCTGATATTTATATTGGCGGGGACAAGGATAATGCAATCCCCACAACGGTATTCGTAAACATGTTGAGAAAATTCCCCACTCAACATGAGCTAGAACTATATTCAAATGCTCGCATCACATCGATTGTAAAGGAGTATATAGAAACAACCAAAGATGTCGAGAACCAATTTGAGAAGTATCGAGCACGCAAGGCAGATAAATCCCCAAAGACTAAAGATGTATCTCACGGAGCCCTTGCAACAAAATATAGCGAGTTCGAATTTGACAAATATTCGGAAATACTGGAAGTGCTTCGAACAATGCTCGCTGCTGTCGACAGCTACGATGAAAAACAATGGCAGATGAAGATTCTTGATATTATTTTGCTTTTATACCCCAAGTATATCAAAGTTTTTTCAGAGGTGCGTGTAAAAGATGTATATAATGACAAGTGGCGGAGAATAGATTACTTGCTTGTTGATTCGAATGGCAATACGGACATTATTGAAATTAAAAAGCCATTTGAGGATTGTATTGTGTCGATGAGGCAGTATAGGGATAATCATGTGCCTATGAAAGAATTGTCCGGTACGGTTATGCAGATAGAAAAGTATGTATACTACTTGAACAAATGGGGGCGACAAGGAGAGGATTCTCTGACAAAGGAGTACGCTCGCGAACTTCCCGTTGGATTCAAGATAAAGATTACTAATCCAAGTGGCGTTATCATAATGGGAAGAGAAGAAGGATTATCGCCACAGCAAAAAGACGATTTCGAGATAATTAAGCGCAAGTATAGAAACATCCTCGATATAATCACATATGATGATTTGCTGAGAAGGTTGGAGGCAGTTCTTAAGAAGTTTGAGAACGCTCAACCAGCTAGTTCGGTATAGAATTTTGGCAGTAGGAGGACTTCCCATGACCGATAAAGAACGCGTGGTGCTGCTCGGGGCGAGCGACAAGCCCGACCGGTACGCCAATCGTGCATTCAAACTGCTCCGCCGCCACGGCCACGAGGTCGTTCCGGTCAACCCGGCGCTCAAAGAGCTCGACGGGGTACCGGTCGTCGCCCGCATCGAGGACATCATCGGCCCGGTCGATACCGTGACCATCTACCTCGGTTCGGCGCGCTTGGCTCCGCTCATCGACGCCCTCATCGCGCTCAAACCGCGCCGCATCATCGCCAACCCCGGCACCGAGAACGATGCCCTGCGTCAGCGGGCCGCGGCCGTCGGCATAGAATACACCGAGGCCTGTACGCTGGTCCTTCTTTCAACCGGACAATTTTAAGGAAAATATCTTTTAGAACTCTTCGCCCGAATTCTCTATCGGGAGCGGACTCTCGCCGCCGGAGGGGGTGTCCACATCGGGACTTTCGATCGAATCCTCGTCGCCTATCGCGACGGGCTGATCGGCGCCGCCATTGATGGTATCGACATCGGAAGCGCCTTCGCTATACCCGTCGGAATAATCCTCGCTGACGGCGTTGGTATCGCTGAAACTTTCGGGGGAGAGTCCGTTCTGGAACACGACACCGTAGGCCATACGGAATATGTCGACGCCGTCGAGCAGCATGTTCTTGAGTTCCATGCCCGTCGAGGTCGCGGTGCCGTCGAAGATGAGGGCGGCGCGCGGGTGGTCCTTGACGGTGGACCCGAGCAGGGTGAAGGCGCGCTGCATGATCGGATCGCCCGCCATGATCGGGTCGCCCGCCAGTTCGGGGGTATAGACGACGATGCCGTCGGCGCCATCCTTGCCGGCGAGCGGCTTGGAGGAGGCGATCTCGCTGTTCTCGATGAGGATGTTCTTCGCGTTGACGATGTTGATGCCGGCGAGCGTGTTATCCTTTATCGAAGAGTCGGCGATGAGCACTTCGGCCGTATCCTGTATCCAGATGCCGGTGTAGCCGTTGCGCAGGACGGTCGAATTGATGACGCTGCCTTTCGCGCCGTTGGCGAAGGCGATACCCATCCGGCCGCAGTCGCTGGCGGTGACGCCCGAGAGGGTCGCCTGCGTTTTACCGAGCAGGACGATACCCTTGGCGTCGGCGGTGACGGTGGCGTTGGCCAGCGTGAAGGGAGAGATATCGGTCGCCCGGATGCCGCCGCCGTTGACGGTCGAGACGGCGATGTTCGAGAGGGCGACATTGGCGAGCGTCGCGGTCCCTTCTTTCGGTTCCAGCCGGAGCGCGGGGGTCTCGGCAAGACCGGCGAGGTCGAGCTTGATGCCGATATTCGAGATGTTCACATTGCCCGAGTTCACCGTCAGCGGGGTGCCGGCGGCGGAGGTGAGCACCGTTGTCTCCTTGCTGACACCCTGAAGGGTCTTCGGCGTATCGAGCACGAACTGCCCCTGATAGCTTCCTTCAAGCAGGCACAGACAGGCCGCGTCGCCATCGAGCGCCGCGGTGAGTTCGGCGGCGGTGGTCACATCGGTGCAGGCGGGGCCGCACAGGCTCGTCCCGGCCTTTTCATCACAGGCGGCGAGAGCCAGCAAGGCGATGCCTCCCAGAACACTTGTCATCAAATAACGCATACGCTTCCTCCCGGAGATATCTCCAAATAGACACATCATCTTACTCAAAGAAGGGCGACAGGTCAACTGTCGTTCACGGACCCTTTAGTGACGCTTCGTTCCCCTTTTTATTAAAATTGCAAAACGGTGCGCCTCGCATTACAGTATCCCCGTCCGCAGGGGTCATCGACGGGGGTCCCGCATGAAGGTCCATAATCGTATCCTCTTGATGTTGTTCTTCTTTGCCGCCGCCTTCTTTCTGGTCGCCTATGTCTTCTTCAATGTCGTGGTGACGCAGGAGAACGAACGGATAGCGGCGGGGTACGAGAAGACC
>CAYPQK010000012.1:12611-46399 GCA_964412895.1 uncultured Spirochaetales bacterium
TTCGAGAAACTCGTCGCTCTCAAGGGACAGCCGCTCCAGTATTTCGCCAACGACTATTCCTTCTGGGACGACATGGTCGATTTCGCCGCCAAACCCGACAAGGAGTGGGCCGGGGACAACCTCGATACCGGCCTCGACACCTTTCATGCCTACGGTCTGTGGGTCTACGACACCGCGCGTAAGCCGCTCTACGGCGTTACCAAGCCGGCCGATGAATACCGGCACGACATGATGCTCTTTGACGAAAAAGGGGTCCCGGCCGAATTCTTCTCGGGCGATATCCGGTTCGCCCATTTCTTCCAGCGCACGGCGTCGGGACTCATGGAGGTCTACGGCGCCACCATCCATTCGGCGAACGATTTTGAACGGAAACAGCCGCCGGCCGGCTTTCTCTTCACCGGCTGGCTGGTCGACGATAAATATCTGGCGGCCATGGAACTCCTGTCGGGGGCGACGGTGCGTGTCGGCGGTTCTGCCGAAGCCGATTTCGTCCGCGGCGACGGGGGAGCGATCTCGCTGGCATTGCCGCTCCGTGGTTTCACCGGTCAGGCGGCGGCGACTCTGGTCTTCACCACCCAGCTTGCCGAGGTGCAGGCGCTCGAAGAACAGCGGCGCGTCACCTTCATGACCACCAGCGCGATGATCCTGTTCATTTTCGGCGTTCTGCTCTACTACCTGCGGACACGCATCTCGCGGCCGCTCAGCCTCATCTCGCGGAGCATGGAGAAAAGCGATCCGGCGATCCTCAAGCCGCTGTCGGGCAGTGCCGACGAGTTCGGCCAGATCGCGGGGCTCATAACGCTTTTCTTCCGCCAACGGGAAAAGCTGGAGCATGAGGTCGAGACGCGGCGGCGGGCCGAAGAGGCGGCCAAGGCGGCCGATCTGGCCAAGTCGCAGTTCCTCGCCAACATGAGCCACGAGATACGGACGCCGATGAACGGCATACTCGGGATGTCGGAACTGCTCATCGCGGGCGACGCGACGCCGCAGGAACGGAAGGAATACCTTGAGGACATCCGCTATTCGGGGCAGATGCTGCTCGACATGCTCAACGACATACTCGATCTTTCCAAGATAGAGTCGGGCCGCATGACCATCGAAGCGGTCCCGTTCGATGTGGGCGATATCGTCGAGAAGACGACGCAGGTGTTCCGGTTCCGCACCGACGCCAAGAAGCTCGCGCTGGCCGTCGAAATGGACGGTTCGGTGCCGCTCTTGCTCACGGGCGACCCGACGCGGGTGCGCCAGATACTTTTCAATCTGCTGGGCAACGCGGTGAAGTTCACCGAAAAGGGGCGCATCACCGTCGGCGCGCGCTATGCGGCGGGACGCCTCGAACTGGCGGTCGCCGATACCGGCGTCGGCATCCCGCGGGATAAGCTCGACGCCATCTTCGAGCCGTTCCAGCAGGCCGACGATTCGGTGACGCGCCGTTACGGCGGCACCGGACTGGGCCTTTCCATCGTTAAAAAACTGGTGGAGCTTATGCAGGGAGAACTGGCGATCGAGAGCGCCGAGGGGAAAGGGACCCGCTTCACCGTGCGTCTGCCGCTCCCGACCACCGGCGAGCTTCCCGAGGGGACATCGCCCGTGTCGCAGCTCATCGCCGAACGCAAAAGTGAAAAGGCCCGCCGGCCGCAGTGAGGCCGTTTTCCCCGCAAGTTGCTTTTTTTTCTTCTCCACGCTACCATAAACGCGTTGGACCGATTTCTTTCCCAAATGGAGGAACGCATGACTTCTAAAGGATCGATCGCCATTCTCTGCGCCGGTGGTCCGGCGCCCGGTATCAACACCGTCGTCAGCTCGGTCGCCAAGGCATTTCTCATCGACGGCTACCGTGTCATCGGGCTCCACTACGGCTACAAGACGCTCTTCACCGAAAAGCCCAGCACGGTCGAGATAGACTTCGAGTTCGCCGACCGCGTCTTCAATGTCGGCGGTTCGGCCCTCAAGATGAGCCGTCACAAACCGAAGGACAGCGAGTTCACGACCGACTTCTTCGTCAAGAACGATGTGCGGTTGCTGGTCACCATCGGCGGCGACGATACCGCGTCGACCGCCAACCGGCTCGCCAAATGGCTGGCTACCCGGAAACTCGATGTGCGCAATGTCCATGTCCCGAAAACGATAGACAACGATCTGCCGCTGCCCGACCGGCTTCCCACTTTCGGCTACCACAGCGCAAAGAACGAGGGGACCCGCATCGGCATGACGGTCTACGAGGACGCCCGCACCAGCGGGAACTGGTTCGTCGTCTCGATGATGGGGCGCGAGGCGGGCCATCTGGCGTGGGGCGTGGGTACGGCGTGTCACTATCCGATGATCATCATTCCCGAGATGTTCGACAAGGTCGAGGTGACCTTCGACCGGATGCTCCGCATGATGGTCAGCACCATCGTCAAGCGGAAGCTCATGGGGATCGATTACGGGTGCATCGCCATATCGGAAGGGGTGTTCCACTTCATGTCGGACGCCGAGATAAAAAGCTGCGGCATCCAGTTCTCCTTCGACGACCACGGCCACCCGGAACTGGGGAATGTCAGCAAGGCGCACATCTTCAATATGCTCCTGAGTCAGAAACTCAAGGAACTCAAGATCAACATCAAGAGCCGCCCGGTCGAGATCGGCTACGAAGTGCGCTGCGGCACGCCGGTCGCGTTCGACCTCAAATACTGCACCATCCTCGGCGAAGGGGTACGGGAACTGTTCGACGCCGGCAAGAGCGGCTGTATCGTCGTGGTGCACAATGACGGCGCCATCACGCCGCTGTATCTCAAGGATGTCGAAGGCCCCGACGGCAAGATAAAGCCGCGGCTGGTCGATATCACCGGCGAGGATTTCCGGATCGTCTTCAAGAACCTCCACTTCATCAAGCCGCACAACTACGAGGCGGCAAAGAAGTATCTGCCCGATCCGGAGAACTACGATCTGATGAAGCTGCTCGGCTGGTGATGCGGTCCGGAGTGCGCGGTCAACCGCGTTTCTTTTTCTTTCCGCTCTCTTTTTTCCGGGTCCCCTTGTCGGGACGGTTGTAGCGCGGCGTGACGCCGTGAAGCGCGGTGTAGTGTTCGAGCGTTTCGTCAAGCATCCGGCGCGCCTTGCCGGGGGAAAGCGGGTCGCTGAAAATGTCCATCACACTGAAGCGTAGTCCGTTGGATACGAGCGTCCGGCGCGTTCCGGCCGGGTCGCGTGTCAGGCCGACGAATACGACCTCGGTGCCGTCCACCAGCCGGAACAAATATGTGTCTTTGCGATTGTTCACCGCTTCTCCTTGCCGGATGCCTATAGAAAAGATAGCGGAACGCTGTCTCTTTCATGTCTGCGGAATATCTTCTTTTTGTCTTCTATTGTTAATACTTCGATATAACTCAAGTATTTCGTCTCTGTTGACAACGCGTTACCATATTTTATACTCACATGGTCTACGGTAGGAGTTGCGGAGAGGCCATGAGCATAACCAACGACAGTACCCTTGCAGCGCTCCGAAAAGAGTTGCACCAGTGGCCCGAGACGGCCTATGAAGAGGTCCGGACGCGCGACATCATCGAACGATTCGTGACCGCCGCGACGGCGGGCGACGGCCGTTTCCGGATCATACGGGCGCTCGAAACGGCGCTGGTGATCGAGTATCGCGGCGGAGACCAAAAGAGCCCCTTCGTGCTGTTCCGCGCCGACATGGATGCCCTGCCGGTGACCGAGAACCCCGCCAATCCGGTCGTCTCGAAGCATGGCGGCTTCATGCATGCCTGCGGTCACGACATCCACATGACGACACTTGCCGGACTCGTCGCGCGAATTGCCGAGAAAGGGCCGAAGCGCAATATCCTGTTCGTATTCCAGCCGGGCGAAGAGGGGGCGGGCGGCGCGAAACGGATGATCGCGGCGGGGCTGTTCGACGGTTATGCCATCGCGGCGGCCTATGCGCTCCATGTGACCGACGATCATCCGCTCGGCGAGGTATCCTCTAAAGCGGGCGTGCTTTTTGCGATGCCGCGCGAACTCGATATCTCGTTTACCGGCACCGCCGGTCACGCCGCATTCCCGCACAACGCGAGCGACGCCCTCTTCGCGGCGGCCCATTTCGTCCGCAATGTGCACGGAACGCTTGCCAAGCGGCTCGACCCGATGCGGCCGTTCCTGCTCCATATCGGCAAGATAGCGGGCGGTACGGCGCGCAACATCATCGCCGATCACTGCATCCTGCACGGGACGATGCGGGCGCTCGATCTTGAGACCATGGAGCGGGGCGCGGCGGTGGTGGAGGAGGCGGTACGCGAGGCGGCGGCGCTCACCGGCGGCGCATACCGCATAGAAACGCTCGGCGAGTTTCTGCCGGTGGTCTGCGACGGCGCGCTGGTGGAACGACTCAAGACCGCCTGCGCGGCGACCGGGACGCGCTTCGTCACCTCCGAGACCAAGCTGGTGGGGGAGGATTTCGGATTCTTCTGCGCGTTGTGGCCGTCGCTTCTGTTCTGGATCGGCACGCGGCGTGAAGGGGAGCCGGCGCGGGCGCTCCACACCCCCGTTCTCTATCCGCCCGACGAGGTGGTGCCGCGCGGTATCGCCCTCTTCGAGGCGCTGCTCGATGCGTCCCCCGAATGATTGACTTGTCCCGTTTTTTTTGCTACAAGATTCGGCGTGCTGACGCAGGAGGCATATCATGAGCATGGGCGACCTTATCAAGATATTCGTTATCTTGTGTCTGATCTGGTTCGGGTGGCAGTTCGCCGATCCCTACTGGGACAAATACTGGCTCACCAAGGAGGTCGAAAAGGCGGCGACATGGGGTACTAAAAGGGATGTCGAGCAGGTCCGGCCCCTGTTGACCGACGCCCTTGCCAACTACGGCATACAAAAGACGGGGCAGGATTGCTATGTTTACAAGGACGATCGCAATTTTGTCACGATCAAGGTGGAGTACGATGCGAAGGTCGAGATCTTCGGCAATCTGCTGCACACCTACAAGATGAAGATAGCGGTCACCAAGAGGGAAGAGTTCAATAAGTTCTTCTAATAGATCGATGGAGAAGCGGATGAAACGGAAGGGGCTCAAGGTCACCAAGGTCATCATGAACGGCGAGGAGATGGAGCGGACGATCAACCGGATGGTCCACGAGATCATCGAACGGGTCGGGCCCAAGAAAAATGTCGCCATCGTCGGCATCCGGACGCGCGGCGTCCATATCGCCGAGCGCATCCTTAAAAAGATACAGGAACTCGAAAAGGTGAAGGTCGCCTCGGGCACCATCGACATCGCTCTCTACCGCGACGACTTCTTCAAGAGTCTCGCGAGTCCCGAGGTCGGCCCGTCGAACCTTAACTTCAATGTCGACGGCGCCAATATCGTGCTGGTCGACGATGTCCTTTACACCGGCCGCACCGTCCGCGCCGCGATAGACGCCGTGATGGACTACGGCCGTCCCGCCAGCATCATGTATGCGGCGCTCATCGACCGCGGCCACCGCGAACTGCCCATTCAGGCCGATTTCGTCGGCAAGGCGGTGCAGACCGCCGACCACGAGGCGGTCGCCGTCTATCTCGCCGAAACGGACGACGAGGACAAGGTCGTCATCGGCGAAAAGTAAGCGCTCACGCACGGAGAGAAAAATACCATGAAACATCTGCTCGGTATCGAGAACCTTAACCGCGATCAGATCATGCACATCCTCGAAACGGCGGTGTCGTTCGAGGAGATCAATCAGCGGCAGATCAAGAAGGTGCCCACGCTCAAGGGTTTGAGCGTCATCAATTTCTTCGCCGAACCATCGACCCGGACGCGCATGTCGTTCGAGGTCGCCGAAAAGCGGCTGTCGGCCGATTCGTACAACATCGCCGTCTCCGGCAGCGCCATCACGAAGGGCGAAACGCTCTCCGACACGGCGCTCAACCTGCAGGCGATGGCCCCCGACTGCCTCATCATCCGCCACGCGGTATCGGGAACGCCGCACATGCTGGCCCAGATCATGGACTGTTCCATCATCAACGCCGGCGACGGTTTCCATGAACACCCGACGCAGGCGCTGCTCGACGCCTACACGATACAGAAGAAAAAGGGGCGGCTCGACGGCCTCAAGGTGGCGCTCATGGGCGATATCGCCCACAGCCGCGTCGCCCGCTCGAACATCCACCTGCTCACCAAAACCGGCTCCCATGTGACGGTGGCGGGTCCCGCGACGATGATCCCGAAGGACATCAAGAAACTCGGCGTCGAGGTGACCTACGACCCGAAAGAGGCGGTGAAGGACGCCGATGTGGTGATGATGCTCCGCATTCAGGAGGAACGCGAAAGCGGCCTCATGTACCCCGACCGGCGCGAATACGCGAAGTTCTTCTGCCTTGACGAGAAACTGCTCTCCCACGCGAAGCCCGACGCGACGGTCATGCATCCCGGCCCCGCCAACCGCGGCGTCGAGATCGACGACAACATCATGGACGGCGACCGCTCGGTCATCCTTGAACAGGTGGCCAACGGGGTCGCGGTGAGAATGGCGGTGCTCTATCTTCTCCTCGGAGGATCGAACTCATGAAACTGCTTATCAAGAACGGCACCATAGTCAACCCGAAGGCGGGGAAGAGCTTCATCGGCTCGATCCTCGTCGAGAACGGGAAAACAACCAAGATCGCGAAGGGTGACCTGCCGGCCGACGGCGCCGAGGTGGTCAACGCCGCCGGGATGATCGTCGCCCCCGGCTTCATCGATCTCCATGTCCATTTCCGCGATCCGGGCTTTGAAGAGAAAGAGGACATCCTCACCGGCCTCGATGCGGCGGCGGCGGGCGGCTTCACGGCGGTCTGCACCATGCCCAATACGAGTCCGGCCTGCGACAATATCGGCACCATCGAGTACCAGACAAAAAAGGCGGAGAAGCAGGGGAACGGCGTCCGCCTCTATCCCATCGCCGCCGCGTCAAAAGGGCTCAAAGGGGAAACGATGGCCCCCATCGGCGAACTGAAAGAGGGGGGCGCGATCGCGATCTCCGACGACGGCAAACCGATAACGGACAGCTCGCTGCTTCAGCGCGTCATGCAGTACGCCTCATCGTTCGGTCTGCGCTATGTGTCGCACTCGGAGGACACCTATCTCTCGAAGGGCGGCCAGATGAACGAGAGCTACTTCTCGACCCTCTACGGCATGCAGGGCATCCCGGCGGTCGGCGAGGCGCTGTCGGTGGCGCGTGAATGCCTCATGGCGCAGTATCTCGGCCTCCCGGTCCATATCTGCCATGTTTCGACCAAGATGGCGGTCGATCTCATTGCCTACTTCAAAACGCAGGGGGTGAAGGTCACCGCCGAGACGGCGCCGCACTACCTCATGCTTACCGATGAAGCGGTCGGCTCCTACGATACCAACACCAAGGTCAATCCGCCACTCAGGTCCGAAGAGGACCGGCAGGCGCTCATCGCCGCGATCAAGAGCGGCGTCATCGACGCGCTGGCGACCGATCACGCGCCGCACCACGAACGGGACAAGAATGTCGAATTCAACACCGCCCCGTCGGGGATGGTGGGGCTTGAGACCGCCGTGCCGCTGGTCTACAAGCTGGTCCACGACAAACACATCACCATAGAGCGGTTCGTGGAACTCTTCATCGCCGGCTACGGCATCTTCGGGCTTGAGGGCGGAACTCTCACCGAAGGGGGCCGCGCCGATATCACCATCATCGACCCCGAATATCAGTGGACGATAGACAAGAATATGTTCCGCTCGAAGTCGCGCAACACCCCGTTCCACGGCTTCCATGTCAAAGGTGCCGTTTTCCGCACCGTAGCGGGCGGCAAGACGGTCTACACCCGCGCCTACTAGAGGTTTCATGGCGTTCTCGCAGAATACGGCGGTCTTCTCGAGCTTCTCCCGCGCGGAGGAGTCACAGCTTCTCGCCTTCAAGAAAGAGGCCTTCTACAGCACCGGCGAGGATTTCGAGAATTTTAACCGCTGGCAGGAATTCCTCAATCTCTTCTTCATCTACCATGTCCGGTCGGGCGACGCTCAGACGACCCTCGCCCAGCGGCGCGAACTGCCGCCGGCGCAGATACTGCTCTACGCCCCCTCCTTTTTCAACCGCATGAAGGGGCGCGACTACTTCTCCGAAGCGCCGCTGGCGTTTGACGACGAGGCGCGTGACGATCTCGGCTGGTTCGACCGGCGCGAGTTGATACTCTCGATCTTCGACCGCAAGGAGGATCAGATCCATTTCGTGCAGGCGAAGGCCTCCTTCGTCGTGTCGCTCAAGCATCTCGCCTTCTTCAAAAAGGTGAAGAAGCTGGCCGATGCCACGCTGGCGTATCAGAACGGCCCGTACCTGCTGTTCCTGATCTCGATACTGCTCCTCAAGAAGGACCGCTTCGCCTCATCGAAGCTGTTCGATCCGTTCCGCGTCGAGGAGCTGGAGAAGGCCCATCTCTACTATCAGAAATTCGCCGATACGATCATCTAGTGACCGCCAATCTCATCAACCGCCTCTCCGCCGCCGAGCTGGCATCGCTTCTTGAGGGGGCGCGCCGTCTGTGGGAGTCGGGACAGTGCTGTCCGACGCGGTGCGGCGTGACGCGGCAGTGGGGGACAGCGGCCGACCGCGAGCCGCCCTGCTGCGGATCGTCCGCCGGCATCAAGGTCGCCTCGTTCGCGATCCATAACGGCGAAGAGCCGCCGGTGAGCGGCTGGAACGGTGCGGGGAATGTCTTTTTCTCCGGCTGTAACATGCACTGCATTTTCTGCCAGAACTGGCCCATATCGCACGACAACAACGGGCGGCTCTACTCGTCCGATGAATTCGCCGGTGAAATAAAGAAACTGCTTGCGAAGAAGGTCCATAATCTCAACCTCACGACCGCCGACCACTATTTCTATCCGGTGCTCGCGGTGCTCGCCGCGATGCGCGCCGATATCACCGTGCCGATATCCTACAACTGCTCCGGTTACTTCACTGCCGAGGCGCTCGCACTGGTCATCCGCTTCGCCGATATCTTCCTCTACGATGTGAAATACCTCGATCCGGCGCTCGCGGCGCGCTATAGCCGTGCGCCGGGCTATGTCGAGGCGATGGTGCGGGGGCTCGATGTCATCCATGCGGCAAAGATCCCGTGGGAAGAGGATGACCTCGGCTTGTTGCGGCGCGGTCTCATCATCCGGCACCTCGTCATTCCGGGAGCGGTCGACAACTCGATGCGGGTGCTCGATCTCCTCGCCCGGCACCGCGACCGCGGCATGGTCTTCAAGCTGTCGCTCATGAGTCAGTATTTTCCCGCCTACCGCGCGGTGGATCATCCGGAGGTCGGCCGGCGGCTGACGCACGAGGAGTACGATCCGATCGTTGCGCGGATGGAAGAGCTCGATCTCGACGGCTGGATGCAGGACCTCGACGCCCACGGCGGTGCGTAAGCAGAGGACCTTATTTCTTCGGCTGGGCTTTCTGCTGTTTTTCCTGTTCGACGCGGAGCATTTCGTTGAGTTCGGCCATGTTCTGCTGGACCCGCTGGACGCCGAGCTGACTGCCTTTCGCCATCAGTATCGACATCTTGGCGATCGCCTTGGCGCCGGTCGGGGTGCGGTAGAAGGCGGTCATGTCGCGCAGTTCCTGTTCGGTGAATTCCCCGGCGTAGATGCGGGCGAATTCGTCTTTGAGACCTTCCCAGCTCATGTACTTCATGAGGAATTTGCGCATCACCTCTTTGTAGGGGGCGATGCCGGGATTCGATTGGACCTGTATCTGCAGCATCTGCTCCATCGAATCGGCAAGCGTCTTGTCCATCTTCATCGTTATCAGCAGTTCCATCGCGGCGGCGGTGCGGCTGTCGCCCTTGACCGGCTCCGCGGCCAGCAGCGTCGCGCCGAACATAAGCACCACCAAAAGACCCAAGAGACACTGTTTCATGACACTCCTCGCGAAAGGTTTATAATCGATGACTACCGCACACAGCGGGCATAGTAGTCGTTGGTCTTAGGATATCCATTCACGCCGCCGTAGTCAAAATCCACAAGCCAGACAGAGTCGGGATAGAATACACTGGACGAGGAGGACCAGAACATGTTCGTGGGCATTCCGGGAAAACTGCTGGCGGGAGCAACGAGGGTCCGATCGATAAGGGTCTTCAGTTCATTGAAGTCGGGGAGCCGCCAATCGTCGTAGCCGCCATAGTCAAGGTTCTCGCAGTAGCTCAAGGCATTGACCCATATGGTACTGCCGCTGTACTCCTTCGTCCAGATAAGATCGGTGGTCGTATCGGTCACGATCACTTTGCCTCCCACCGTTGTTTCAACGAAAGAACTCGTCGGTAATGCTGCTCCCCGCACACAGCGAGCATAAATATTTGTCGCGGTTTTTGAGGTGTAGGACATATAGTTATTGGCAAAATACACATACCATGCGGAGGTGCTATCGTTGGCAACGGACGAGGAGGTCCAGAACATTTCCGATGGGGTGTCGGGGAAGATGGTAGTGTCTATCTCCGGGTGAGAGCGGCCATAGTCGGGCAATGTCTCTAATTCTGGAGCAGTGGGTAAGCGCCAATCGCTGTAGCCGCCGTAATCAAGGTCCGCGCAATAGGTTACGGCATTGGTCCAGGTGTAGGTGCCGATCGATAAGGTCCTTTGCCATTGAAGGCCGGTCACATTGTCGGTCACGATCTCCTGAGGGCTTGTCCCGTTCACGGTGTAGTCGTGCGGTATGCAATAGCCGAGCGCGGCATATTGAGCATCCTGTCCGTAGTAAGCGACGCCCTCCACCGGGCATGTTGTTGTCATAGTGCCATTGTAACAAAGTGTCTGACCGGTGCAAAGAACACCCGATGCCATTACGCACGCCGAATCGACCCATGTATAAAAGGTGTCACATTTATATCGGCATTCGATGACCGATGAGTCGGTATTGTAGACCCCTGCCGTGGAGGGTATCCAATCGACACCGTTCCATGTCTGGGTTATTGAATCGACGGTATTCCATCGGGCATTTGCGGGGAGTCCGGCACAGCTGTAGGTACGAGTATCCGCGTTGCAGGTCGAACTGTCCCATGTATAGTTGGCGGCGCAAGTATAATGGCAGGAAGTCGAGCTTTCCGTTGTATTGTAGGTGGTCGCGCTGTCGGCGGGACTCCACGCGGTGCCATCCCATGTTTGTTGGTAGCTTGCCACGGTGTTCCATACCGTTCCTTCTTCCGGTTTGGGGTCGCAGGTGTAGGTGCGGGTATTGGCTACGGTATCGGTGTCGGGTGTTTCGGTGTCGACCAGATCGTCGGGCTGGGCGTCGGTGATATCGGGCCATTCGACCTCGCTCAGGTCGGGCTGTGCGGTATCGACCGTTTCATCCGGTTGAACGGTGTCCGGATTCATCGTGTCGCTGTCGTATATTTCGGTTTCAACCGCATTGTCGGGCTTCACCGTATCGTCGTCCGTCTCTTCCTCATCTTTCGTTTCATCGGGGACCGGACCATCCATGTCGTCCTGCAGGCTATCCTCATCACTGAGAAGCTGGTTGCTGTCAGTGTTTGCGTCGGCGTCTTTTTGTGTGATCGATTTGCCGCTATCGCAACCCATCAGTAAAAAAAATGTGAGTGCAACGAAACACCATGTCGTTCTCGCCATCAAGTTCATGATATGCTCCCTATATGGGGAAAATTCTTAAATCGGTGAATCGTCGTGCGGGAAATAAAGTACATTTTTGCCACTACTCTCTCGGCAATCCCAACAACCCCGCTTTGAGAGGTTTGTTGGCGGGCCGCTTGCACAGCCAGATGCCGAAAAGCGCCTTTTTGAAATCGAGTCCCGGGATGAAGCCCTTGTAAGTATTGTTCATGCTGACATGGACCCCCTGACCGGGGATGTAGAGAAAGGTCGCGGTGTCGTATTCGCTGGTCTTGCGGTCGAACCACGATAGGAACTTCTCGGCCCGTTCCTTGACCGGCGCGAGTTTCACCGGATCGCGCCCGGTGGAGTAGCCGAAACCGTCGCGCAGGCCACCCACCAGCTCCTTGAGCGATATGTTGCCGTAGAGGATATGGAGTCGCAACGCCATCGGTTCATCGGCATTGAGTATCGATTCCCAGTCCTGCGACTTCTTTTTGAGGTAGAGAGTGTTGGCGTAGACATCCACATTGAATTTCTCGAGAAAACCGACCCCGTTGAGTTGGAGCGTTGTCTCCTTGTCGACCACCAGTTGTTCATCGAAGCGGTACCCGTTGACGCGGCGCGCCTCGACCGGGGCGGTCGCCAGCAGGGTGAAAAGGAGGGTGAGTAAGAGCGCGTTCCGCATCGGTTCCTCCGGAAAGTACCTTCAACAGACCGTCGCTATCCTACCATATTCGAAAATGGTAGCAATAAAGCGCAGAAAAAAGAAAAAGAATTCGGACCACTAACACTTTTATCAATAATTAACTTGACTGATTCTATGAACTTGGTGTATAGTCGCTGGCAGTGAGGCTCATTGAGTGCTAGGAGGTTCATCATGACGACATACATTCCGGCGCTATCGAACGATTCGATCTCCGCGTACATCCATAATGTACTCGCGGTGCCCGATCTGGAGCGCGACGAAGAGGAGCGGCTGTTCACGACCTACCGGCGCACCGGCGACATCGACGCGGCCCGCCGCATCATCCTCGCCAACCTGAAACTGGTCGTCAACGCCGCCTATCGGTTCCGCAAGTTCCGCGATGTAGTGGACCTGATACAGGAAGGGAATGTCGGCCTGCTGACGGCGCTCAAGAAGTTCGACCTCGCCAAAGGGGTCCGCTTCGCCACCTACGCCATCTGGTGGATCAAGGCGAAGATACAGGAATTCATCCTGTCCCACATGTCGATAGTCCGCTATGGCAAAGGGCGCGACGAACGGAAGCTCTTCTTCAACCTCGTTTCGACCGTCCGCGAGATAGAGTCGCACGATCAGGGGCGCGACCTTTCCCGTGAAGAACTCATCGGCGAGGTGGCCCGCCGCCTCAATATCGATCCGATCCGGGTGGCCGACAATATGCGGGTGCTCACCTCATCGTCCGATGTGTCGCTCGACGAACAGTACGAGGACGGCACCGACCGCTGGCAGATAGCCGACGAAAAGGCCGATTTCTCCGAGGCGCTGGTCGCTGACGAGCGGAAACAGCTCCTCTACCGCGCCGTCGAGACGCTCGACGAACGGGAACGCTACATCATCGACAACCGCTATCTCACCGACGATCCGCAGACGCTCGAGGATATCGGCCACCGGTTCAATGTGTCGAAGGAGCGGGTGCGCCAGATCGAAGAGCGCGCCCTCGAAAAGATCAGAAAGCAGGCGACCGCCCACTCATAGGGACAATTTCTTCTCCGCCATCTCTTTCCACCCGTCGACCGCCCGCCGGATGTGCGGGATGGTGATACTGCCGCCAACGATGAGCCCTATCGAAAGCGCTTCGTCGAGTTCGGCGTCGGTCACCCCTTCGGCGCGGCACCGGAGGAGGTGGTAGCGGATGCAGTCGTCGCACCGCAGGACCAGCGACGCGGTCAGCCCGATCAGTTCTTTCATCTTCACCGGCAGGGCGCCGTCGCGGTAGCACTGCGTGTCGAGCGAGAAGAAGCGCTTAGTGACATTCCCCGAAAAATCGAGCACCGCCGCGTTCTGCCGCTCCCGTTCCGTGATGAATTCCTCGATGTGCATGGGACTCCTCCCGTGTAGGCTACTTTTCGACGACCCATAATATCCGGCGGGGCCCCTCGACGCAACAATATTTTCTTTTCTTGCGGCGCGGGACTGCTATAATCGGCGCGGACGGTCCTCTGAAGGTGGGGAAAGATGCACGATCACGATACGATACTGGCGCGGGCGAAAGTTCTGGCCGACCTGACCGGCGCCGGGCCGGAACGCTATGCGGTGGTCGCGGCGAACCTCATCGCCGTGTGGGAGCCGCCCACACTTACCGCGCAGAGCGTCCCCGGCCTCATCGATCATACCCTGCTCGCCTTCGACGCCACCGAAAAGGGGATAGAACAGCTCTGCACCGAGGCGGTGCGCCATCATTTTAAAGCGGTCTGCGTCAACCCGGTCTGGGTGGCCACGGCGCGCGAGATGAAGCGGCGGCTCGGGGGGCGGTTCGCCATCGCGGCGGTCGTCGATTTCCCGCTCGGGGCGTCTACGATAGCGGCGCGGCGGGGCTTGGCGCAGGCGGCCATCGCCGACGGGGCGACCGAACTCGATCTGGTCATCGGCATCGGCCAGCTCAAGTCGGGCCGGTTTAACGATGTGTACGAAGGTATCCGGTGCGTCGCCGGGATCGGCGGCTACCTCAAGGTGATACTGGAGACCTCGGCGCTCACCGAGGCCGAAAAGGTGGACGGCGCGCTCCTCGCGGTGCTCGCCGGGGCCGCTATGCTCAAGACATCGACCGGCGTCAACGGCAAGGCGACCCCCGACGATGTCCGGCTCCTGCGGACCATCGCCGGAACGACGCTCGGCGTCAAGGCGGCGGGCGGCATCCGCGACCGGGCGGCGTTTGAGCGGATGGTCGCGGCGGGTGCCGACCGTATCGGATCGAGCGTGTCGTGCAGTATCGCGGAGGAATGGGGATGACCCGTTTCGCGCTCTTACTGGCGCTTCTCCTTGCCTGCCGGTTCGCGGCGGCGGCGCTCCAGTTCGGCGACCAGTTCCCCGAAGAACTCAAGAACGCCCTGACGGCCGACCCGCGCGCGGCGGCCATCGCCGAGGAGTTCACCCTTGAAACGGCCGACGGCGGCTTTCTGCTCATCGTCAGCAAAGAGGGACTCATGCGGCGTCTGCCGCTCGAAAAGACCTCGGCTGCGGATATCCTCAATGTCATAGAGACGATGCAGGAGGAACTCATCGTCATTCGTGAGGCGCGGGAGAAGAAGGCCGAGCCGCTCAAGGTCGAAGAACCGCCCAAAGAGGAGCCCAAGCCGGCCGAAGAGAAGCCGAAAGAGGAGGAGAAACCGACGGTCGAGTGGTTCGCCTTCGCCGATCCCGACAGCCGTTTTTATATCGGTATCACCCTCTCGCCCGAGGAGTGGGGGGCGGGGGGACTCGAATTCTCGGGCGGGGTCGCCTTCCTGCGGTTCGGCATCAACGCCAAGAAGGGGCTCAATGTGCGGCTGAAGGGGGCGCCGAGCCTCAAATGGGAGGCTTACGGGGTGCTCGCCCAGATAGATTTTCTGCGGGTCACCGACTTTACTTTCTCGACCGGCATTGAGGTCTTCCTCTACCGGCTTAACAACCGCATCTTCGAACGCGACCAGATATTTATCGGCGTCGCCTACAAGTTCCTCTTCATGGTGACGGGGGTCCGCGCGGCGGTATCGCCCAGCGACGTGGTCATCCGGACCGGCACCAAGAACTACCGTACCGATCAGGTGCGGGGGATATTCTTCTTCAGTTTTGCGTTCTGACGCCCTTCTCTTCGGCCGGGGCGACATCGGCGCTGAAGGGGGTGAACTTTTCCCATGAGAGCGCTTTTATCTTGGGCGGACATCCTTTGATGCAGGTGCCGCATTTGATGCAGTCGAGATGATTTATCTCGCGCGGTAGTTCCAGCCCCATCGGGCACTGCTTGCCGCACATGCCGCAGGTCAGACAACTCCTCCGGTCGCGCGCTATCCGCAGCATCGAGATACGGTTGAACAGGCCGAGGAAGAGGCCCAGCGGGCAGAGATAGCGGCAGAAGGGACGCTGTTCCCGCATCGCGTAGAGAAGGATGAGGACAAGCAGGATGACCTTCCACGCAAAGGTGAATCCGACGCCGGTGCGGAACGACTCGTTGGTGATGACTATCGGGATGCCGGCCTGCAGGGTCCCGGCGGGACATATCCAGGCACAGAAGGCGGGTATCTGCTGCCAAAAAGGAATGATGACGATGAAGGCGGCGAAGACCGGCCATTTCAGATGGCGCACCCACCGGTTGATGCGTATCTGGGCCGAAAAAGGGGATATCTTGTGCAGGATGTCCTGCAACAGGCCGAAGGGACAGGCGAAGGCGCAGGGGGCCGAACCGAAAAAGGTGCCGACGAACGCCAGCGATCCGATCGCGTAGGAGGGCACTATCTTGGCGTACTCGATGATGTACTGCATCGTCCCGATGGGACACGAAAAGGGTGCGGCGGGACAGGAGTAGCAGGTGAGCGTCCCGGTGCAGATCGCCTTGGCGGGGCCGCGGTAGATGGTGCCGGTCAGGAAGTTCTGGATAAAGGGGTTCTGGATGACGAGGAAGATGAACTGGATGATCCAACGCTTCACTTGTAGAGTCCCATGCACGATTGGCAGAAGGTCGAACCGTTGACCCGGACCAGCGTTATCTCGCGAGTGCCGTACTGGTCGATGGAGAGGAGGAGCGCCTTGGCGATGAGGAGCGCCGCGACGATAATGATGAGATAGCGCCCCGTTACGATAGCGACCCGTTTAGCGGTGGGCGTCTTGAACAAAATAGTTTCCTCTGAATCTCTTCGCGGGATGATTCTCGCGGTGGGACGGGATTTTGTCAAGTTTTACGGGCGATGAGAGCCGCACCGTAGGCGCCGAAGAGCTGTGCGTCGTCGCTGGTGGCGATGGTGGCGTCGAAGAGGCGCGCTAGATGGTGGCGGACCGGCGCGATGCGCGATACGCCGCCGGTCATGAACAGCGGCGGCCGGGCATGGACGCGGGCGGCGAGTTGGAAGGTCATCCGGGCCGCCATCGCGGCGACGGCCGAGGCGAGCGCGAGCGGTGCGGCGCCGGAGGCCATGAGCGATATCATCTCCGATTCGGCGAAAACGGTGCAGGTGGCCGACAGGAGCGGCGGTTCGACCGCCGATATATCGAGCTGCGAAAACTCCTCCAGCGAATAGCCGAGCCGCGCGGTCATCACTTCCAGAAAACGGCCCGCCCCGGCGGCGCACTTGTCGTTCATGGCGAAGTCGCGGATGCGGTCGCCGTCGATCGCGATGATCTTGGCGTCCTGCCCGCCGATATCGATGATGGCGGCAGTGGCGGGGGCGCGGCGTTGTACCGCGAGAAAATGGCAGGTGATCTCGGTCGCGGTGCGGCCGACGCGGCTTTCGAGCGCGGCGCGGCCGTAGCCGGTCGCGGCGGTGAGGGTATCGGGGCGCAGATAGTCGGCGGGAATGAGTTCCCGCAGTTTCTCGTAGGTCAGCACCGAGTTGCCGAGCGTTTCGGTAAGGGCGGTATGGATGATATTCCCGTCGGGATCGGTCACGACCGCCTTGCCGGTGCGCGATCCGATATCGAAGCCGATGGCGTAGGGAGGAATGGTCACCGGTGCCTCATTTCTGCGGCGCCGGGGCGTCCGGCTGTTCTTTTTCGATGATGACCCGTTTCTTGACCTTGCGCGAACTGTCGCCTTCCTCGGTTTCTTCCTGGATGATGTGATATTCGATGGTCCGCTTGCCCTTGAGCGGCGGTGCCTTGAGCTCTGTTCCTTTCTGCCGCTTTTCGGCGGCATCGGCATCGGGCGACAGGAGGTCGTCGGCCGTTTCGTCCGCGTTCTTCATCGCGCGGAGACGGTCGCCGAAGAATTTCTGCTCCCAGTTACGGTTCGATTCGTCGGCGGTGATGCGGACGCGGCTGGTCACCCCGGCGCCGTCAGCCATGAGAAGGGCCGTCGCGGCCAATATGATGATGAATATCGCGGCGCGCATCGCTTCAGATCCGGTGTTTGGGCAGTTGGTACATCGCCATGGTCACCATCTTGCCGGTAGAGGTGAGGGTGATGAGGTGTTCATGCCGCCAGCCGTCGAAATCGGCGCGGGTCTTTATCTGCCAGACGCCCGGTTTTTCCACCGTCACCATGAAGGGGATCGAGTTCATCCCTTCGGTGAATTTGCCGGTCCAGGTGTGGGAACGGGCGGCGGCCACTTCGGCGTAGTCGCTGTGGAAGCTCACCCCATCGTCCAGCGCGATGGTCACCACCACCTCGCCGATGGGGCGGACGGCGAGATACTCAAGGTCTATCGACAGCGGGGTCTCGGTCGAGACCTCCTTGCTGGTCATCAGGAGCGGCTGGGGGTGCTCCTCGTTGAAGTAGAAGAAGCCGACGGTCCCCAGCGCAAGCAGGAGCAGTCCCGCCAGCAGACCCAGTTCCATCGGGCGGAAACGGATCGCGGGGAGATAGCCGTACCAGTTCCGGCGTCCGGAGCGGTCCATCAGGCGGTCGCGGAGCCGGTCGCCGAACCCGAGCGGCGTATCGGCCTCGGGCGGGACCAGTCCCTTGAGCATACCGGTCACCGTGCCGGCCGCCGTGAGGTGTTCGCGGCATTCGGTACAGGCGGCGGCGTGTTCTTTGAGGAACTGCGCCTCGACCGGTTCCAGATCGCGTCCCATCGCCGCGGCGATGAGGCGGGTCATTTTGTCGCATCCGTTCATGGGGACCTCTATAAAAAGTAATTCCTTCTTTTCCGTATCAGCTCCGACAGCTTTTCGCGGGCCCGCATGGCCCGGGTCTTGAGTGCGCTCATCGACAGGTCGAGCAGTTCCGCCGTCTTTTCGTAGCTTTCTTCGCGGATATCTATCATCACGAGCGTTTCGCGGTATTTCGGCGGGAGGAGCGCGACGATCTCGAGCAGTTTGGCGCGCCTCTCGGCGAGTATGAGCTCTTCGACGACGGTGGTGCCGCCGGTTTCCGCCAGCCCCGCCACCTCTTCGTCGTCGTGCTGTAGCGCCTTGGTGCCGAGCGCCTTGCGGTAATTGATGAACTCGTTGCGGACTATGCGCCACAGCCAAGTGCCGAACGAACTGTCGCCGCGGAAGCGTTTGATGTTGACGAAGGCCTTGACGAACGCCTCCTGCAGGACATCGGCGGCGTCGGCGTGGTTGCCGCCCGCCATGCCGAGGGCGAAGGAGTAGAGGCGCGGCTTCTCGGCGGTGATGAGTTCTTCGAACGCGGCGATATCGCCGTTCATCGCCTGCTGCGCCAGTTCTTTTTCATTCAGCCCGCTCATGGGGTATATTCTAGTAGGTACACTGCGCGGAGTAAATAGCGCGGGAAGAAATATAGGTAAGAATAAACGGGCGGTTACATCATTCATTGACCGACACCGTCATCGTCAGGTCCTGTTCCGACCGTTGTTCGTCGGCTCCGGCACTGTAGAGAAACTCCCCCGCGATGAAGTAAACCGCGATGAAAAGCACCAGAAATATCATCGCCGGGACCAGCCGTTCAATCTCACCCATGACATCCTCCCTCTCGTCGTTCATGATAATGGACAATACTATAGGGGAGGATGTCGCAGGAAAAAAGAGGTCGAGAAAGCGGTACAAGGTATTTACAAAATATTTTTGCTTGCCGCCGCGCTTTAGGTATAATCCACTGCCATTTTTTATAGGAAGAGCGTCCTATGTGCGGCATCGTAGCATATACCGGCCCCGGTGAAGGGATACCGCTGGTCATCGAGGGCCTTTCGCGGCTCGAGTACCGCGGCTACGATTCGGCCGGACTCGCCTTCTTCTCCGGCGGCAAGGTGGTCATCGAACGGGCCGCCGGCAAACTCGACAAACTCAAGGAGAAACTCGGCGCGCATCCGGCGGCATCAAACGCCGTTATCGGCCATACCCGCTGGGCGACCCACGGCCGTCCGACCGAGATCAACGCCCATCCTCATGTGTCGGGCAAAACGGCGCTCGTGCACAACGGCATCATCGAGAACTACCTTGAACTGCGCGACTACCTGACGGCGAAAGGGGCAGGCGACTTCTACTCCGACACCGACAGCGAGGTCATCGCCCATCTCATCAACCATTTCTACAAAGGCTCCCTGCCCGAAGCGCTTGCCGAGGCGGTGGGGATGATAGAGGGAAGTTACGCCCTCGCCATCCTGCATGAGGATCACCCCGACGAGATATATCTGGCGCGCCGTTCGTCGCCGCTCGTTGCCGCCGTATCGGCCGAGGGCGGGTTTGCCGCCTCCGACATCCCGGCGGTGCTCAAGCACACCCGCGACTTCATCTTCCTCGAGGACGACGACATCGCGGTCCTTACAAAAGGGGCGGTCACCGTCATGGACCGGTCGCTGAAGAAGGTCGAGCGCAAACTGCACCATATCGACTGGAGCGCTGGCGCGGCCGAAAAGGGGGGCTACCGCCACTTCATGCTCAAAGAGATCAACGAGCAGGACCGGGCGGTGATGGATACCCTGCGCGGTCGGCTCAACCGGGCGCAGGCCGACATCATGCTCTTCGACGGCGACACCCAGTTCTTCAAGGGACGCAAAAAGATATTCATCGTCGCCTGCGGCACCTCGTGGCACGCCGCGCTGGTCGGCAAATATTACATCGAAGGGCTTGCCCGCGTTCCGTGCGAAGTCGATCTGGCGAGCGAATTCCGCTACCGCGACCCGATAATCACCCCTGACGACCTCGTCATCGTGATCAGCCAGAGCGGCGAGACGGCCGACACGCTGGCCGCCCTGCGCGCCGCCAAGGAGCGCAAAGTGCCGGTGCTGGCGGTCTGCAATGTGGTCGGTTCGACCATCGCGCGCGAGGCCGATACGACGCTGTTCACCTACGCCGGGCCCGAGATCGGGGTCGCCTCGACCAAGGCCTTCACCACACAGCTGGTGACGCTCTACCTCATCGCCCTCAAGGTCGGCATCGCGAAAGGACACCTTCCCAAAAGCGCGGTCCATGTCCATATCCGCGGACTCTCCGAACTGCCCGAGATCATCGAGTCGGTGCTGAAAGAGAGCGGCCGCATCGAAAAGATAGCCCACGACTTCTACCGGTCAAGCGATTTCCTGTTCCTCGGCCGCGGCATGAACTATCCCATAGCGCTCGAAGGGGCGCTCAAGCTCAAGGAGATATCCTACATCCACGCCGAAGGCTATCCGGCGGGCGAACTCAAGCACGGGCCGCTGGCGCTGGTGGACCGCAATATGCCGGTCGTGGCGGTGATGCCCTCCAACGCGATGGCGGCGAAGATGTTCAGCAATTTGAAAGAGGTCGCGGCGCGTGACGGCCGTATCGTGGCGCTCACCACCGAAGGCTCGAACGAAGTGGGGGAGATCGCCGAGGCGGTCATCCCGATGCCGCCGATGTCGGAGTGGCAGGAGCCGATCGTCTATATCGTGCCGCTGCAGCTGCTCAGCTACCATGTCGCGGTCAACAAGGGGACCGATGTCGATCAGCCGCGCAACCTCGCCAAAAGCGTGACGGTGGAATGATGTTCAATATGGTGCTGGTCAGTCCCGAGATACCGCCGAATACCGGCAATGTGGGGCGTAGCGTACTTGCCACCGGCGGGAAACTGCATCTCGTGCGGCCGCTCGGTTTTTCGCTGGACGACAGGAACCTGCGCCGTGCCGGGCTCGACTACTGGGAGGACATCGATGTGACGGTCTGGGAGAGTCTGGACGATATCGTCGCGCAGGTCCCGGCCGAACAGCTCCATTTCTTCTCGACCCGCGGCAAATACCGCTACGATCAGCACAATTACCGTTCCGGCGACTGGTTCATCCTCGGCAGCGAGTCGCGCGGGCTCGATCCCGATCTCCTCGCCCGGCATGAGGAGCGGACCTTCCATATCCCGATGAGCAATCTGTCGGTGCGGAGCCTCAACCTGTCGAGTTCCGCCGCGGTGGTGCTCTACGAGGCGCTCCGGCAGAACGGCTTCGGCGGACGGGGAGGGGCGGCATGAGGTTCGTCTTCCGGCTGTTCAACATCCGCGAAGAGGAGCAGGCGCGCGCCGGACTGCTGTTCCTCTACAACTTCCTCGTGGTCGCCACCTATGTGCAGGGCCGCATCGTCCGCGACACCCTTTTCCTGAAACGCTACGACATATCGCAGCTGCCGCTCATGTACATCTATGTCGCGGTGACGGTATCGATACTGACCTGGCTCTATACGCGCAAAAGCTCGCTCTACCGGCTCGACAGCCTTATCAACGGCGTTCTGTTCATCAATATCACGCTGACGCTCCTGTTCATGTCGTTCATCAATCTCGGCTACCGTTTCAGCTATCCGGGACTCTATGTGCTGGTCGAGGTGACCGGCGCCTTCATGACCTTCCAGTTCTGGAGCTTCACCAACGAACTGCTCGATTCGCGCGAGGCGAAACGGACGCTCGGCTTCATCGGCATCGGCGGCGTTCTGGCGAGCTTGGTGGCCGGCTACTCGGTCAAATGGCTCGTCAACATCGTGCAGGTCGAGAATCTGCTGGTCATCAACGCGATGTTCATGGGTCTGTGCATGTACCTCGTCCGCCGGATGGGGGAGACCTACAAGTCGAAACTCCAGCGCAGCGTCATCATACGGTCGGTCCAGAAGACGGCCAAGCACGCGCCGGTGAATCTCTTCAGCCAGCCCTATTTCCGCTATATCGCGCTGATAACGGTCATCACCTTCGTCATCGTGAACTTTGTCGACTACCAGTTCAAGATGGAGGCGCGGGAGAATTTCAGCGAAAAGGAACTGGCCGGTTTCTTCGGCATGGTCTACGCCTTCGCGAGCGGCTTTTTCTCGCTGTTCTTCCAGCTCATCGCCACCTCGTGGCTCCTGCGCTGGAGCATATTCCTGAGCCTGCTGATACTCCCGGCGATGATCACCGGTTTCTCGGCGATGTTCTTCCTGATACCGGGCATCTGGTTCATCACGATGGCGCGCGCCTCCGATTTCGCCTTCCGCTACACGGTCAACGATGCGGCGGTCCAGCTCCTCTACATCCCGGTCGACCCGAAGTTCCGCAGCAAGGCCAAGGCGGTCATCGACGGCATACTCAAGCCGCTCATCGCCGGGGTCGCGGGTCTGTCGATCTATTTCATGACCTACATCGGCGTCGATCACCGCTTCATCAGCGTGGTGGTGGTCATCTGCGGCGCCGCGTGGATAGCGGCCATTTTCATGCTGCGCAAGGAATACCTCTCGGTCCTGCAGGATAACATCAAGAAAAAACGGCTCGGCAACGAGGATGTCGGCGTCCGGCAGGCGATGATAGAATCGATCATCGTCGAGGCGATGACCTCCGAGAACGAGGACGAGATACTCATGGCGCTCGACATGATCGAGAAGGGGCGCTACTTTTACCTCGGCCGCTATTTCCTGCCGCTCCTGTCGGAGGATGTGTC
This sequence comes from uncultured Spirochaetales bacterium, assembly GCA_964412895.1. Taxonomy (GTDB): domain Bacteria; phylum UBP6; class UBA1177; order UBA1177; family JAKLFG01; genus CALMRE01. The sequence goes on from CAYPQK010000012.1 coordinate 35,629, forward strand.
GTCAAAGATAAAGACCAAGATCCTGCGCATCCTGCGGACGATGGAGTCGCGTTTCTACACCTACGAGATACTCAAGCTCATGAAGAGCGACAACGAAGAGGTGGTCAAGGACGCGATACTGACCTACGGCTACATGCAGATGGAGAAGTCGCACCGCTTCATATCGACCTTCCTCGAAAGCAAGAGTCTGCCGGTCCTGTCGTCGGCCATCATATCGCTCATCAAATACTGCGGCATATCGGGGGTCATGACCGCCGCCCCGTATCTCAAACAGCTCGCCGAGGCGCCCGAGGCGGAAAAACGGACCGCCGCCGCCTACATTCTGGGCGAGATCGGCCAGCAGAACATGCAGCAGCAGGTCTTCGAGTTCCTCAACGACAAGGACCCGCAGGTGCGCCGCGAGGCGGTCAAGGCGGCTACCAAGATGAAGACCGAGGTGGTCATCCCGAAGCTTTTCTTCATGCTGCTCGACAAGTCGGTCGGACTCGACGCCGCCAAGGCGCTCTCGAGCCTCGGCGACCGCATCCTTGAACCGTCGCGCAGCGTGCTGGAGAACAATCTGGAGAACTTCGAACTCAAAGTGGCGGTCGCCAAGATGCTCGGCGACATCTCGTCGCGTGAGGTCATCATGATGCTCATGTATAATCTCAATAATAAATCCGATGAGTTGCGCAATGCGCTGTTGGATAGCCTCAAACGGATCATGACCCGCACCGAATACAATGTGCTCCTCGATCAGGGGACGCTCCGCCGGTATCTGTTCAAGGAATTCTATCTTTATTTCCAGCTTCTTTACTACAAGGACAAGATATACGACCAGACCCAGTTGCCCTACATCACCGATGTCATCGATACCAAACTGCTCTCCTGCTTCCAGCGCATCTTCTCGCTCCTCTCCATCATGTACGGCCAGAAGCTGTTCGATTCGATATTCTTCAATGTATCGCAGAAGAATGTCTCGAAGGAACAGCGCTCTTCGGCGGTCGAACTCATCGACAACATCGTCGACAAGGATATCCGCCGCGTCATCGTGCCGCTCATCGAGGCGACCGACGAGAAGGAGAAACTGGCGCAGGGCTTCGCCGCCTTCAAGCTCAAGACCGCCGACTACCATGAGATACTCGAGATATTCCTGACCGACGACAACGACTGGGTGCGCGCCGTGACGCTGCATCTCATCGCCGCCGAAGGGGTCGTGGAGATGGCCGACAAGGTGAACATTTTCATGTACGACCCGTCGCCGCTGGTGCGCGAAACGGCGCTGTGTACCGCCGCGACGCTCAAGGTGCAGGTGGCCGACGAAGATCTCTACTTCCTGCTCAGCGACGGCTCGAAGAATGTCTCCGGCTATGCGGCGTGGTACATGGCCACGACGCGCCGGAAATACGAAACGGGGGAACAGAATGCTTACAACGGTTGAAAAGGTTCTCGCGCTCAAGAATGTCGAGCTGTTCAGCGAGATACCGGGCGAGGTGCTGGCCGACATCGCCTTCGTCATCGAAGAGGTGACGATGGACCGCGGCACCTACATCGTCCACGAAGGGGAACTCGGGCGCGAACTGTTCATCATCGTGAAGGGCGAGGTCGATGTCGTCTCGGGCGAACGGAAGATAGACACCTTCAAGCAGGGGGCCTACTTCGGCGAGATGGCGATACTCGATTCCCAGCCCCGCTCGGCCGATGTGGTGGCCATCACCGATGTGACCCTGCTCAAGATAGAACGCGACGATTTCCACGAGATCATGAAACAGCGCGATGAAGTGGCCATCGGCGTCATCAAGGTGCTCAACAAGCGCATCCGCAACCTCACCAAGAAACTGGTCGATGTCAACGAAAAAAAATAACAGAGACCTCACCCCGGTCCCTCTCCTTGTCAAGGAGAGGGTGTCGAAGACCGGTGAGGTGTTGGAGGTGTCATGAACCGCTATGTTATCCTGTCCCTTCTCGCGGCGTTCATCCTGACCGGCTGTTTCCCGCAGGTGAAACTCTTCAAGGATGCGGCCGATCCGTTCCAGGAGTTCACCATCGAAGGCGACGGCAAGGGGAAACTCGCCCTCATCCGCGTGCAGGGGCTGATCACCGACCAGCCCGAGGAGCGGTTCATCCGTTCCGTGCCGAGCGTCGTGCAGGATACGGTCTCCCAGTTGGCGCTCGCCGAGGCCGATCCGGCGGTCAAAGGGGTCCTGCTGGTGGTCGATACCCCGGGCGGCACCGTGACGGCGAGCGATATCCTCTACCACGAGATACTGCGCTTCAAGGAACGGTCGGGGAAGAAGGTGGTCGTGTCGATGGTCAACATGGCGACCTCCGGCGGCTACTTCATATCGCTCCCGGCCGACAAGATAGTGGCGCACCCGTCGACCATCACCGGTTCGGTGGGGGTTATCTTCATGCGGCCCAAGATCAACGGTCTGATGGACAAGATCGGGGTCTCGGTCGAGGTCGACAAATCGGGCGACGCGAAGGACATCGGCTCTCCCTTCAAGCCCGGGACGCCCGAAGAAAAGGCCTTTTTCCAGAATATCGTCGACGAAATGGCGGCCGATTTCTACGCGAAGGTGCAGACGCACCGGAAATTGACCGCAGAGGCGATGAAAGAGGTGAAGACGGCGGCGGTCTTCCTGCCGGGGAAGGCCAAGGTGCTCGGCCTCATCGACGAGATCGGCTATCTCGACCAGACCACCGCGCTCGCCAAGAAGGTTGCGGGGCTTACCGACGATGCGCAGGTGGTGGTCTACCGGCGCGAATACTACGCGAACGATTCCTATTATAACAACAGCGCCAACAGCGAAGGGATGAAGGTCCCGCAGCTCATCAATGTATCGATAGCGGGCCGCAGTTCCATCCCGGCCGGTTTCTACTACCTCTGCCCGCTCTTCGCGGCGGAGTAGGGGATTATTTCACGCCGAGTTTTTCGTCGATGACCAGTTTGGTCATGGAGAGGATGACGCCGGTCTCCGAATCGACCAGTTTCAGGAATATGTGATAATATCCGGCTTCTTTGAATGAATTCCCGATAATTATCGCCTTCGCGCCCAGCAGTTTGCCCACCTTTGCGGCGTTCTCCTCGGAGGCGACGGTGGTCTGGTTGAGCGACAGTTCGGTCATGACCTTCTGGAGGTCCATCCGTTCCAGCGGTTTGAAGAAACGGCTGCGCGACAGAGAAAATGCCGCCTGTTCGGTGAAGTATTCGCAGGCGATCTTACTGCCGCCCCCCTTGTCCTCTATCGGCATCACCGCCGTGGGGAATTTGGTGCTGAAGGCGAGCGAGGAATAGTCCTCCAACTGCGAAAGCGCCATGTCGAACAGTTTCTGAAGGGTGTCGGCGTTCTTTTCGGTCTCTATCTTGTCGGCTTTGAAGTATTCGTCGGGTGGAGCGGCGACCGTTTCGCTCAGGTTGCCGATCTCTTCGCGGGCGATGTTGATGACGATGGCCTCGAGTTTGTCGGTCTGGTAGTTGCTCCCGATGTGGTGGCTGACGCTGCCGGGGGCACCGCCCTCACTGTCGCCGGTCTCGCCGTAGTTGAGGAAGATATATTTGCCCGAGGTGTACTGCGCTATCTGCCGCAGGACATATTCGCCCATGATATCCAAACCGCCCGTGCCGATGGAAAAATATTTGATGGCTCTGCGTTTGGCCTCCATTGCGGACAGAGCATAATTGTATTTCTGACCGTAGTCGAGATGGGGCGGTGCGTCGGTGATGATGAAGGCCAGCCGAACGCCGTTCGTGTTCCACTGTACCTTGTTGAGTGAATCGTTCAGCGCCGTCTGCAGGTCCTCAGGTCCGTCGCCGCCGCCGCCCGCTTCGACCTTCGACAGCTCGCGATTGAATTCATTCAGATCGGCGGTAAGCGGAATGTTGAAGGTCACATAGGAATCGCTGGTGTCGCGGTAGAGTACCATGCCGAACCGGACCTCCGGTTTCGGGGTGAAGTTGGCGATGTTGATGTTTATCAGTTCTATGGTGGCTTTGAGGCGGTTTATCTCTTCGCCCATACTGCCGGTAGTGTCCATGAGGAATACGATGTCGAGCGGTACCGACCCGAATTTCGGCCGTTCGGTGTCCATCGCCACGGTGATCTGCCGGGCGCCTTCACGCGAAAAGAAAAGCTCCTTTTTGTTGTTCCCGGCGGAGACCTTGGCTAGGAACTTCCGATATTCCGGGCTGTATCCCGACGGAAAGAACAGGAATGAGCCGTCCGACATGGTGCGGCCCGATTCCAGAAGCTGTCCTTGAGTCGCCAGTATCGATATCTCGGCGTTGGGGATGCTTTTCCCGTTCTTGTCGGTCACCTTCAGGGTGATGCGTTCTGATATCGGGAGGGGAAGATGCCGGACATAACTCTTTTCTTCGAGGAATCTGACGAAGTAGTTGAACTGCTTGTTGTCGTCGGAGTAGCCCGCTTTCAGGCCTGATTCGGTGGGACGCTTTCTCTCCTCACGCGGCGGGCTGTAGGAAGGAGGTTCTGACTCGTCGCTTTCCTCCGATTTCTTTCGCAGTTCTTTTTTCGCCGTCGGCGCCGCCATCTCCTCTTCATACATATCATCGGCAGACTCTTTGCGCTTAACATATCCATCGGAAAGTTCTTTTTTTTCGAAGTAAACCGCCTTTTCTCCATCCTCGCTGTCCCGTGTGGGAGGACGATGGCCCGTAGCGCACTCGATGAAGAAGAGGGAGAGCATCAGCGCCGCGAGAAGAACATACGCTTTTTTCATGAATAGACCCCTGCCCGTTGATAACGGTCTAATTCTAGCGAAGTAAAAAGGTGAATCAAATTTTCTTGAGAACTACTTCGGGATCGGCTTCGAGTCGGAGCCCTTCACTTCGTAGACATGACGGCGGTCGGGCCGGATGAGGAATACCGCCACGCGGGCGGTGAACCAGCCCCGCTTCATGCAGTAGCCGCCGCCGACCGGTTCGTAGAGATATTTCACCGAGAACTCCTTCATCGCCCAGTGCGGTTTTGCCGGTTTTCCCTCTATCATCAGGAGTTCGTTCGTGTCGGTCGTGATATAGGCGTTCCCCTTGAAGTGGCGGTAGTCGTTCCCCTTGGGCGTCACCTCCAGCACAATGCAGGGGCGCTTCTCGATGGTGGCGGTGCCCGAGACGCGGAAGTCATAGTGTTCGGCGCTCTTGTCGTCGAACAGCGGCCAGAAGGGTTCTATCTCGGTGGTGTCATAGTCGCCGGGATCGAGTTTCTTTCCGTTCTCCTCGTGACTGATGACGGTGCTGTCGGGTTCCTTGTAGAAGTATTCCTTCTTGCGGACGACGGTGTGGGCGGTCGAGAGCAGTTTCTTGGTCTCGGGGTCGTAGGTCTGGGTGGTGAAGTCGCGCGTCGTCTCGATGCCGGCGTATTTCTGGTAGACCGGAGCATACTTCGCCCGCAGTTTGGCAACGAGCGCCGCGGTGTCGGGCAGTTCGCCCGGTTCCTGAGCCGCGAGCGGCAGCATGAGGCAGATAAGAACGAGGAGCAGGAGTCTCTTCACGGTCATTCCTCCGTAACCTCATCCACCGCAAGCGGTCCCCCTTCTCCGTAGAGCGGAGAAGGTTACCTTGTACTCCCTCTCCACACGATGGAGAGGGCCGGGGTGAGGTGGCGCGATTATAACGGCCCGATGGCCGGATGCAAGAAAAGCTGTCTTGCTATTTCACCCGTTCGGAGTAGAACTGCCACGCGAAACGGCAGGAGCGCTGTGTGGCGGAAGAAAAGACAATAGCAAGCGGTGATACGGGCGTCGTGAACGACCGTTCCGGCACCGGCCGCGAACTGGCGATGCTGGCGGTCCCGCTCATCATATCGTTCGTGTCGCAGTCGATCATGGGCGTCGTCGATATCTTCATCATCGGCAAGGTCGGCACGGCGGAGCAGGGGGGCGTCGGCCTCGGTATGGGGCTCTTCTGGGGCTTTGAGTGCACCTTCGCGGGGCTTGCTTCGGTCCTCACCACCTTTACCGCGCAGAGCGTCGGCGCCGGCAAGATCGCCGATGTCCGCCGGTGGCTGATCGCGGTCCTCATCGCGGTGCTGCCCTTCGCGGTACTGCTCGCCTTCGCCGCGCCGCTTCTCGGTCCCATCCTTGAACTGGCGCATACCGACGCCAGCATCCGGCCCCATGTCATCACCTATCTGGGGATGTTGCTGCTGTGCATGCCGTTCTTCCTCGGCGGGTTCGTCTTTATATCGTTCTTCCGGGGGATCGGCGACACCGTCACCCCGATGGTGGTCGCCATCGTCTCGAATATCCTCAACGCTTTTCTCGGTATCACCTTCGTCTTCGGCCTGTTCGGCATTACGCCGATGGGGGTGCGGGGCGTCGCGCTGGCGACGGTCATTTCGGTCATCTTCTCGGTGGTGCTGTTCGTCATTAAATATCTGTCGAACGGGCTCCATGTGAAATACGAGACGCGGGCGCGTCCGATATTCTCCGCCGCCGACATCCTGCGGGTGATGCGGGTCGGGTTTCCGATAGGGGCGTCGTGGCTGCTGGAGAACCTCGCTTTCAATATCCTTACCATCTATGTTGCCACCTACGATCCCGAAAGTCTCGCCGCCAATACCATTGTCTTCCAGCTCATCTCCTTCAGCTTCCTGCCGGCGGTCGCCATCTCGATAGCCGCCTCGACGCTGGTGGGGCAGTATCTCGGCGCGGGGCGCCGGGACCTCGCCCGCAACTCGGCGCGCGCCTCCATTCAGTTCGCGGTGCTCTTCATGGGGACGGTCGGTTTTTGTTTCCTGACCTTCCGCCATCCGCTCATCGCCTTCTTCAACGCCGACCCGAAGGTGGTCGAACTGGGCGGCAAGGCGCTCATGCTCGCCGCCGGATTCCAAGTGTTCGACGCGATGGGCATCACCGTCGACGGTATCTTCCGCGGCGCCGGGTACACACTCTTCCCGATGCTTGTGCGGCTCGTGGTGATGTGGGCCATCTTCGTGCCGCTCATCTTTATTCTGAGCGGCTATACCGGCTCGGGGGTCACCGGCGGCTGGACCGCCGCGCTGATAGCGATATTCCTGCAGGGGGTCATCATGTTCGCCGCCTACCGTATGGTGAAGTGGTACGACCGGAAACTGGTCATCGGCGGGTAGACGATACCTCATAATTCGCGGAATGTTATTGACAATGAACGGCGGCGGTCGTATGGTCTTGTCGTGATCATGGAGGGTTCCCATTGAGTCGGATCGTTTTTCTCTTTTTTATTCTGCTTTCTCTTGCCGCCTGCACCCCGCAGGATACGAAACTGACGGTCGGCGACGGCGCGGGAGCCTTCATGGAGGGGAACGACATCCTCCTGTTCGGCGTCGATCACGGGGGAAAGGGGACCGACGGGGAGTCGTTCTCCTGCGCCGAGGAGCAGTTGCAGTGCCGCCGGGTCTTCGTCGCTCGGTACGACAAGAATCTTAAACAGACACTGCTCTACAGCCGCGACCATACGACGCAGAAGGCGATGCCGACGCTCTATCCGCGGACGGCGGGGGGCTATTATCTGGTGACGCTGGCGGGAGAGTGGACCACCACCGATACCGGCACGACCGCTCCGGCGTTCGATGTGACGCTGACCGAACTGTCGGCGGCGTTCGCGGAGACGCGGGAGTTCGAGATAGCTTCAGTCGATACGCGGAAGATACACGCCGCCTTTCTGAACGGCGATGAGCTGACGGTCGCCGGGATGGCCGGCGGCGTTCTGTTCGTCGACCGCTATGACGCGGCGACGGGGGAGAAGACCGGCGGGGCGACCTATCCCGGCGAAGCCGACGGCATCGTGGTGTTCCTCGCCGGAAGCGACGGCGAGATACACCTCATGCGCTGGTTCTTCGAGACCGGGTTCCGCTATCTGGTCCTCGACGCGGACGGCGCGGCGGTCAACGAGCTGACCATCACCGGCGATGCGATGGACACCGATCCGACCGTCGGGGCGCGCGGCATCTCGGCCGCGCTTATCGGAACGACGCTCTACTGGTTCGGCGAGGACAACGGGCTCTACCGGTTCGTCCGCGATACCGCGGTGACGGTGGCGGCGGCGGCGATGATCGACGCGGGAGAGATGACCTACCAGCGCGATTTCCGCTTCATCGGCTCGAATCTGTATCTCTTCGGGGCCAACGACCGCGTGCAGAATTTCGAGGCCTGCGCCTACGGCGGCGACGATACCACCATCAAGACGCACGAGACCGAACTGGTGCTCGCCAAATACGACGCATCCTATGTTCAGCTGTGGTCCGATCGCGACACCGAAGATGCTACCTACCGGGCGCTTGAGATACTGACGCGGGGAAAGGAGCGTTTCTTCCTGTTCCAGAAAGGGGCGACGATCTATCTGCGGCCCACCGAATAGGGCTACGCGAACACCTTCCGGCCCATGAAACGAAGCTTCCAGACGCCGATGAGCGCCTCTTTGAATATCTTGCCGCTCATCTTGGAAACGCCCTTTTCGCGGTCGGGGAAGACGATGGGATACTCCTTGATGTTCGCGCCGACCAGCTTGGTGCGGAACGACATCTCTATCTGAAAACCGAACCCGGAAAGCTTGAGGTCGCCGACGATGACCCGCCTCAGCATCGAGGCGCGCCAGCACTTGTAGCCGGCGGTCACATCGTTCTGCTTGAGGCAGAGGATGGTCCGGGCGTAGAGACTGCCGCCGCGCGATATGATGCGGCGCGTCAGGTTCCAGTTCTCGGTGCCGCCGCCTTTCACATAGCGCGATCCGATGACCACATCGGCCCCGGCGTCGATCGCCTCGATGAAACGGGGGAGGTACTTCGGCTGGTGCGAGAAATCGGCGTCCATCTGGATGATGATGTCGTAGCCCCCCTCGATGAGTCGCTGGAAGCCGTCGACATAGGCGGCGCCGAGCCCCTTCTTCTCCTTGCGGACATGAAGTTTCAGCCACGGGTTCTCCAACTGGGCGCCGCGCACGATGTCGGCCGTCCCGTCGGGCGAACTGTCGTCCACCACGAGTATGTCGGCGGTCGGCAGGGCGCCGCGCACCGCCTGCGCGATGGCGAGGATGTTCTCCTTCTCGTTGTAGGTCGGGATGCATACCGCGATCTTGTGGTCGGCCATCTTATTTCTCCAATAGTTTGTGAGCCGCTTTGATATTCTCCTTCGCCCCTGAATCGCCCATCATCCGGGCCAGTTCCCGCACCCGCCCGTCGCCGTCGACGGTGTGGAGCGTCGATTCCATCGACTCGCCCTCCGCCGATTTCTCGACCACCAGATGGGCATCGGCCCACGCCGCGGTCTGGGGGAAGTGGGTCACCACCAGTATCTGATTGAACTTCGAGTTCTCCTTGAGTTCCGCGGCGGCGCGCGAAGCGATCTCGCCGCCGATGTTCGAGTCTATCTCGTCGAACAGGATGAAGCGTCCCGCGTCGTTGTCCACCAGTTTGAGCGCCAGCAGCAGGCGCGACAGTTCGCCGCCCGAAAGGTTCTTGATGCTGTAGAGTTCGCCCGATCCGATGGTGTTCATCATGAAACGGACGGTGTCGAGTCCGGCGGCCGACAGCTCCTCGTTCTGCGTGACCACTATCTTGAAGACGATCCGCTCCATGCCGAACTTGAGCAGATAGCCGGTCAGCTCCTTTTCGAGCGGCGCGATGGTCTTGAGCCGCGCCTTGCGCATTTTATGGGCCGTTTTTTCCGTCTCGGTCTTGAGGGCGAAGAACTCGCGATTCAGTTCGCGGACCCGGTCGGGTATCCGGATGAGCTCTGCCAGCTCTTTTTTCATCTCCATCAGTTTCGCGACCAGCCCTTCCGAATCCTTCGCGCTGTGTTTCATCAGGAGGCCGCCCATTTTGTCGTAGCGTCCCTTCAGTTCCTCGTCGGCGTCGTCGAGGTCCATCCGGCCGGTGGCGGCACGGAGGGTGCGTTGTATGTCGCGGCACTCGATGAGCGCCGATGAGGCGCGTGCCGGGAGATCGCCGATGTCGGTTATCCGCGTCATCTCGGCGAGTGCGCGGTCGGCGGTGTGGAGCGCCTCGGTGACCGTCTGGAGGCTCTCGTCGCTCTTTGTTATGAGACCTTCGAGCTTCTTGCGGTTCTCCGAGAGCAGTATCTTCTGTTTGAGCCGTTCATCCTCGCCCGCCTTGGGACGGAATTCGTCGAGTTCCTTTATCTGGAATTCAAGATAGTCGCGTCGCGCCGGCTCGTCCTGCTTTTTCAGAAGCTCTATTTCGTTCCTGAGCGCCTGTAGTTTCTGCCACTGCGCCGCATATTCGGCTTTCAGTTTGTCGGACAGGGCGAAGGCGTCGAGCACCGACAGCTGGTATTCGGGCTTGAACAGTTCGCGATTCTCGAACTGCGACGATATCTCCATCCATTCGCCGAATATATCCTGCAGGCTTTGCGCCGAGACGGGGCTGTCGTTGAGGTAGGTGAGGCTCTTCTCGCCGATGACGCGCCGCACCGTTACGCAGCGCTCCTCGTCGGGATCGATGGCGAGTTCCGCGAGCCGTTCGGCGAGCGCCGCATCCGTTTCGCCGATCTCGATGACCGCCGCCAGTTCGCCGGTCCTTCCCCACGGGCCGACCATCCCCTTGTGCGATTTGCCGCCGAGAAGGAGCTTCACCGCCTCGACAAAGAGACTTTTACCGCTGCCGGTCTCGCCGGTGACGGCGGTCAGGCCGTTGTCGAGTTCTATGTCGGCCTTTTGTATGATGAGGAAATTCCGCAGCACTATCGAACGGATCTTCACCGTACACCTCTTGATCCCGGTTGCAAATGTGAGAGAAGCTCCTTTCCTTTCGGCAAGTTAAGAAATCCCAAAAACCGC
>CAYPQK010000013.1:0-15541 GCA_964412895.1 uncultured Spirochaetales bacterium
GACTGCGGTACGACGACCTGTTCCTCCTGTCAATGGAATACATCGGGGTGTTACGATTCTGATCAGTGGGGCGATTGCTGATACCTATAACGCGGAGGGCGAATATGATGCAACGAGTGTCTTGGTATCTCCTGTTCGCGATGTTCGGTTTGATCTCTTGCGTGGCCGAAGATGAGGCCGAATGCGTGACCTCCTTTGACTGCGGCGACGGCTGGACCTGCGAGGCCGGCTTCTGCATAGAGCTCCCCGACGACGGGAACGGTATCGTCGATACGAATGCCGACAAGGACACCTTCATGCCGGACAGCCCGGAGACCGATACCGCGGTCGACAACGATGTGACCGACGGCGCGGCCGAAACCGATCAGGTCGTTGATCTCGATGCGCCGGTCGATGCGGATGAAACGAATGATGCCGATGAACCGGTCGATGAAGATGAACCGGTCGATGTCGATAATGTCGTGCCGGTCGACGAATGCACCACGCAGACCAATCCCTGCGACGACAACGGCGATGCGGCCGCCACCTGCGCCGATACCACCGACAGCTACACCTGCACCTGCTCGTTCGGTTTCGACGCGACGGGCGGCTCCTGCATGGACCTCGACGAGTGCACGCTGGGCACCGACGACTGTCATGCGAACGCGACCTGCACCAATACGACCGGCCTGTTCACCTGCGCCTGCAACAGTAACTACAGCGGCGACGGTACGGCCGCCTGCGACCTCTGCGTCACCGACGGCCAGTGCGGGGCGACCTGTGCCGCGTGCGGCGGCGGCACCCTGTACTGCAAGGACAACGGCAACGGCACGACCCAGTGCGTGGTCTGCACGCTGGAGGAACACTGTCCCGGCGCTCATTGCTTACTCTCGGACAATACCTGCGTGGCGTGCCGTGACAACAACGACTGCAACACAGGGGCGGGCGAGGTGTGTTTCACCGCGACCCACACCTGCGGGGTGAACACCTGCGGCGACGGTGTGCTCGGCGGCGCGATACCGGCGTTCGTCGAAGGGTTCGAGGCGGGTATGTCGGGCTTTTCCGACGGGAACTGGAGCACCTCGACCACTCAGAAGCATGGCGGATCCTACGCGATGAAGACCGACACCATATCCGACGAAGGTACGACCGCGACCTCGTTCATCAAATACACCGACGGTCAGATCTGTTTCTGGTATATCGGTTATTCGGAGAACTACGACAAACTCTATGTCTATGTCGACGGATCGGAGAAATTCAATATCGGCGGCAATCACCAGACTTGGACCCAGCAGTGCATCACCGTGACGGCCGGTTACCCGACGCTGACCTTCGAATACACAAAGGATTCTTCGATATCGTCGGGCTGGGACGCCTACTATATCGACGACATCCAGTTTTATAACGCCACCACCGAACAGTGCGAGACGGGGCAGACCTCAAACTGCACCACGCTCGGTTATGATTGTGGTTCCACCGTCACCTGCGGTCCCGACTGCACGCTACGAGCGGGCGAGGCCGAATGCCACGACGACGGCGGTTGCGGCTGCTGATTCGATATTTCTTGGAGGTTCTCATGCGTCGTCTTCTGACCGCGCTCCTTTTTCTCCTGACATTTTCAGTTATTCATGCCGGCGAGCCGATGCTCTGGGATGTCGTGGTCGACCGCGATGACCCGGAGCTGAAAGAGGCCTTCGGCGCGCTCGATGTCTGGTCGGTCTACCGCGGCGATGACGGTGTGTGGCACTACCGCGTTGCCGCGCCCGAAGGGGAATTGTCACAGTTGCGGCTGTTCAAGGTCCGCGTGACCCCCGTCATGCCGATATCCCGCGTGGTGCCGCCGCCCGCCGAGGAATACCGCGACGCCGATATGGTGAATGCCGCGCTGACGGCATTGGAAGAACAGTACCCCGATCGCGCGAAACTCTATGTCATCGGCAAGACCTTCGAAGAGCGCGATATCGTCGCGATAAAGATCAGCGCCGATCCGTCGCAGAACCTTCCCGACAAACAGGAATTCCTGTTTACCGGCACTCACCATGCCCGTGAATGGATCGGGACCGAGGTGACCCTGCGGATGGCCGAATTCCTGCTGGAGCAGTACGACCACAGCGACCGCATCAAAGAGATCGTGGATGGGTGCGAGATATGGATCGTGCCGATGGTCAATCAGGATGGATTCCGCCACACTTGGACCGACGAGCGGCTCTGGCGCAAGACCCGCCGCCTCAACAGCGACAACACCTACGGCGTCGATCCCAACCGCAATTACGACGCGGGGTGGGGTGGTAAGGGTTCGAGCAAGACGCCGTCGTCCGATGTCTACTGCGGGACCGCTCCCTTTTCGGAACCCGAGACCGCGGCGGTCCGCGATATCCTCGACCCCGGAAAGGGTTTTATGGACGATGCCGCCGGGTTCATCGATTTTCACAGTTATTCGCAACTGGTCCTCTATCCCTACGGTCATACCTACACCTCCTCGCCGCGCGAGAAGGAGATGAACGCCATCGCGACGCGCATATCGGAGCTTATGGAGGCCGAAACAGGCGTCTACTACGAACCGCAGAAATCGAGTGCTCTCTATATCGCCACCGGCGGTTCCTCCGACTGGTTCCATCTGGCGCACGATTTCAGGAACGCGCTGACCATGGAGGTACGGCCGAACGGCAACGAGATGAACGGTTTTGTGCTGGCGACCGAACAGATAAAGGGGACCGCCCGGGAGAACGCCGTCGCGGCGCTGTACTTCATCGAGGCGACCATGCAGGCGACCGACGCGGTCGATACCGATGTCAACGGTAACGGCGTCATCGATTATCTCGAAGGCTGCGGCACGACGCTGTGCGATATGCTGTACGACGAGCGCGGCGACGATCCGCTTCCCGACGACGATGTCCCGGTTATTGATGAGGATGTGACGGCTGACGATGAGGCGGCCGATGACGAAGATCGAACCGGTCAGTCGGATCAGACCGATCAGACGGATCCGACCGATCAGGCCGAAATATCAGACGAGACCTATTCCCCCGACGAAACGGCGGTCGTCACCGATACCGATACCAATCCGCCGCGTCGCGTCGCGTCGGGAAGCGGCTGTTCAGTCGTCCTCTTCTAGATCGCCGGCATCCGGCACATATCCCAGCTGACCGCAGGCGGCGAGCGACTCATCGCCGCGAGACTTTCTGATGATGACCGTCAGCCCTTCATCCCATATCGCCTGCTGAAAGGCATGGGTGGCCGCGGCCGTCGATGGCTCGTACGGTGCGCCCTCAAAGGAGTTGAACGGTATCAGGTTTATCTTTGCGTTGAGACCGCGCGCTATCTTCGAGAGCTGACGCGCCTCGGCGGGCGAATCGTTCACCCCGCGCAGAAGCACATATTCGATGAGTATCTTCTTGCGCGTCGGCAGGGGGAACCGGCGGAGCGCCGCGAGAAGTCCTTTCAGCGGCCAGTTCTTCGTCGCCGGCATGAGGGTGCGCCGTTTCTCATCGGTGGTCGCGTGGAGCGACAGGGCGAGGTTGACCGACACCTGTCCGCCCAGTTCGTCGAGTTTGTCGGGGATGCCGATGGTGCTGACGGTCACGCGGCGGTTCGAAAGGTTGAAGCCGAGGTCGTCCATCATGATATGGGCGCTTTTCACCGTGTTGGCGAGGTTCAGGAGCGGTTCTCCCATCCCCATGAACACGATGTTGGTCACTCGTTTCTCGGTCCCGGCGAGCCGTTTCTGCGCCGCCCAGTGCTGGCCGACGATCTCGCGCACGGTCAGATCGCGGGTAAAGCCGAGCGATCCGGTACGGCAGAACAGGCATCCAAGCGGACAGCCGACCTGCGTCGAGAGGCAGAGGGTAAGACGATTCTTCTCGGGAATGAGGACCGATTCGATGACCGCGCCATCGTCGAGGGTGAAGCGCAGTTTCTCGGTGCCGTCGGCCGAAGTGAACACCTCCGGCGTGGCAAGCGGCCGGGCGGTGAAGCGGGTCGCCAGCTCTTCGCGGCCCGACTTGGAGATATCGGTCATGGCGTTGAGATCGGTCGTAAGTTCCTGATAGAGCCAGCGAAATATCTGCCGCCCGCGAAAGGGCTTCATACCGACGGCCGCGACCGCCTCTTCCAGCGCGGGACGGGTGAGTTCAAAAAATTCCATGTACCTTAGTTGTCGAAGAAGGGGGGAACGATGATGTTGACCTCGCGGCTCGAGAGGAAGGCCCCCTCGCCGAGGACCCGTACTTTCGCGGTATAGAGGACCGGTTCGCCGGTCGTGTTCTTGCAGAAATCGTTGCGGAAATGGACATCGAAGGTGACCAGCGTCCCCGGCTCGACATCGAAGAAGGTGCTGTTGTCCTTGCCGGTGATGTTCTCGGGCGGCGTCGCCTCCATCGGGATCCCTTCCTTGTAGAAAAGGGCTACATTCTGGCCGGCGCATTCTTCGTCCGACTGGGCGTCGGTGTTGACATCCATCTGTATCGCGGCGGTCATCGCCTCGACCGCTTCGGCGATCTTTTCCGACATGCCGGTGCCGTCGCTGTTCATGGTGAAATTAAAGTAATTGCCGTTGCCGTCCATCGAGGCGGTCCCTTCCGATATCATCTCGAAGTCGTTCTTACAGGTGGTGCTGCCCGATCCGTTGGTGTCGACGCCGATGAACTTCGCGTTGATGTTGTTCATCGCGGTGATCGCCTGCTCCTTGTAGTGTCCCATCTCGTAGGGGGGATTGACATTGAATTTGGTCATGTTGGGCCACACCCCGATCTCTTCCCACGATTCGTCGGTGACCATGATGAAAATGGGCATCGCCTTGTCGCGGAAACAGAGGCCGCCGATGGTCCCTTCGGCGCCGGTGCAGTCGGCTGCGGGAATGTCGATGGTGTCACCGGGGATGTTCATTTCCATGAGCTGGGCGTGGAGTCCTTCGCCGGTCGCCACCTGATAGAGCGTTTCGGAGTGCGGTTCGGTGCCGCCGTAGGGTTCGGGCAGGGTATCGACCGACGCGGTCACCATGTCGACACTGGAGGAGACCAACTGGTCGTACCAGACCACCTTGGTGGGATCCTCGACCCAGTCCTGAAAGTGGACCAGTCCGAAGGCCGAATCGACGATCTTCTCGCGGACCTTCGTGATGATCTGGTCCTTGATGCCGGTCTTGAGATTGGCTATCTCTTCGCCCATCGAGCCGGAGACATCGATGAGGATGGCCACATCGACGCGGTTGATGTTGGTGGTGAATTCAAGCAGGCGGGTGGCGTCCTCCGGCGCATTGTAAGGGAGAACGAGGTAGAACAAGCCCGCCGGGATGGTGCTCTGGTCGTCGGTCGGATCGGAGCCGTAGACCACTTCGGCGTAGTCGTCGGAGCCGTCGCCGTCGCTGTCCTTTTTGGTCGGGTCGGTGCCGAGAATGACCTCCTGAGAATCCTCGATGCCGTCGTTGTCGGAGTCGCGGTCGAGATAGTCGGGGATATCGTCGGCGTCGCTGTTGGCGGGGGTCTCGGGGTTCGCGCCCGCCTCATCCTTGTCGAGTATGCCGTCGCCGTCCGATTCGGTGTCCATATGATTCGGTGCGCCGTCGAGGTCCTTGTCGCCGGTCCCTTCGACGCCGTTGGGGATGCCGTCCTCGTCGTCGTCCTCGTGGTTCCACGGATCGTCCGGGTCATCGGGGTTGGAGGTGTCGTCGATGACGGTGATATCGGAACCGTCGGGGATCGTCCCTTCGCCGGTCGGATCGTCGGTCGGTATGATGCCGTCCTCGCCTTCGACCGGCACGGTGCCGTCGGTGTCGTCGCCCGGGGTGGTGTCATCGCCCGTCACGAGGGGCGAATCGGTACCCGGGTCCTCATCGGTCGGCGTGCAGGCGACGCCGGTAAACAGGGCGAATGAAAGCATGAAGATGATGTACGGGAACCGCATGGTGTCCTCCACCGTTGGTTGACTGAACTGGAGCGATTATATGATGCTTTTTGCCGAAATCAACCCAATTCTTTGGAAAGTGCCGCCGCAAGCGCTTCGTAGTGGGCCGGTTCGTTGTAGAGCTGGGCCGACAGACGCAGGGCGGTGCGGCCGTCGGGGATGCAGGTGATCATCACTTCGATGCCGTGCCGTGCATAGAGACGGTTCATGAGCGGGTGGAGATTGTTCGCTTCGAACGAATAGGGGAGCCCCGGTATCGGTATCGTGATCATCGAGCCGTTGAGTTCGCCCAGTTCCGGTGCCGTCGTTTTGAGAGCCTTTGCCACGACCGGGGCCATCTGCCGGACCAGCGCGTTGTTGCGGTTTCGCAGTTCCTCCCAGCCGCCGGGCAGGAGGCCGCCCATGAAGCGGATCCCCTCGCCGATACAGAGGAACGGCGTGATGTCGGCGGTGCCGGTCCAGTCGAAGGCGGCCCGGAACCCGGCGTGTCCCTGCGGCGTGTAGAAATAGTTGGATATCGAGAGCGGGTAGGTCCGTTCGCGTTCCTCGGGGGCGACCCACAGGAAGGCCGAGCCGATCGGGGTGCAGAGCCATTTGTGGCAGTTGCCGGTGTACCACGCCGCGCCTATTTTAGTAAGGTCCAGCGGGGTCATGCCGGGACCGTGGGCGCCATCGACGAGCGTCGGGATGCCCTTTTTCTTGAGTTCGGCGACGATGCGGGCGATGGGTAGTACGAGCGCCGTCGAACTGGTCACATGGTCGATGAGCGCGAGTCGGGTGTCGGGTGTTGCCGCCGCGACGATCCGCGTCACGATGTCGTCGGCCGATGTGGGCGGGTAGGGGATGTCGACCATATTCACCGTTACGCCGAACTCCTCGGCAAGAAAGGCGAGGGCGTTGCGGCAGGCGGGATAGAGAAGTTTTGTCGTCAGCACCGCGTCGCCTTTCCGCCACTGGTGCGAACGAAGCACCGCGTTGACCCCGGAGGTGGCGTTGTGGACGAAGGCCATTCCCTCGGGGTCGGCGTTGAGGAAACGGGATAACTCAATGCGAGCTGTGGTCAGCATGTCGGGCGACCGGCGGACGAAGAAATCGGTGGGCGATGCCTCCATCTCATCCTGAATGCGGCGCTGATGCTCCAATATCGCCGTCGGACAGGCGCCAAACGATCCGTGGTTGAGGTGTGTCTTGCTTTTATCGAGCGGCCAGAGGTGCTTGAATGTCGCGGTCATGAGTCTCTCCGTTATGTCTGTCGCGGGCCATGATAACGCCGCGCCGTGGAAAGTCAAAGAGGATGGTTGAAAAATTGACTTAGCCTCAGGCGGTTATTATAGTTGCGCGGTTTTTAGCGTTTCTTTAGGTACCTGCGAGCGTGCGTAGCAAGAAAACCCCCGATATTAAGCGGCCCGACGGCTCATTCGATCAGCGGGCGCTCGCCCGTCTCATTTCCGAAATAGAGAACGACCGCGACACCGCCGAAGCGATGCTCGCGAAACTCTACCGCGACCCCGACACGGTGCAGGTCATCGGCATCACCGGCCCTCCCGGCGCCGGGAAAAGTACGCTGGCCGACAGCATCATCGGAAAACTGCGGGAAGAGGGGAAGACGGTCGCCGTGGTGGCGGTCGATCCGAGCAGTCCCTTCACCGGCGGCGCGATACTGGGCGACCGCATTCGGATGTCGACCTACGCCAACGATCCGGGGGTCTTCATCCGCAGTATGGGAAGCCGCGGCAGTCTGGGCGGCCTTGCCCACGCCACCTTCGATGTGGTCAACCTCCTCCGTTCGACCGGTTTTGACGCCGTGGTCGTCGAGACGGTCGGGGTGGGGCAGAGCGAGATAGATGTCCTCGCGGTGGCCGATACGGTGGTGCTGACGCTCGTCCCGGGGCTCGGCGACGATGTGCAGGCGCTCAAGGCGGGCATCATGGAGATCGCCGACATCTTCGTCGTCAACAAGGCCGACCGCGACGGCAAGGAGCGGCTCGTGGCCGAGATACGGATGATACTGGAACTCAACCGCGACCGGTTCGGCTGGGTGCCGCCCATCTGCGAGACGGTGGCTACCGAACACCGCGGCATCGACGGTCTGATGGAACAGGTGGTTCTTCACGGCGCCTATGTTCGCGATCACCGCGACGCGGTGCGGCGGCCGAAGCTGGCGCGTCAGCTGGAGAAAATGGCGGCCGACCGGATAAATCGCGATATTCTTGCATTTCTCGGGAAGGGCGATAAGTTCGCCGCATGGCTGGACGCGATCATGGCCGGAGAACGGAATCCCTATCAGGTCATACAGGAGATTGGCAGTTTTATATCGGTTCGCACGGAGGATAGATCGTGAAGAAGATCAACCACATCGGCATCGCCGTCGAGAAGATCGACGACTACATCGCATTCTACCGCGACACCCTCGGCCTCACCGTCGAAGGGACCGAAACGGTCGAGGAACAGAAGGTCAAGGTGGCGTTCCTTGCTATCGGCGACACCCGGATCGAACTGCTCGAACCGACCTCACCCGAAAGCCCCATCGCGAAGTTCATCGAGAAGAAGGGGGCGGGGGTCCATCATCTCGCCTTTGAGGTCGACAATATCACGGCCGAACTGGCGAAGCTGAAGGAGAAAGGGGTCAAGCTCATCGACGAGACGCCGCGTTGCGGCGCCCATCATACGCAGATCGCCTTCATCCATCCGAAGGAATCGAAGGGCGTTCTGGTGGAACTCACCCAGTCTGCAACTCATTAAGCATAGGAGTGAACGGTATGGCGACCATCGAAGAAAAACTGGCACAGCTCAGGACCAAGAAGGATCAGGCGAAACTCGGCGGCGGCGAAAAGCGCATCGAGGATCAGCACAAAAAAGGCAAATATACCTCGCGTGAACGGTTCGCGAAACTGCTCGATCCGGGCAGCTTCGAGGAGCTCGACAGTCTCCGCTCCGACCGCAAGGAGGGGAGTACCCTCGGCGACGCGGTGGTGACCGGCTACGGCACGATCGACGGCCGCAAGGTCTTCGTCTTCGGGCAGGATTTCACCGTCAGCGGCGGATCGCTGGGCGAAGTGGTCGCGGCGAAGATATGCAAGGTGATGGACCTTTCGGTGCAGACCGGCGCCCCGTGCATTGGCCTAAACGATTCGGGCGGCGCCCGCATTCAGGAAGGGATCCATTCGCTCTACGGCTACGGCGAGATATTCAAGCGCAATGTCCTTGCGTCGGGCGTCGTGCCGCAGCTTTCGGCCATCTACGGTCCCTGTGCCGGCGGCGCGGTCTACAGCCCGGCGCTCACCGATTTCGTCTTCATGACCAACACCAATTCCTATATGTTCCTCACCGGCCCCAATGTCGTCAAGACGGTCACCCACGAGAATGTGACGGTCGATCAGCTCGGCGGCGCGCAGGTCCACATGACCAAATCGGGCGTCGCCCATTTCGCGCACGACACCGAGGACGATTCGATCGCGGCGATACGGAAACTCTTCTCCTACCTGCCGTCGAACAACATGGAGGAACCGCCGCGCATCGCCTGCACCGATCCCATCGACCGGATGGACGACGAACTCAACAATATCGTCCCGCTCAATCCGAACAAGGGCTACAATGTCAAGGATGTCATCCGTATGGTCTTTGACGGCGGCGAATTCCTCGAGGTCCAGTCGCTGTACGCCATGAACATCGTCGTCGGCTTTGCGCGCCTCAACGGCCGCACCGTGGGCATCGTCGCCAACCAGCCCAATGTGCTGGCAGGCGTGCTGGATGTCAACAGTTCGATGAAGGGTGCCCGCTTCATCCGTTTCTGCGACTGCTTCAACATCCCGCTCATCACCTTCGTCGACACTCCCGGCTTCATGCCCGGCACGGTGCAGGAATACAACGGCGTCATCAAACACGGCGCGAAGATGCTCTACGCCTATAGCGAAGCGACGGTGCCCAAGTTGGCCGTCATCATGCGCAAGGCCTACGGCGGCGCCTATATCGTCATGAGCTCGAAGCACCTGCGCGGCGACATCAATTACGCGTGGCCGACGGCCCAGATCGCCGTCATGGGCGCCAAGGGTGCCGTCGAGATACTCAAGAAGAAGGAGCTCGACGCGGCCCCCGACAAGGCGAAGTTCATCGCCGAACAGGAGGCCGAATACGCCGAGAAGATAGAGAATCCCTACATCGCCGCCCAGCACGGCTTCATCGACGATATCTTCGAACCGAAAACGACCCGCGCGCGGCTCGCCAAGGTGATGGAGATGATGAGCACCAAACGGGACGACCTGCCGCCGAAGAAACACGGCAACATCCCGTTATAGGAGGCCGCGATGATAGTATCACCCACACTTATAGCGCAGGCGGTCGCCTTCACCCCCGGCGAACTTTCGACCATCAAGGTCCTGCCGTTCCTCGGGATCATGGTCGTCATCGCCGGGCTGTCGATACTCGCGCTCATCCTGACGCAGTTCCGGCGGCTTGAAGACGCCAAGCCGGGCGACAAGAAGAAGCACGGGCACGCCGCTCCGGCTCCCGCCGCCGCTACACCGGCCACCAGCGCCGATGAGGATGAATCGGCGGCCGTTTCGACCGCGATATTCCTCTATCTCCAGCAGAGTGCCGAACCGATCGCGATAACCGAGATACCGCAGGAATATCATTCGACCCCGTGGACCGATTTCGACAAACAGCGCCAGCAGTTCCGTTTCCAGAGATGGCAGTCTTCTTCCACCAAAGCGAGGTAATGCGATGAAGAAATACGATCTGAAGATAAACGGCAAGGACTACAAGGTCGAGATAAAGGAATTCGGCGCGAAAACGGCCAAGGTCGAAGTGAACGGGAAACCCTTCAGCGTCGACATCAGTTATCCGGCCGGCGAAGCGGCCCCCTCCATCCCGCGTCCCGTCGCCCCGAGAGCGGCCGCCATTGCCCCCGTTCAGCAGGCGGCTCCGGTCGCCGCCGTCAGCGGCAACAGCGTCAACGCCCCGATGCCGGGCCTCATCCTCAAGATACTCGTCAAGGTGGGCGACAAGGTGACGGTCGGCCAGAAGGTCATGGTCATGGAGGCGATGAAGATGGAGAACGACATCAACACCACCTTCGCCGGGACGGTGAGCGAGATCCGCTTCGCCGAAGGGGCCACGGTCAAGGAGCACGACCCGCTCATCGTCATCGCGTAGGAGAACGATATGAAACCGATACGCATCTTACTCTGTGCCCTTGCCGTTCTTCTGCTCACCGCGACCGCTACGGCACAGGAGCAGTTCGCCACCGATTCGATCAACGAGTCGGTCGTCAAGTTCGACCTCCGCTATCTGGTCACCGGTCAGTGGAAGGAACGGCACGAATATGCCATCATTGTCAAGGAGGATACTAACAACCCCGGTACCTACCTTGCCATCACCGGCCAACGGGCGGTCGTTCCCGAAGAGTCGGAGATAGACATTTTCTATCCCGACGGCAGGAATTACGAGCTGACCCTGACGCTGTATGACGGGACGGTGATGAAACTCGATCACACCGCCGTGATCGTTGCCGACAATGCCGTCGCCTTCCTCCGCTTTACCCCGGCGAACGGGAAAAGCTACCCGAACGCCCTGTCGGGTCAGGCGCTGGGCGACCTTACCATCCAGCAGAACCTCTATGTCAAGAACTTCAAGAGCAAGTACAACATCACCCCGCAGTTCGTTCAGTTCGCTCTCCGTTCACACGAAGGCGATTCCAATACCATGTGTCAGGGAACCTTGGGCGAATACATCGACAAGAACCGGTCGTTCTTCACGAAATTCATCAATACGACCGCGATGGCCCATTTCTCTCTCGGCAATCTCATCATGATGCTGGTTGCTTTTTTCTTCATCTATCTGGCTATCGCGAAGAATTTCGAGCCGCTTCTGCTTCTCCCCATCGGGTTCGGCATCATGATCGGCAACATCCCGACGGCGGCCGGTATCCAGATCGGTGTCTATGATCCCGGTTCGGTGCTCTATTACCTTTATTTCGGAGTGCTCAACGGCATCTATCCGCCGCTGATATTCCTCGGTATCGGCGCGATGACCGATTTTTCCTACATGATATCGAATCCGAAGCTCATCCTGCTGGGCGGCGGCGCCCAGCTCGGTATCTTTGCCGCGTTCCTCATCGCCATATTCCTCGGATTCAGCATGCAGGAGGCGGCATCCATCGGCATCATCGGCGGCGCCGACGGTCCGACGGCCATCTTCACCACCGGCCTCATGGCGCCCCACCTGCTCGGCGCGATCGCGATCGCGGCCTATTCCTACATGGCGCTCGTCCCGGTCATCCAGCCGCCGGTCGTCAACTTCCTGACGACGAAAAAGGAACGGCTCATCCGGATGAAGCCGCCGCGTCATGTCTCGAAGCGGGAAAAGATATTCTTCCCGGTGGTCGCCTTCTTCGTCACCACGCTCATCGCTCCCGGCGGTCTGCCGCTCCTCGGGATGCTGCTTCTCGGCAATATCCTGAAGGAATCGGGTGTCACCGACCGGCTCGCGAAGACCTCGTCAAACGCGATCATCGATACCGTCACGATACTCATCGGCCTGACGGTCGGCGCCTCGACCAGTGCGCAGACCTTCCTGACCCCGGCGTCGGTCAAGATATTCGCCCTTGGTGCGATGTCATTCATGTTCTCGACGGCGGGCGGCGTTCTTATCGCGAAGTTCATCAACCTCTTCCTCAAGAAAGAGGACCTGATAAACCCGATCATCGGCTGTGCCGGTGTTTCGGCGGTGCCCGACAGCGCGCGGGTCGCCCAGCACATGGGCCGTCACGAGGATCCCGAAAATCATCTCCTCATGCATGCCATGGCGCCTAATGTGGCCGGTGTTATTGGTTCGGCGATAGCGGCCGGTATCCTCCTCGGCTTGATCCCGCACTAAGAACTCACTCCCGACCCCTCTCTTGTTGCAAGAGAGGGGAGGCCGAAGGCGGGGTGAGTTATTTCAACAGTTCGTCGAAGATCGTCTGGCGGAACTTGCGCAGCCGCTTCTGCATATCGGGCTTATCGGCGGTGGGGTGGGTGCGGTTGGTGAGCACCACGATGATGCGGTCGCGTTTGAGGTCTATCAGGAATGCCGTTCCGGTGTAGCCGAGATGCCCGCGCAGGTCGCTCGTCGCGGTCAGCCCGTACGACGAATCGGCCGGTTCGGGACGGTCGAACCCGTAGCCTTCGGTAAGGAGCGAGCGGTACCACGGCAGTGTCAGCAGGTGGGAGAGCAGTTGCCCCACCGCCTCGGCGGTCCCGAATATTCCCGCGTGACCGCAGACCCCGCCGATGAGTTGGCAGTTCTCGTCCTCGACATTGCCGTGGTTGAGTATGCCGGTCTGCGGCGAGATACTGGTCGCGGCGACGGCCGATAGTTCAATGCCGTCGGTCAGATACAACGGCGGAAGCCCCTGATACTTGAGCATTTTCAGCGTTTCGGTATAGAGCGCGTCAAGCGGCTTGCCGGTCAGCCTCTCCAGCGCGAAGCCGATGAGCAGGTAGTTGAGGTCGCTGTACTTCGGCGGGAGCGTCCGGGGGAACTCGACGGCGTACTTCACGATGGCCGCCTTGCGCTCCTCGACGCTCTGCAGGTCGCGATATTTGAAATACCAGGCGTCGTAGGCGGGGAGCCCCGAATTATGGGAGACGAGGTCGAAGAGCTTTACCGGTTTGCCGAAGTCCGGCAGAAGGTCCGACAGCGGCCGGTCGAGGTCGACGATCCCCGTCGCGGCGAGGTTGCCGACCATCGGGAGTGTCGCCAGCGGTTTGGTGAGCGACGCGAGGTCGAAGAGGGTGTAGCGGGTCACCGCATCTTTCGGATCGGCGGTGGTGTAGCCGTCGTGCAGCTCAAGGGTCATCGTTCCCTTTTCGAAGACCGCTATCTGGAGGGCGGAGAAAAGTCCCTCGCCGCGGTTGAAGGCGATAGCTTCGCGGACGATGGCGAGCGGGTCGGCCGGCGGTGTAACAGGAACCTCGGCACCGGTCACCGCGAAGGTCAATAAAAGGAGAATGGCGAGCAATACGCGTCTCATGGCGCGATAGTACCCGCGACGAACGAAGAGGTCAAGTTTGTGCAATTTTTTGCTTCGATTTTCTTGACTCAGAATCATCGCATTTTATGATGAGTCGAATTTCAGTGACCGGGGGAGGGTCATGGTAAAGCAAATAACCGAGCTTTTCAAGGACGACAAGCCGCGCGAGAAGGTGGCGAAGAAGGGGCCGGGGGCGCTCAAGACCTTTGAGCTTTTCGCCCTCATTTTGGGAAGCGGCGGGAAGGGGCATCCGGTCTTCGAGCTGTCGCGCGACATCGAAAAAGCGCTGGGGGACGACCCTGACAAACTGAACTTCGAGACGCTGAAAAAGATACCGGGGGTTGGACCGGCGAAGGCGGCGCAGATCATGGCGGCGTTCGAACTCGGGCGGCGTTATCTGGTCAAGAAAGAGGGGCGCAAGATACACAACGCCGAAAGCGTCGTCGAACTCTTCCGGGAATACCGCGACCGGCGGCAGGAACATTTCCTCACCGCGACGCTCGACGGGGCGGGCGGGCTCATCGCCCAGCGGGTCGTTTTCATCGGGACGCTCACTCAGAGCCTCGTTCACCCGCGCGAAGTTTTTGCCGATGCCATCGCCGACCGGGCGGCGGGGATCGTCTTCGCCCACAACCACCCCTCGGGGAGCGTAGAACCTTCGTCCGACGACCTCGCGCTGACGCGGCGGTTGTCGGAGGCGGGGAAACTGCTCGGCATCGAGATAGTGGACCATGTCATCATCGGCAAGGATGCCTTTTATTCGTTCCGGCAGAGCGGTCTGCTGTAACTCACTTCGACAGTTCTCGTAGCGCGATGAACGAGCGCACATAGACCGGATTGGTCGGCCTCAGAGAATTTATGATCGTTTCAAGAGAACTGCGGGCCTTGTCGGGCTCATTGTCGCTCAGGGACATTGCGGCCTCATAAAGTTGTACGGTCTGCCGGCGTATCTGGTCGATGCCCTTTCCTGCCCGTTTGTTCGCGGGATCGTAATAAATAGCGCGGTGGAAATGGCGACGCGCCTCGGGGAGATCGTCACCTGCCAGCGACCGTTCGCCCAGCCGGACATAGGCGTCGCTCAACATCAGATATATTTTTTTGGTGGCGGCGGTGCGTTCGATGATCCGGTTGACCTCGGCCTTGAAACGGGCGGTGTAGCGTTCCGATATTTTCTCCTTTTCGGCCGCGACGATCTTGTCCTTTTCGCCGTCGATCCGTTTTTTGAGTTGTTCGCGCGATTTCTGTGCTTCATTCCCCGCTGCCGTGATCCTTTTGACGCTGTTCTTTTCCATCGCCGCGATGAGTTTTTCCCGCTTGGACCGTTCCTTGTGCCACTGGGCGATATGTTGTTTAAAGAGTGCCTCCCTTCGGTCTATCTTTTTCTGTGTCTTCTGCGCGATGGTCGATTCTTCTTTTTCCAGAACGGTCAATTGTTTTTGCAACTCTTCAACTTTCCGGTCATATTTCAACAGATGGTCGTCGGCGCCATGCCGATAGGTCTCGCTCAAGATGGTTCGCTGTTTCTCAAGATCCTGCTCCAGTGCCGTCAATTTGCTTTCAAGCGCCTTGATCTTCTTTTCATCGGGCGGGTCCTTTCGCTCAAGCGTCGCTATTTTCTCCGCCAATTTCTCCTGATCCTTGAGGAAC
>CAYPQK010000013.1:15557-39776 GCA_964412895.1 uncultured Spirochaetales bacterium
GCGACTGTAACTTTTCCAGCTCTTTGCTTTTCAGTTCGTCGGCGCGTCGTTCCACTTTGTCGGCAAAGCCATTGCGACCGGTTTCCAACGCATCCATCCGTTTTCGCAATTCATCTTTTTTTTTGTTGTGCGCCTGCAGTTCCTTTTCCTGCTTATCGAGTAGCTGTCTCACCTCCTCATCGACCGCGGTCCGCTCCTTGTTCATCTTTTCTTCTTGTTTCTCGATCTCCTTGCGGGCCTGTTCTACCTCCCGCTCTATGGCGCGCACCGCCTTCTGTTCACGCTCGACGATCTTCCGTTCCTCCTCGTTCCGTTTCCGGTCCAGATCGCTGTAGCGCCGTTCGAAGGACTGATGCACCTTGAGAAGCTCGTCATAAAAGTCGCCGTTATCGAATTCGCTCCGCTTCGTTTTCCTCGTTTCGCGGATGTAGGATATGACCTCGAAGCCGGCCTTCCGGATATCTTCATCCTTTTCAAGCGCTCGTTGGAGATCGCCGATGGCATCGCGCACATCACCGTTCTTCAATTCGACCGCCGCCCGCTCCATGAATTCGCCGACATCGCTCGCGGTCCGTACCAATTCGTCGTTACCGGCCTTTTCAAAAAAACGCAGTGCATTGCCGGCATCTCCTTTCTTGTAAAGCGCGAAGCCGCGGCGCAGTGCTTCTTTTATCTGATGCTTGTTCGCCGGTTTGGAAAAGATGTCTTTTGCGTTGCGGAGCGCCGTGAGGTAGAGCGCCGCCGTCTCTTCGGGACCGTCACTGCGGTCACCGCTCATGTTCTCATCGTACAACAGGTCGCCGCGGGTATTGTAGAACGCCACCTTCAGGCGCGGTTCTTTTTTCTTCTTTGACAGAGAGGAGAAGATGACGATATCGTATTCCTCCAGCAGCCGTATCTTTTTCTTCAGACAGCCGTAGTTGCCTTTGCATCGCGCAAGTTCGTCCCGGAGTTCCGCCGGAAGAGCCGTTGTGGCGCAAAAACCCTCGGCGTTCTTGATGGCCGGCAAGAGATCTTCGCAGTTCTTGTCCATGTCCCGTGCGAAACCCTTGAAGGCGGAACTTTCCCATGCCGGCGGGAGAATAAGCACCTTGCTCTCCGCATAGAGCATCGGCGTTGCGAACAGCAACGACAATAAAAACGATAGAACGAACCTCATGACGACCTCCCTTCCTCAATGCATTTCTTCGAATTCGGCACGGCGATTCTGCAAGTAGGCATCTTCCGTTTCGCCGTTTACCGCCGGACGCTCTTCCCCGTACGAGAGGATGCGTATCCGTTCGGGGGCGATGCCCCGCTTCTGCAGTTCCTGTTTGATCACGAGCGCCCGCTGTTCGCCGAGCGAGAAATTGTAATCGATCGCTCCGCGTTCATCGGCATGCCCCGCTATCGTGAGTAGCGTGTCATCGTTGGCGAGAAGGAACTCGGCTAAACGATCGAGATATTCTTTGTCGCGATAGAGTACTTCACTTCTGTCGAAGTCGAAGTAGAGATTGTGATAGGTGAAGCCGGCCGGTTTCTCTTCAACGGGTTGGGGAGGAGGGGCCATTTCGATCTCTTTTGTCACTACCGGTTGTGGTACGGTCTCTGTCGTTGCGGAAACATTCTGGGTGGCACAGGAGAAGAGGAAAGGAAGCAGGAGGAGGAAAAGAACGATAGCTCCAGGCCTTATAAGGTTTCTCATAACATTTCCCTCCGATTGAAGTTTTTCAATGACCACAGTGGGGTCTACGATACTTATTATAGCACATGGATGCCGCAGGTCAATGCTTATAGACGAAAAAGTCTATAACTTATAGATATAACATCTATTGCATTGCATATTCTGTTGACAATAATGATCTTTCCGGTATGATGCAACGGGATGTTCGTTGGAAAAAGGAGGAGTTTTCATGGCCAGTCTGGTACCGAAGCGGAAAAAAGCATCTCAAAAGGTCACTTTCTATCTGAGCGATGATCTTTTTGAACTCTATCGGAACAATCGTGAACGGGCCAGGACCCTTAACATGACCATCGATTTCACTGGTGATTTTCACAAATGGTTCCTCGACCAGAACAACTTCGTCAAGCAGCAGCTAGACCAGTTGGTATCGGTCAAACAGGAGGACCCCCCGGTTTCTTGAACATAGGAGCGGCATGATCATCTTCACCGATATCGACGCCACGCTGATAGGGCATGACGACTACCGGTACGAAGAGGTGCGGCCGCTTATACGGAGACTGATCGAACACCGGATCCCGGTGGTGCTCGTTTCTTCCAAGACCTTTTCCGAGACGGTTTCTCTTCATCGTGATCTCGGCCTCACCGAGCCGTTCGTCGTCGAGAACGGGGGTGGCATCGCCATCCCGACGGCTCATCCGCTGGTGCAGAAAAAACGGGTGGTACTGCGCGACGCGTTCCATTTGGAGGAATTCGGGCCGAGTTATGCCGCGATACGGCGGTTCATGACCTCACGCCGCATGAAGGGGCGGTTGACCGGCTTCGGCGATCTGACCGCGCCGGAAGTGGCGCAACTGACCGGGCTGTCGGAGGAGGAGGCGATCATGGCGAAGGAGCGGCTCTTTTCGGAACCGTTCCTGCCGAAGGACCCGGGGGAGCTGACCTTCATCGTCGAACGGGCCGCCGCCGTGGGGTTGTCGGTCACGAAGGGAGGCCGATTCCACCATTTAATGGGCGTCGGCGTTGATAAGGGGTCCGCCGTCGACCGGCTGATCGCGCGTTATCGGCGTCTCGATGCCGGGCTTGGTCCGGTCGTGGCGCTCGGTGATGGGGAGGGCGATCTACCGATGCTCGCACGGGCCGATATCGCGGTACTCATCCCGCGTCCCGGTATGCCGCACGAACCGTTTGAACATCCGCGTCTTATTCGGGCGGAGCACCCGGCGCCGCGCGGCTGGGTGGAGAGCGTCGGAGATCTGACGCGAGATATTCTCAAAGAGTGATAAGGAGGATCGTATGGCGAAAAATCGTTTTTTTTCGGCGATGCGTGACGAGACCCGCCGGGAGATAGAGCAGCTCGGTTCGGTCGATATCGTGGTCGGTATTCCCTGTTACTTCAGTGAAGAATCGGTGACCCATGTCATAAAAATGGCGGCGGCGGGGCTCAATCATCATTTCAGCGGAATGCGGGCCTTGGTGTTCACCTCCGACGGCGGGTCGACCGACGATACCCGCGAAACGATAGCGGAGGTGGAGCTACACTATCCGAATGTCTATAAGGTATCGTCGATCTATCGGGGCATTCCGGGCAAAGGTTCGGCGATGCGTGAAATACTGGAGGCGGGGATTTTTCTCAAGGCAAAAGCGATCATTTTCTTTGACAGCGACCTCAAATCGATAACTCCCGAATGGGTTAAAAACCTTACGGAACCGCTCTTTTCCGGGTACGATTTTGTCGCACCGCAGTACCGTCGCTATAAATTTGACGGCACGATCACCAATACGATCGTCTACAATCTGACCCGCGCCCTGTTCGGCGCCCGTATCCGTCAACCTATCGGCGGCGATTTCGGAGTGTCGCGCAAACTGGCGAAGCATTATCTCGATCAGGATGTCTGGGAAACCGATGTGGCCCGTTTCGGTATCGATATCTGGATGACGATAACGGCCGTCACCGGCGGATTTCTCGCTTGTCAGGCGCGGCTCGGGGCGAAGGTACACGGCGAGAAGGATCCGGCGGCCGATCTGTCGGGGATGTTCCGTCAGGTGGTCGGCACCGTGTTTCAACTTATGGAGGAGCACGAAAGTTTCTGGAAAAGGGAACATCCCGAGATAGAGATCCCTTCGTTCGGCAACTTCGTCGGCGCCGAGATCCCCGCATTCGATATCGACGAGGCGGCGCTCATCGAATACTTCAGGGTGGGCTTTCAGAACTTTGCCGGTGTCTGGGAGCGGATCATCGGACCCGACGACTTCGCGGCGGTCAAGCGTCTGGCGGAAAGCGACTGCTGCCCGCTGCGGCTTCCCGACGAAGTGTGGGTCCGCATCGTGTACGACTATGCCTGCGCCCTCAGGTCGACGCCGATCCAGCGGTTCAAACTGCTTAACACGATGGTGCCGCTTTACTATGGCCGGGTCGCCAGTCTGGTGCATGCGCTCAAGGACCGGGACGACGATGGGGCCGAGCTCTTTTTCGAGGAACAGGCGGCGCTCTTTGAGAAGATGAAGCCGTATTTGATAGAAAAATGGGAGAGGGGAGGCGCATCATGACCGATTTTTTTCAGAATGGCGTCATCGCGACGCTCCAGCGGATCGGCCATCGACCGATCAAGGAGATCGAAGCGGACCTGATGAAATTCTCCCGCCAACGGTCGGTCATACTGCTTTTGCCCGCATTGTACAGCGAGTTCGAAGGACCGGCCATGCCCCGCATTATCGAGGAGTTGCGGCAGGTTCCGTATCTCAAGAAGATCGTTCTTTCGCTCGACCGGGCCGACGAAGAACAGTTCCTGAAGGTCCGGGAACTGATGTCGGTCATGCCTGCCGAATGCCGCGTCATCTGGCAGGACAGCCCTTCGATACAGGCGATCTACCAAGAACTCAGGGAGGCCGGGTTCAACATGGCGATACCGGGCAAGGGTCGTTCGGTGTGGCTGTCGCTCGGGTATATCCTCGCCGACCATGAGACCGAATCGTGCGCCATAGCGCTCCACGATTGCGACATCGTCAACTACTCACGGGAACTGCTGGCCCGGCTGGTGTATCCCATCGTCCATCCGGCGCTTAACTTCGAGTTCAGCAAAGGGTACTATGCCCGCGCCACCGACCGGCTCTATGGCCGCGCCACCCGGATATTCTACACGCCGCTCATCCGTTCTCTTGCCAAGATACTGGGACAGCGGCCGTTCCTCGATTTCCTCGATTCCTTCCGTTATCCGCTTTCGGGCGAGTTCGCCTGTATCGGCGAGTTGGCCCGTTCGCTCCGTGTCTCGCCGACTTGGGGACTTGAGGTCTCCATGCTCTCCGAGGTCTATCAGCAGACCAATGTGAGCCGCGTCTGTCAGGTCGAGATACTTGACACCTATGAACATAAACACCGTGAACTATCGAAAGATGATCCCGCCACCGGTCTTGCCCGGATGGCGGAGGATATCGCGCAGACGCTCTTCCGGGTGCTCAGTCAGGACGGCTATGTGATGTCCGATTCCTTCTTCCGGACGCTTCTTTCGACCTACATACAGGAATCGCGCAAATCGGTCGAGAAATACAATGGACTCGCTTCGCTCAACGGTCTTGCCTACGACCGGAACGCCGAAATAACCGCGACCGAGGTATTCGTGGAGTCGATAAAACGGGCGGAGGCCGAATTCATGCGCGACCCGGTCGGCATCCCGCTCATGTCGGCATGGAGGCGGGTCCGGGCGGCGATCCCCGACCTGCAGGACCGTCTGTTCGGGATCGTCGAGGGGCATCATCATGTCGGGTGATGAGGGAGGAGACCCTGCATGAGATCGCTTGACTGGGCGATACTCGGCATTTATCTCACGATCATTCTCGGCATGGGGTTCCTCATCGGTCGCCGCCAACGCGATCAAAAGGAATACTATATCGCGGGCGAAACGATACCGTGGTGGCAGGTGGGGCTGTCGTTGGTCGCCAATCAGGTGAGTGCAGTCAGCCTTATCGGCGCCCCCGCCTTCATCGCCGTTAAAAGCGGCGGCGGACTCACTTGGCTCCAGTACGAGATGGCGGTGCCGCTTGCCATGATACCGATCATCCTGATCCTCCTTCCTGCCTACTGGAAAAATCGCGGGTTCACTATTTACGGTTATCTGCAGGAACGGTTCGGCGTCGCGGTCCGGTTGGCGGTGAGCGCCATATTCCTCTTCAGCCGCTCGATGGGTACCGGTGTGGCGCTCCTCGCCACCTCCTATGTGACGGCGGTCTGTCTCGACATCGGCCTGACCATGACCATCGTGCTGGTCGGCGCGGTTTCGGTGCTCTACACGATATGGGGCGGCATACGGGCCGACATCTACTCAGACATCATCCAGTTGGGAGTGTTATGGCTCGCCGCGCTGGTCTGCGGCGTCATCATCGCCCTCCAGATACCCGACGGCGGGTGGGAATTCGCCCAATGGCACGGGCGGCTTTCGGTGTTCGAGTTCTCCCGGAACGGCATCGTCGACGGGGCGACCTTCTCCTTCTGGCCGATGTTGTTCGGCGGATTGTTCCTCTATCTTTCTTATTACGGTTGCGACCAGACGCAGGCCCAGCGGCTACTCAGCACCAAGGGACCCGGCGAATCGGCAAAGGCGCTGGCGCTCAACGGTATCCTGCGCTTCCCGCTCGTTCTGACCTACTGCGCCGTCGGCGTGCTGATGCTTCCGTTCATGGCGTCGCATTCCGATTTCAGCGCACAGGTCGCCGCGCTGCCGCCCGATTATCTGATGCCTACTTTTTTTCTGCACCATGTCCCGACCGGTTTTCTGGGGCTGATCATCGCCGGGGTCTTCGCCGCATCGATGTCGTCGATAGATTCGGCGGTCAATTCGCTTTCAGCCGCGAGCTGGAACGATTTTCTGGTGCGCTTCCGGCCGTCGCTCGATCTCATCGCCGATCGCGCGAAGGTCCGCTGGTCACGTCTCATCGCCGCCTTCTGGGGCGTGATCTCGATACTCTTCGCCCTGTGGCTCGGCGGGGGGCATGACACCGTCATCGAGCTGGTCAACAAGATCGGGTCGGCTTTCTACGGGCCGGTGGCGGCGGTATTCATTCTGGGCATCCTGTTCCGGCGGGTGAGCGGCCCGGGAGCGCTCCTCGGTCTTGCCGCCGGTGTCGCCGCGAACCTCTATCTCTGGCTCCGGCACGGCGATCAGGTCAGTTGGATGTGGTGGAACCTCGTCGGCTTCGCCGTCTGCACTCTCGCGGCGCTCGCCGCCGGAAAAGGGGTTGAGCCCCCGTCCGATAGTGCGGAGCCGTTGCCCCGGCATGGTCGTATCGTGTGGGTGCTGCTGGGATGGTTCGGCATTATCGTACTGTGCGGCGCCCTTATCGAATGGGTATGGTGATCACCACTGCGTCGTTGAGATTGACGCCGGTGTAGCCGGTCTTTACCGCACAGCCGTACCGCTCGAAAAAGGGATAGGCGTCGAATCGCGCAAGATGATCGTCGCGCAGGGTGAGGTCGAAATGTTTTCGCGCTTCGGGCGTCACGACGACACCGGCGTACTCCGAAGAACCATCGATGCCATCGCTCGACAGTGCGTAGAGCGTCTCATCCCCGCGCAATTCCGTGGCCAGCAGAAGGGCGAGATGGGCCATCCGGCCGCCGCGGCCGGGGTGGGGGATATCGACCTTAAGGATCGGCTCGCCGGTTATCAGGAGTGCTTCTCCGGGGGTCAGGCGACTCTTTTCGGTCGTTATCAGCGCGATAAGTTCGGCCACCGTTCCCGCGAAACGGCTTTGGGAGAACGCGACACGGTAGCCCTGCGACCGGAGCAATTCTTCGTACCAGCGGTGGAGCGTCGTACAGTCGGCGATGCATCGCAGCATTAACCGCTCGTCGTCGTCACGCCAGAAGGGCATCGACCCGGCGAGCCGATAGCCGGTCTCGGCGGGGATATCGCTCATCACGAAGGTGGTGAAGCGGCTGTGCGGCGCAAAGTCGGTCAGTTTGCCTCCCTTTATCGCCGAGCGGGCTATCCGGCGCCGGTTCATCTCCTCGATGGGAAGCCCCGCGTGAAGCAGATCGCGCCACCACGCGGTGTGGGCTGCCGGATCGTTGCTTTGTTCGACGAGCGCCGAGGCGCCGCCCGAAAGGAGGCAGATGAAATGATCGAGGTGCGCGTGGGTCGTGACGAAATCCATGAGCGCTCTCCCGGCGGCGAAACTCTTTTCGGTCAGCCGGGGATGGGTCGAGGGGATGAGCAGTGTCTGCGATGGTAGAGCGAAGGAATCGGTTAGTCCGTCGGGGAATATCGCGATGCTGTGAGCCGTCGCGTAAGCCGGATGGGTCGCCAGAAAGCGGGAGAGCATGAAACGGGCCGATTTGCCCAGCGCGATGAGCGCGGTGCGCGTCGGGTCGGGCAAGGGTCCGTCAAAGTCGAAAGGCAGCGGCAGAACGGCTGCCAACCGTTTCAGATCGATCGAGAATGGTTCCATTTCAGTCCTCCCACCCGTTCCCACATGAACTCTTTCTCCATGCAGAGGTAGAGCGGCGGTTCGGGGATATGTTTTCGTATCGTTTCGGCGATGGCGCGGTAGAACCGGGCGCGGAGCGGCGCGAAGAGGCGCAGTTTATGGTCGTCGGCCGAGGAGAACATCTCGCCGAGCGTAAGCGCTGAGGCGGGCCAGCGGCGGCGGATGAGTTCGGTCATCGAGACGGTGTGGCGCAGGCCGCCGAGGCTTATCCACGCGATCTTTTCATGTGGCACCGCGCCCAGTGCCTGAGCCGTGAGAAGCCGGTAGTCGTCGAGGAACTGTTCCTGCATGACCAGCGGGTCGAAGTGGAACGCCACGCGCATTCCCGCCGCCGCACAGCGGGCCGCCGCCTGAAGTCGAGCCGCTACCGGGGCGGTGCCGATCTCGTCGGTCGCATGGAAGCGGTCAAGCGTCAGGGTGAACCCGGCGACGCAGTCGACGGCTGGATGCCGCTGGTGCGCCGTGATGAGCGTATCGACACGGTCCGACTTGGTCTTGAATTCAAAGGTGACCTGCTTCTCCCAGCCGTTCCGGGCGATCATCGAGAGGAAAAAGCCCGATTCGTCGAGCAGATCGTCGAGCGCGAGGCTGTCGGCCAGTTCGCCGGTGCCGACGCGGATATGGCGGTGTTTCTCCAGATGGGCGCGCAGTTCCGATTCTACGGCGTCGCGGTCGGTGAAGACCGAGATAAAAGGATTGTTGCCGATGTAGTGCTGTAAAATGCAGTAGGAACAGTCGAATGGGCAGCCCGACACGCTCTGAATGGTATGGTAGCCGCAGCAGCGGTAGTCGGCGCCGGAGGGACAGCGGCAGGTCGACAGGAACGGTCCTTTGCGGGTGGTGAAAAACAGCGTCCGCTTTGCCTGTTGATACCGCTCTTCCAGCGACAGGGCGGTTATCTCGGTGACCAGTTCATCCTTGGTCAGCCGCTCGATAGGCAGGTCGTAACGCGCCGCCGCCTTCCCGGCAAGCGTCAGATCGGTAAGGCTTTTGTCGGCAACAATGCGGGCGATGGTCACTCGTTCACCATCCACAGTTTTTAATAATGCTGATAAGCTGGTCGAGTTCGGTGATTGAGCCTCGTCTTTTTTCCAGTAGTATCTTGGGAAAAAGAATGGCGTAGGTCGCTGGTTCGGTCTTTTTATGCGAGCCCAGGTGTTTTTTGTCGAATTCTTTTTTGCATAGGTCCGTTGTTCTTGGAATGAATTTGCTGTTCAAGACGCGAAGAAAGAGATTCTCAATGCAAGGGTCTGGAATAATGTGTTTAACGGAATCGCAATGGATGTTCTTTGGCTTCGTTGTTGTTCCCATTCGATCGCTGTCGAACACCAGCAAGCAACGGTTGAAGTCGCGCGATGCGAGCATTTTTTCGGCGACACGCACGATGGAAACCGGGTCTCCGCCGTAGGCATTCTGAATGTGGATATGTCCGCTTGATCGGGTGGTATACGCTCCTTTCAGATATGTCACAAAAGCATATTCTGTATATCCTTCGCATACGATGAGAAGCGTTTTCTGTGGTGCGCGCGGTTTTTTCTTGTGTGGGTCGGTGCGTGACATCGTCCGCCTCCTTACAGCCGCGGGACGGCGCCGTAGCGGCCCGCCATGTATTTGGCGTAGAGATTGTCGTCGCGACGAACGCCGGTCATTTCATCGAGCCGCCATGCCTCGCTCATCAATGTTTCGGGGTTCTTCTCGACGAGTACGATCTGGTTCTTGTCAAGATGGTTGAGAACTTCGAGGCTGTGCGAGGTGAACAGTAATTGTGTGTTATGAGGATTGCTTTCGGGAGAGATAAAAAGATCGAGTATCGCCGGTATCATATGGGGATGTAGACTGGCCTCTAATTCATCCATGACCGCTATCCCCGGCCTCGATAAAGCAGTGAGTATATGGTATAGCAAGACAAAGAGACTCTGTGTGCCGCCCGACTCCATGCTGAAGTGTAGTGTATACTCGGTGCCATTTACCGTATGTTTAGCGAACGGAGTATAGAATTTATCGGCGTTCATCTGCTTCTTGGCCTCTTCGGGGAATCGTACCTCCCGAATGTCTATTCCACTGATGCCGAGGTCTATGCGCGCCATAAGCGATTCGATGGCTGTTCGTATTTCAGGGGACGCCATGCATTGAGAGGCTACCATTTCGGGGTTCGTCAAGAAAGGTAGCGCGATTACTCCCATCCTTCCGACATTCGTTGTGTGGCCGAGAAGATAGTCCGCTATCGGTTTGATCGGTTCATAGTTGGCAAAGATGAGGCCTGAGAATAATGTGGCGTTACGGCGGCTGTTCAATATTCCCGATGCGATGGTTTCGACTTTTTTTCCGAAATCTTGCTCGCGTACTGTGTATGTGCCGCTTTCTTTATCCAATGTGCGCTTAAACAGATAGCGAAAATTACTTTCGGTTTTAACCGATAGAACCTCGTTCACTATCTGTTTCTTGGTAAGTGAGAGTTCGTAACGGTAAAGGAATTTGTCCAGTTCGAAGAGTAGAGAAAAAGAGGTTTCTTGGCGCGGTTCTCCGGTAAAGAGAAATTGATCGAGAGGCAGTTCCTGATCCGGATTGAACTTAAAAGAATCGCGCATGACATGCATGAGGAAGTTGTAAGCGCGAAGGATGTTTGTTTTGCCACTCCCGTTCGCCCCGATCACGCTCATCATTTTTGATAGGCGAAGGCCGGTGTCGGTGGTGGTGTAGTGGGCGGTGTCGGGGTCCTGTTTCCCGGCGAGGAACGACACCTCTGTCCGTTCAAGGAAGGAAAAGAAGTTCTCAAAACTGAATGAAATGATCATGGTTCCTCCGATGCCGACGGATGGTCGGCGACAGTCAATCACAAGGCGATATTAGCATGAAAAATGATAAAATCAACAGAAATTTGTTGATTATTGCGTTTTTTGTGTATTTTCTTGTTGGCCGAGCGCTGTCTTGACAAAGGCGATGCCATCCGGCACAATGGCGATGTCAATGGGGGAAGTCGTATGGATGAAGGATTGGTAGGATTTCTCGTATTCCTCGGTATTGTTCTGATTTCTTCAGCAATCTTTCATTGGTTGATTCATCGTCATCTTATCGCTTCTTTTTGCGCAACGATTGTCGGCAATGTGGTTTTCGGAATAGCAGCGTATTTCTATGAAGGTTATCTTGACCCATTTTTTATTATTGCTTTTTTTGTTGGCGGGCTCATTGCGTTCCCCATTGCAGCAATAGGGGGGCTTTTCTTTCCTCACAACTATATCAAGAAAAAAGATTCTGATTAACGGAAGTCTTACTCGCCCAACTCTTTGAGTATCTTCTCAACGGTATCTTTTTCGCGGTCGAGGGCCGCCAGCCGTTCGGTGAGGTCGGCGGCGGTTTTGATCTTGAGCGTCACCGTCACGGTGTCGCCCTCGGCGAAGGAGGGGTAGGTGGCGGTCACACCGCTTTTCGCCGCCAGCCGCGCGCAGAGAGCGTTCAGGCGCTCCTTTTTCGCGGTCCAGAGCGGATAGCGGAGCGCCTCCAGCCGTTTCACCAGTTCGTCGAAGTTCTCCAGCGGATGAGCGGGCCGGTCAAGCAGTTCTGAAGCGCCGACCTTCTCCAACACCGCCTCGGGGCTGATGCCGTCGCGGCGCGAGATATCGGTCAACAGTTCTACGGCGTGGGTCCGGGCGTTCTTTTTCGGTTTGAAGCGGTCAAGGATATCGGCGTATCCCGTCATGCTATTTGAGCATCTCGGTGCCGGTGAAGGCGCGGTAGGGGGAGAGCTGGTCAAAGATGAATTTATAGTCCTTGCTGCCGTCGCAGATGGTCTCGGCGATGATCTTGCCGAGCCCCGGCCCGAGCATGTAGCCCTGACCGCACATCCCGACGAGGTTCAGCATATTCTCCGCTTCCTTGGTGTAGCCGACTATCGGGAAGCCGTCGGGCGTCATGGGATAGAGGCCGCGCCAAGTGCGGCGGACGCGGATATTGCGGAGCCGCGGATAGAGTTCGAGCATCCGGCGGACGCAGAGCGGCAGGAACTCGGAGGTGTTGTCGATGTCCTTGCCGTAGAATTTCGGGTTGGGGGTGATGCAGAAGATCACCTGTCCGCCGACCGCCTGATAGAAATAGTAGTTGTCGCTGTGGCCGTCGGAGCGGATATCGACGATCATCGGCTCGAAGAAACGCTGGACCGGCTCGGTGATGCCCCCCTCGTGGCTGTCGGGATAGACCGGCAGGTCGGCGCCGACCAGTTGCCCGATCTTGCGGGCGTCGCCGCCGGCGGCGTTGATGACCAGTCCCGCCGAGAAGGTGTTCTTGTCGGTCTTGACCGCAACTATTTTCGTATCCTTCTTTTCAAACGAGAGGACCGTCTCGTAGAAATAGAAGTCGACCCCGGCGTCGCAGGCGAGTTTGTAGAAAGCGCCGGCGGTCTTGAGCGGCGAGGCGAAGCCGTCCTCGGGCGAATAGGTGCCGCCCCGCAGGCCGCGCGGGTTGATGCCGGGGCAGAGGCGCTGGACCTCCTCGGCGTCTATCCAGTCGATGTTGAGGCCGAACTTGTGCTGGACATCGAGCAGGCTTTTGAGCGACCGTTCCCGCTCGGTGTCGTAGACCGGGAACATATAGCCCCCCTGATGCCAGTCGATGTGGAGTCCCTGTTCGTGCTCCATTTTACGGACGATGTCGAGCGACATCTGGCATATTTTTATCTTGGCCGGGTCGCTGTGGGTGGCGCGGATGCCGCCGATCGCGGCGCGGTTCTGGCCGCGGCCGACCGACGCGTGTTTCTCGACGACCGCCACCTTTTTACCTTTCTTGGCGAGATAGAGCGCGACCGGCACGCCGACCGAACCGCCGCCGATGACGAGGATATCGTAGCTCTTCATGTTATTCTCCCTCCGTCTCGTTGATGAGGGCATACATCGGTGTTTCGACCGACAGCGGGCGTATCGAGCCTTCGGCGACGGTCGAGAAGTCGACCCCCGCCGCCCGGAAGACGCGCGGGAACTGGACCGAACAGGTCTTCGAACCGCAGGCGCCCATGCCGACGCGTATCTGTTTGAGCTGGTTGATGTCGCGCACCTTGTGTTCCTTGATGAACTTCACCACCTCGCCGAGCGTCACCCGTTCACAGCGGCAGACGATGCCGTTCTCCGGGAGATGGTCGAGCACCGGTTCGGCCAGCGGCTTTGTTTCCTTCTCGTCCTGTACCCGGATACCGGCGGCGATGGCGGCGTTCGCGAGGGTCGTGCGGACCGTGACCAGCGTCGTGCGGTATTTCTTGTTCTGCTGGATTTTCATCACTTCGGCCGTTTCGAGCGGGTTGCTGTCGATGTCGGTGAGGGTCACTTTGTCGCCGACCTTGAACGATGTGATGTATTCGTGCGGCAGCATCACCTCGGCCGTTTTCGCGTCGACTTTCCGGGCGAGCGTTATCGCCAGTCCCGGACAGGCCGCCACGCAGATGCCGCAGCCGATGCACTCACCGGCGAGATAGGGGACATCCATGATGGTGCCGATCTTGTCCTTGAGCTTTATCGCGTTCTTCGGGCAGACGGTGGTGCAGGGGTTGCACGGGATCTCCTCGATGCAGGTGAAGACCGGCTTGAATTTGTCGGTCAGCTCCACGCCGTCGAGCGGGAAGACCTCGCCGGGCTTGCTTTTGAGCACCTCGGCCTTCTTGAGCCAGGTGTCGTCGATGACCACATCCTCGCCGAGCAGTTTTGCCATCTTGAGCCCCGCGATGCGGCCGCCGAACATGGCACTCGACGCCTCGGCGATCTCATCGGCGTCGCCCGCCTTGATCACTTTGAACTCGAAGTGTTCCGCCATGTCGTAGAACTCGTCGGCCGGGGTGAGGCCCGCCGCGATGAGGAGCGTGTCGACCGCGAAGGTGCGCGCCGTCTCGAGGAGCGGGTTCCACTGCTTATCGACCTCGGCGACCGTCACCCGTTCGACCGTGCCGTTCCCGGCGGCCGACAGGACGGTGGTGTTGAGGTATATCGGCACTCCCATGCGCTTTATCTTGTCGGCGTGGACCTTGTAACCGCTGATCTGCCCCGCTATCTCGACGATGCCGGCGACCTGAATGCCCGCCTGCAGGGCGTGGTAGGCGGCGATAAGACCAACATTGCCCGACCCGACGATGAGCACCTTCTTCGCGGCGCGGATAAGGTCGCGGTTGACGAGCGTCTGGAAGGCGCCCGCGCCGTAGACGCCGGGAAGGTCGTTGCCGGGGAAGACGATCGATTTCTCTCGCGCTCCGGCCGATACGATGAGTCCTTCAAAGCTGACGAGGGTGTAGCGGCAATTCTTCTCGAAGAGCCCCGCCTTGCGGTCTTTGTAGATGCCGACTATCGAAGTTTCGGTGAATATCGTGACATTCTTGTAGCCGCGCAGTTCCTTTTCGAGTATCTTGGCGATCTCGTAGCCACGCGTTCCGGCATAGCAGTCCTCTTCGGAGCCGAAGAACTTGTGGGTCTGCAATACCAGCTTGCCGCCGAGCCGGTCCTTGTCGTCGGCGAGCACTATGCGCAGGCCGAGCTTGGCGAGTTCTATCGCCGCGGTGAGCCCCGAGGGACCGCCGCCGACCACGAGCACATCGCAGTTGACCACCTTCTTTTCATAGTTGCGCAGCGGTGCGTCGTCGGCCGGAAGGACCGGAAGCCGGTTCAGCGTCTGGATGTCCATCCCTGCGGCGAGCGCGGTGACGCACGATTTCTGGGCGTGGCCGTCTATGATGACGGTGCACTGGGAACACTGGCCGTTGGCGCAGAATATCCCCTGCGGCGCATCGTCTTTACGATGGAGCGAGAAGCGAGTGATGCCGTTGGCGAAGAGGGCCGAGCTGACCATCTCTCCAGCGATGCCGCGCAGAGGGACGCCGTCAAACGAGAAGGGAACTTCGTGCCGCTCTTTCGGTGCGTCGAGTACCGGGTGCTCAAGGATGCGATTCATGGCGTATCTCCTTTATGAGAGCGTTACCGAATGCCGGTTCTAACCTATGCGGCCGGACCCAAAAGTCAACAAAAGGGGTGCCGGTTGTTTTCTTTGACATCGGCAACGATTTCGGGCACAATGCGCCAACCCGCTGTGCGAGGATGCCGGATGGAACAGAAGTTCAGACTCGTCGATGATGAGCATGTATATTCTTTTGAAGAGATCGCCGAAAAAATAGTCGGCGGCCATCTGGTCAAGGATTCGCTCATATGGGAACCGGCCCTGCCCGATTGGGTGAAATTACGCGATTATCCCGACTTCCTCGAGGTCTTTGCCGCCTACGAGGCCGAGGCGGAAGAGGCGCTCAAGAAGGCGATGGGGACCGACGCCGAGTCGCTCGAACGCAAGGAGATGCAGAAGATGTTCTCCGATGTCGCTCAGGAGAAGCAGTCCCTCTTCTCCGAACAGCGTCCGTGGTTAAAATGGACCATTACGGCGCTTGCCTGTCTGGCCATGTTGGGTTCGACGGTCAAGTTCCTGAACACCCTCTTTTACACTCAGGAAGGACAGGCGCTCCTTGGTACGGTTATCGAAGAGCAGGTCGAGACCATCGACATCGAACGGATCCGGATGGCATCGGGTGTCACCAAGCTCGACGAGGTAAAGGGGATCGCCATCAAGAAGGTCGACAAGAAGAAAGAAAAGGACCTGCTTGCCGAAATACTGGCCGACATGAAGCGGGAAGAGGCCCTTGAGTCGCAGCAGGCGACCCCTGAGACGCAGAAAGAGGGCAAGATTGCGGTCGCCGAGGCGAAGGCCGAGGTCAAAAAGAAACCGGCGAGCATCTTCGACAAGGTCTCCGACGAGGAGGTCGAGCAGTTCCGCCGGTCGCTTCTTGCCAAGGGGGGCGGCTACACCGGGTCGAAGAACGCCGTGGTCAGGGACAATACCGCGAAGATGGCGGCGATACCCGAAGAGCTCTCGTCGCGGCAGGTGGCGCAGGTGGTCAAAGAGAACTCCAACAACACCATCGCCTACTGCTACAACAAATCGCTCAAACTCGATGCGTCGCTGTCGGGCAAACTTGAAGTAACGCTGAGCGTACTCGGCACCGGCCGGGTCGCCAAGGTCGACACCAATACGCAGAAATTCAAAGGGACCAATCTTGAGCGGTGCGTCAAGGAGCTGATAAAGAAAAGATGGGTCTTCCCCGAATTCAATGGCACCCTCACCGAGGTGACGATACCCTTCGTCCTGTCATCGGAATAATACCTCACCTGCCGCTGACGCGGCCGCCCTCTCCGTAGAGCAGAGAGGGCTTTTTCGGATTTTCCTTCTCCGCACGACGGAGAAGGGGGACCGCTTGTGGTGGATGAGGTTATTCTGCGCTGATGAGCTGGACCATGCCGCTCGTCATGGGCCGGTTGTCCGATACGAACAGGTAGTTTCCCTCGTTCTCTTCCCAGAACAGCAGATCCTTGCCGTTCATGGTCCGTTTGTGGGCGCGGCAGTCCTTCACTTCGTGCACACAGTCGGCGGCGGTGAAGAGTTTTTTCATGTCGTCGTTCTTCCGGGTCACCATGAGCGTTCCGTTCCCGTCGGCGTTCGCCATGTGCACCGAAGCGGCGGGATGGGCGCCGAGGTTGGCGAACCGGGCCTTGGTGACCGGTTTGTTCGCCACGAACTTCCTGAGTTTGGGCGCGGTGATGTTGAGGTTCTTTTCGACCACCTTGTCGATGTCGTCGCCGGCCGCGATCTCGCCCGGCAAGAGGCTGTCGTGAATATGCAGGATCTCACTGATAAGCAGATCGGCGCTCCGTTCGATGGTGAATATCTGATAAAAAAGGACCGTGACGAGTGCCGCAACGGCGAGCGTCGCGCCGGTGACAGCCAGTCGCGCTCCCGAGAAAAAGAACGAGAGAAGCGGCGGCAGGAAGGGACGGCGGTCGCCGGTGTCGGCGATGAGTTTTTCCAGACCGGCCCGCTCTATGGCGGTGAGATGTTCGAAGCCGTTCACGGCGCGCAACGCCTTTTTCATGCCGCGTACCTCGTCGAAGAGGCGGCGGCAGGCGGCGCAGGTCTTGAGATGTTCGGCCATCTCGGCGCTTTCGGCGTAGGAGAGTTCGCTGTCGGCGAACTGCTCGATGAAGAGCGGGTTCGTCTCACACGGCTTTTCGTTTTTCATCACTTACCTCGTCAGGGAACGGTACTATGCGCAGTTCGGCCGCTTCGTGCCGG
Organism: uncultured Spirochaetales bacterium; assembly: GCA_964412895.1. Taxonomy (GTDB): domain Bacteria; phylum UBP6; class UBA1177; order UBA1177; family JAKLFG01; genus CALMRE01. The sequence goes on from CAYPQK010000013.1 coordinate 32,839, forward strand.
AGTTTCGTCTTCAGGAACTCCCGGCCACGGTGGAGGCGCGACATGACGGTGCCTATCGGTATCGCGAGCCGTTTGGCGGTCTCGTCGTAGGAAAGCCCCTCGACATCGACCAGATAGCAGACCTCGTGCTGGTCGGGGGGCAACTGGGCGAAGGCGTCGAGGAGCCGTTCGCGCAGTAGCGGATCGGTCGACTGAGCGGTCGCGGGGTCGGCGAAGTCTATCGTTTCGTCGTCCTCATTGCGGAAGGCCGCCTCGGTCACCTCGCGGCTTGCCATGTCGCGGGCGATACGGTTGAGCCAGTTGTTCTTGAGGACGCGGAATATCCAAGTGCGGAAGGCGTCGCGTTCCTCGTAGACCTCTTTTTTGGTGAGCAGGCTGGCGATGGTATCCTGCATCAGGTCGAGCGCCTTGTCGCGGTTCCCGGTGATGAAAAGGCTGTAGCTGAACATCAGATCGAGATGGGCCGTCAGCACCTGTTTCATGTCTACCGGGGAGCGGGACATCGGACCTCCGTTCATTCGCCACAGTCTACTCAAACAGGGGTGTCCCGTAAATTATTTCATCGCTTCGCCGCTCCTTGCATTCGGCCGCCGTTCTGCTATACTCAACGGGCAACGAACTGTGACGAGGTCACTGATGCTACTCAAAGGTAAACCGGCGGCCGACGCGCTTATCGACAAGCTTTCCGCGCACGGGACGCCGCCGCTCAGACTCGCCGTTTTCCACCCCGCGGGCGACGCATCGGCCGAAAGTTATCTCAAGGCGAAACAGAAGGCGCTGGCCCGCCTCAATTTCACGATGGAGCTCATCTCGCTGACCAAAGATGCCTCCGCCGACGCTTTTTTCACGGCGCTCGACAAGGCCAACCGCGACCCCGGCATCCACGGCATCATCGTCGAGATGCCGCTTCCCGGCGGGATACCGGCCCATAAGGTGAATCTCCGGATAGACCCGAAAAAGGATGTCGACGGCGTCTCCTATCATAATCAAGGGCTTCTCTACGCCACCCGCGAGGAACGCATTGTTCCCTGTACGGCGCTCGGGGCGGTACTTCTGCTGGAGCATTATCAGGTCCCGCTCGCGGGTCGCCGCGTGCTGGTGGTGGGGCGGTCGAACATCGTCGGGATGCCGCTTTTCAAACTGCTTCTCAACCGCGATGCGACCGTTACGGTGGCCCACAGCCGGACGCCGGGACTTTCGGCGCTTGTCGGGCAGTTCGATGTCGTCGCGGTGGCGACCGGCAAGGCGGGACTCGTCCGGTCGGTCGATGTGCGTGACGGGGCGGCGGTGGTCGATATCGGCATCAATGTGGGGCCCGACGGCGCTCTGTGCGGCGATTTCGCGCCGCAGGACGATAAAGAGGCGGAGCGCATCCACTATTCGCCGGTGCCGGGAGGCGCCGGGGTGGTGACCAACGCCGTGATGCTACGCAATCTTATCGAATGTCATCGTATGCAACAGGGGAGGTAAGGATGAGAGACATCGACGCGATCATGAAGGCGATACCGCACCGCTACCCGTTCCTGCTGGTCGACCGGGTGCTGGAAGAGGAGCCGGGGAAACGGATAAAGACGCTCAAGAATGTGACGGCCAACGAACCGCACTTTCAGGGCCATTTCCCGTTCTATCCCATCATGCCGGGGGTTCTCATCGTCGAGGCGATGGCGCAGAGCGCCGGGATACTCTTCAGCGATGCGGGCAATTCAGGCAAGAAAATGCTTTTCATGGGCATTGACGCCTGCCGTTTCCGTAAAGAGGTACGGCCGGGCGATCAGCTCATCTTCGATGTCGAGGTGATACAACAGCGCGGCGGCATCCTCAAATTCAAGGGGGTCGCGTCGGTTGACGGCAAAAAGGTGGCCGAGGCGGAGATGATGGCGGCGCTCGATGCCGGCAATAACTAAGATAATCGCATCCATACCGGCCGATCGGGAACTGCTGACGGCGGTTCTTTTTCAGTGGACCGCCATTGTGGGCAAAAAGAGCCGGAATATGCTTTTTCCGTACGAATTCGACCGGCGCAAGCGGATACTTAAGGTTGCGGTGCCCAATTCGATGGTCCGCGCACAGTACGAATCGCTCCTGCCGCTCATCGTCGAGAAGATGGCGCGGTTGCTTCCCGAGGCGCGGGTGACCGGCATCGCGCTGTCGGTCGAACCGCGGCATTTCGAGAAGAAGAAACGGCGTCTGCCGGCCCGTCCACCGCGCCCCAAGCCCGACCCGGTGACCGTTGCCGAGGCGGAACGGCGGCTCATCGCGGGGGGCGTCTCGACCGAAAAGGCGCGGGTGCTTGCCGAAATAGCGGTCCTCATCGATGAGAAGCGGCGTGCGGGTAACTAAATCGGAACTGACCGAGCTTATCCTTACCACGCCGATCGAGAACTATCTGGTAGTTGAACTTTCGGTCGACGCGATACTGAAAAGCGCCCGTTATCCGACCGAATGGGCGGTCGCCGAGCATTTTCAGCGTTTCCGTCCTTCGAACCGTGTGCGGGGACTTATCGTTGCGTCACGGCAGGAACTGGCCCTACCCGATCCGCAAGGACTCCTGAACGAGTGTCTGGTCGATCTGCTGATGCTGGTGGCGCGCGACGAATCGGGCATCCCGACCACCGCGACGGTCCATCTGCGGACCGATACGGCGGCGCGGCACAAGAAATATCCCTTTTTCCTGATGCCGGAAGAGTTCTCTCTGCCGGTGCCGCGCGGCGCCGATACGGCGCTCCTGCTTTTCAACGGTACCGGCGACAAATCCTTCATCCGCGAAACGATGAAACTGGCGGCCGACGCGGGGTACCGCATCACCGCGACCGAGATTCTGCGCACCGAGATGCTCACACGGACCGGTGCCGAGACGCTGGGCAACCGGCTTGCCGACGCAGAAGGCTTTGATACCGTCATCTTTGCCCGCGACCCCGGCGGGCGGGCCATCGCGACGCTCACCCGGCTTTCGGGCAAACGGATCATCACCCGCGAGGACCTCATCGTCTCGATATTCGAAAAGCGGGCCGACGGCCAGAGCGGCAAACTCAAGGCAGCCGCATCGGCGACCGGGCGTGAACGGCTGGAGCACCACGAACGGTCGCACGGTCTGTCGCGCATCACCGGCGGGGTGGGGGCGCGCGGTCCCGGCGAAACGGTGCAGGAGGAGCGGAAACGGTCGCTCAAGGTACGGCAGCGGCTTATCCGCACGGCGCTTGAAAAGGAACGCGGCCGCCGCGAGAACCAGCGGAAATTCCGCGCCAAGACCAATCATCCGACGGTGGCCATCGTCGGCTACACCAACGCGGGGAAATCGACCCTGTTCAATGCGCTGGTCGGCGAGAAGGTGGTGCGCGAATCGGGCGAGTTCTTCTCGTCGATAGACCCGAAGATACGGCTCGTGTCGCTCTTCGGCAAAAAACTCTTTCTGCTCGATACGGTCGGTTTCATCGAAGGGATGTCAAAGGGGGCGCTCGACGCCTTTGAGCAGACCTTCACCGAGATACTGAACGCGACGCTCATCCTGCAGGTGGTCGATCCGACCGACCGCGAGTGGCGAAGCAAGAAACGCTATGTCGATGAGCTACTCGATGCCTGCGGCGTGGCGGTGGGATCGGTCGAGGTGCTTTACTCAAAACGCGACTTACTCAGCGACCATCTGCCCGATGGCGGCGATAAGTGTTATGCCGCGCAGGAACGCGACGACATCCGGCGGCTGAAAAAATTTGTGTTTGAACGACTTTTCGGGGATGGCGTCACGCCTCAGTGAGGCAGGCCGACGCCGGAATAAGTGAATAGTTCGCGGACTTGCGGGTCGCGGGAATAGACATTGCGCAGATCGAAGAAGAACTTATCCTTCATCAGCGACCGTATCTGCGGCAGGTCCATGCCGCGGAACTGATTCCATTCGGTGAGGATGACCACCGCGTCGGCCCCCGTGACCGCTTCGTAACTGTCGGCGCAGTAGGTGATCGCCTTTTCCTGATCGGCCAACCGCCACTTCGCCTCATGGAAGCCCTGCGGGCAGAAGGTCCGTATCGTCGCGCCTGCCTTGACCAGCGCCGGGATGATGGTCAGCGACGGGGCGTCGCGCATGTCGTCGGTATCGGGTTTGAAGGTAAGGCCGAGGATGGCGAAGGTCTTTCCCTTCACCGAACCCATCGCGGTCACTATCTTTTCGACCATCTTCTGCTTCTGTTTCTCGTTCGCCTCGATAGCCGCCTTGACCACCATCAGTTCGACGCCGTGCTTCTTTCCGATGTCGTAGATCGCCTTGGTGTCCTTCGGGAAGCAGCTGCCGCCGTAGCCGGGACCGGCGTGGAGGAATTTCGGCGATATGCGGCCGTCCATCCCCATCGCTTTGGCGATATCCTGCACATTGGCGCCGACCCGCTCGGAGAGGAGCGCCATCTCGTTGATGAACGATATCTTCGCCGCAAGGAAGGCGTTAGACGCGTACTTGATCATCTCGGCGGTCTCTATCGTGGTAAAGACGAACGGCGTCTGGTTGAGGTAGAGGACACGGTAGACCTTCTGCATTGCCTCCTCGGCCTTTTTGCCTTCAGTGCCGATGACAACGCGGTCGGGATGGGTGAAGTCGTGGATAGCGTGCCCTTCGCGCAGGAACTCGGGGTTCGACACCACATCGAATTCGTGGGAAACGCCGCGCTTCTTCAACTCTTCGGCCACCGTCTTCTTGACCAGTTGGCCGGTCCCCACCGGGACGGTCGACTTGTCGACGATGACGGTGTACTTGTTCATGTGCCGGCCGATCTCCTGCGCGACCGCGAGGACATACTGCAGGTCGGCCGAACCGTCGTCCTTGGGCGGCGTGCCCACGGCAATGAAGATGACGGTGGCGGTCTCGACCGTATATTTCATGTCGGTGGTGAACGACAGCCGCTTGTTGGCGACATTGCGCTCCACGAGGGTATCGAGACCCGGCTCGTAGATAGGCATCTTTCCGCTTTTCAGGGCCGCTATTTTCTTTTCATCGATATCCATGCAGATGACATCAAGACCGAAATCGGCAAGACAGGTGCCCGAAACGAGTCCCACATAGCCGGAACCGACAACAGCGATCTTCATGCGTGCCTCCATTTGCCGCGTGAACAGTGTCGCCCTACCTTAACGATTTGAGGGATTAGGTCAAGAAAAGAGGAAGTCGGTCAGCGGGTGTGGCTCTTGAGATTCTTGCCGAGATCCCGGCGGCGCAGGATGATGATATTGATGAATCCCATGATGTAGCCGAAGCCGTAGCTGAAATGGGTCATGAAGAAGGCGATGGCGACCAGCAGGAAGAAACCGAATGATCGCCGTTCGGGTGGCTGCTGGAAGATGATGAGCATCGAGAAGGCGAGTATGGGGATCACATAGAACCCGATGTAGGCCAGAAAGAGCGCCGCGGCGATGGGGGAGAAGCACGCGGCGACCGCCATGGAGATGAGACCGAGGACGAACAGCGGCGGGATGAGCTGGCGGATGCTGCAAATGGTGCCGAATTTGCGGTTCACCTTGTTCTTCCAGTAACCGTACTGGTAGAACATGCTCGCCGCCTTGTCGTAGGACTCGCGGGCATAATAGCGGATGCGGAGCCACGGCAGCATCAGTATCTTCTCGCCCCGTGCACGGAGCCTCATGTTGTGTTCAAGGTCCTGCGCTCGGATGAACTCTTCGTCGAACGGGCCGACCGCCTCAAGGGTCTCCCGTTTCCATGAACCGAACGGGACGGTGTCGACGAACCGCTCTTTCCCTTCCGGCGCGGTGCGGTAGGTGAGCCCGACGCCGACCGGATGGCGCATCACCTCGGCGATCGCCTGCGCCCGGATACTGTCGTCGCCCGGCAGGGTGACCCAGCAGCCGCCGATATTGGCCGCAAGCCCCTTGGCGTGCCATGCGACCAGTTCGCTCACATAATTGCGCGGATACTCGGAATGGGCGTCGCAACGGATGATGATGTCGCCGGTCGCTATCTTGAGGCCGACATTGAGGCCGACCACCTGCACGATGTCGGGATTGTCGATCATCTTGACGAAGGAGTGGCGTTCCATGAAACCGGCCACGATGTCGCGGGTCCCGTCGGTCGAATGACCGTCTATGACCAGTATCTCGGATCCGGTACCGACAAAATCATACTCGTTGGTGATGATGCTGTTAAGGCAGCGGGTGATGTATCTGCCTTCTTGAAAAGTCGGAATAAGTATCGATACTTTCATGTCCTACCGTTCCACCGGTCGCCATAAAAGGCGTGCGATACTGTATGCTTTTAGAGGGGAAATTACAAGTTTACTGTGAGCAAAAGGATGAAAAGAGTTTTTCCAATTGGGAGGTGGAAACGGTAGCCGAGAAGAGGAGCTCGATCTTTCGACGCCCCGCAACTTCATAGGTTTGATATAGGGCGGGGTCGTTAAGTAGCCGATTCACGGCATCGGCAAGCGCATGGGGGTTTTTTTCGGGCACCATCATGCCGGCTTCACTCCCCAACAATTCAGGGATGCCTCCAGTCATCGTTGAGATAACCGGAATGCCGGCGGCCATCGGTTCGATAAGAGAAACAGGGATGCCTTCATGCAAACCTTTGCCAAGATCAATACTTGGGAGTACCACGACATCGACCGCGTGTTCGTTATAAAGTCCCAGTAACCTCCCATGCGAAATGCGGCCGGCAAATTCTACGCGGTCCCCTAAGGAGGCTGTCGCGACGAGCTGTCGTAGTTCCTTTTCCAGCGGTCCGCTTCCTGCGATGATGAGCCGGAACGAAACCGCACGGTCTTTCAGAATACGACATGCCTCAATGAGATATCGGTGTCCCTTGACAGGAAGGAGGTTAGCCGGGCAAAGTAGGGTAAAGGAGCCATCACCGTTGCTTTTTTTAGAGAGAGTGTCGGAGTCGGGGATACTGACTCCCATGGGGATGATATGTATTTTTGCCAAAGGCGGTTCGGCGACATGCATCC
>CAYPQK010000013.1:39786-46229 GCA_964412895.1 uncultured Spirochaetales bacterium
GAGACTGCTCTGCGAGATAAGTCGTACGAAAGATGCTGAATTGATCTTTCGGGCGAGGAGATTGTTGTCGACCAAATCCCAGCGGTGAGCGGTGAAACTCCACGGAACGCCGCTGAGGCGATGCAGGGACATGGCGAGCGAGGATGATGATGCCGCCCAATGGGCATGGATGTGGTCGAACGAGCGCAGATCGAGTGTCCGTGCCAGATAAAGCGCCTTGAGAAAAGCGGCTATATTCTTTATCAGGTGGACAGGGTTGGGGGTAAGAAGGGCGGAGAGTGTGCCCAGCGTGACCATCGGGTGACGCAACAGGTAGGATATCCCAACAAGTGAACGCGGTGAAAAAAGCGGTAGAACAAGCGACCGGGCAAGAAGGGGGCGGGCATCATCGTGAATGAAGCTGCCGCGCGGATGGATCGGAATGACCGTGATATCATGTCCCGCGGTCAGAAGGGTCGCTATCTCCGGGATGATGAAAGTTTCCTGAGTGCCGATGGGGAGACTGGATGTGATATACAGTAACTTCATGAATTATTTTTTTCTTCAAGTGTTGTCCGGATACTCCGACCGGCCAACCCGACACCGATGCCGCATAACGCCCACCACCAATCATTCAGGCGCGGAATAAAGAAAGAAGGCATTCCCATCCCCGAAATGAGCAAAACGAAAAGCCAGAAAAAGAATATCTCCTGCATGGTTCGGCTGGGAGAGACAAGTCGATAAGTCATTACGAGGAAAAGAGCAAAAAGTACCATGCCGATAAACCCTCCTTGATAGAGGAGGACCACATACATTGAATCGCCAATAAACACTCTTGGTTTTCGCATCCATCCATAACCGATGAGCGGGTTGTCTTTTATTTCTTCCATAGTGGTTAGAAGAAATCCGGTATGGTTGGCATATCGCGATTTGAAAAGTTCAAAATTTATGACGCGGGTTATCTGATAGTTGATATTTCCGGTTATGGATGCATAATTCTTGTTTTTCCCCAGAGACATCTGATATCCCATGATAATAATGCCGAAAGCGACGGAGATCATGATAGCTCGGATTTTATTACGCCATCCAAGTCGCAGGAAAAGCAGGAAAAAAATAAGCCCGATGCCAGCGACAAAGGTTGCGGAAAGGGTAAAAACTCCACCAAGAAATGATGCGAAAAGAGATGTCATCGGCAGCATATAGGAATGTTTCGTTGTATATTGCCTTTGGCCATGCAATTCAAAAAGCAGAAATATTGAAGTGGTCAGGGTGGTTAAAAAATAGGTTGCTGCGGAAGAGGGATGTTCGAATACGCATACCGCGCGAAGGATGAATCCGAGTGTATCAAAGAGATTTTTAATGACTACCCGCTCCGGTGACATATAGGCACTCATGGTTATATCAGTTGCCATTTTTATGCCGAATGTTTGTCCAACAGCAAGCACGGCAAGTGGTATAGCAGTGATCGCAAACATCTTCAATAGGTTTTGAAGATCCTGCTCATTGAAGCGGGCATTCGCAAAAAGCAATATAATTAAGGCCGGTTTTATGTAGGAGTAGGCGTTGAACCATGCGGGAGTCACCGCTAGGCCCAATACGGAGGTGACGAGGGTGATGCACAGCATCAAGGCCCACAATAGGACAAGCGGCCAGATGCTACATGGAAGCATAATGCCATTTGCGCCGCGGTGCATAAAGAGGATGGCTATGTAGGCGGGCACAAGGATCAACTCAACGCGTATATACAGAGAACCAAAAATCATATAAGGAGCGAAAAGGATCGCAATCAGGAAAAAAATCAAACTTCTCTTAAGATCCCGAAATGCCTCTGCCAAACACCAAAGACACAAAAGAATTGAGATGACAGTTCCCACAGGCGTTAGCCGTTCTGGTCCGTTATCACGAAAGAATGCACTTGGAGTTGTTCACCGCGACGAGCACCGTTTTTCCCTCTTGTTGTGCTCGGTGTGAGAGAAGCGTGTAATGTTTCCGCAGAAGGGCACGGGGAGTCCAATCAACGCGGACGACCAAGAAAGTGATGTCGGCTATTCCCGCAAGTAATTCAGCGTCAACCGATATGCTCATTGGTGGAGTATCCACGACAATGAAGTCGTATTCATCCCGTATTTTGCTCAATCTGTTCAAGGCATTGCCATCGGCGTGGGCAAGGGTATCTCCGTTGAATGAGACATGCGTAGGTATGTCAGTTTCCTTGCCAGATTTCCCCGATGATTCGCCATATTCTCCCAACAAAGCGGTACGATATCCACGGTGTGCGAACAGATGGGCAAGTCGTGTGGCGATAAAGCTAATACCAGCCCCCTGTTTTATGCCGCAGACCGCTATCAAGCCACCGCGTTTATCGATAAGCCCACTGGTAACCATGAGACGCAGAAGAAGGTCATCGAATACTGCAGTATTGGTGGCATCGACCCGTGGCAGGTTGACCCGTAAGGGATCATGGCCGATAAGATGTGGTATCTCTTCGCCGAACGGAATGGTGCGTCGGAAGAAATAATGCACGAAGATCGCGCTTAAGCTGGCCAAAAGCGCAAGCCCGAAGGCAATGATAAAGGAAGTGGATATGCGAGGGAAAAGTTTTTCTTCACGTGAATCGGCGGGATCAACGATGCGAATATCATGTCTCATCGACTCTTTCTTTATTTCGTTCTCGTAAAGTTTTTCGTTGAGGAACCAGTATATCTTCTCGACCGACTGTTCTTCAGCCTTCAGCACGGCTAATTCGCTCAGTGCGGGGGGCAGGCGTCGCATTTCGTTGTCTATCTCGCCGATCTTAGTGTTCAGGAGGACTTCGACCTGACGGATATTAGCATCAGAGTCGTCCGCCATGGCACTGATGGTCTTGCGGGCGGTAAGAAGTTGTTGGCGAAGCATAATAAGATCGGGATGAGAGTCGAAAAATATCTCGGAGGCTTTTTTTTCCTCCATGACCAGCGTGTTGTAGGTCGCAATCATTTCGCTAAAAGCCTTGTCGTCGCCTAACATCGGCGCGGGTAGCATGCGGGATGGTCCTTCTTCGCCGACCGTTCTGCGGAATTCGCCGATGAGACTACGCTGAATATCTATCTCTTTTTTCTGCTGTTCAAGTTCAAGTTTTCGGAAGACCAGTGTTTTGATCTGTTCGTCGGGCAGTATGGTGCGGCTGTTTGACATGAAGGTCGTGAGTTTCTTTAGTTTCTCGTCTCGTTCATCCTTAAGGCGACCAGCAAGTTTTTCAAGAAAAATTCGTGTTATTTCAGTTGCTTCGGTGCGCCACTGCACCTTTTTTTCTGAAAAGACGGATATCAATTCGTTCAAAAAAAGCGAGGCAAATGGGGTGTTGGTTGTTTGCATCATCACGTTGAGAAGCGTGGGGGACTTAGATTCACCAAGCGGAAAGGCATCATACGAGTCAAAAACCGACTTGCGCGTTCTTACATAATTCCGGTAACTAAATTCATACTGTTCCCCAATCGGTATCTCGCCTACTCGTTCCATCACGATCTCGCCGTTTTTGAATGTGCAGGGTTTGCTCCACTCACAGTCGGCCTTTTCATCGCCGTTTTCTATGCGGAAACCGTTAGCGGAGATAGTAATCATGCCTTCGACATTGATCAAGGATGAGTGTGTCTTCAGAAAATAGGGAGAACCGATATAGTCGGGGTCGCCACGAAATCGTCCCATGAGTTGACGGAAAAAACTATCGTGGGAGCGTCGGATCGGAAATTGAAGATTGAATTTTTCGATGAGCGTGTCGATAACGGCACGGCTTTTAATGAGTTCTACCTCATTTTGAGACCCCTGCATGCTACCTAGGAGGATAGCTGCCGGGTTTGGCAACATGAGCGCCGAAGGGTCTTCCTGCTCGATGAGTATCGTGGTAGAGACCTCGTACTGTGGCGCTATTAAAAACATCGTGATGATGCTAATTAAAAAAACCACACCGAACACGGAAAAAAGGAGCTTTGCGCCATGTCGCAGGATGGGCACGATATCTTTTATCGTCAGATCGTTCATGAGAAACTCATTTCAGTCCGTTATGAATGTCAACTGCGTTGTTTGTGGTGCCGGTGATGGAGTTGATCATCTGGAAAGTAGGCAGTAGCTGTTCGATAATGCGGTTGTAGCTGGTCAGAGCGGTCGGCGAAACGACGAGACGGTCGCCCGGCTGAAGCCGCAGGTCGCTGCCGGAATCGCCGCCGATTATCTTGTGATAATCAAGGGTCGCGTACTGGAATTTACCGCCGTACTGCCGGACAAGGTAGAGCGCCGTGGTGTCGGCGGCCACTGGGTTGACGCCACCCGCCTCGGCGATGAGATCGAGAACGGTGTAGTCGGGTTTGGTGATCTGGTAGGCGCCGGGACGCACAATCTCGCCGACGATATAAACCCGTTCGGCCGATGAGGACGGTACGAAAAAGGTGTCACCGTTATGAAGGCGGATCCGCGAGTAATCTTGCTGTGCGTGACTCATGCTTGCAATGGAAAGAGGAACTACCTTGTCGTTCCGTTTCAGGTAGATGGTATTTACCATGGGGGCCGCGCCCGAGGACGCAAACGGCGTGATGCGTGAAAGAGCTTCCAGTATGGTCGTTGTGGGGGTTATTGCGTATTTGCCGTTGTTGTTCGAAGAGCCAGTTATATAGTAGAATTTACTCTGAAACTTTATTATCTCAACAGCGACATCGGGATTCTTGACGAACTCCTTAAGTCGTTCCTCTATCGCCTGTGCCGCTTCTTTTTTGGTGAAACCGCTCACCTTGACGCTTTTTATGATGGGGAACAAAATCTCGCCTTTTTCATCAACCACTTGACCGAAGAACTGGCTAATAGACATCGATTTCGAGCTAAGTTCAGGGATGTTGTAGACATCAACCTTCAGTTCATCACCAGTACCGATACGGTATTCGTCACTGCCAATCAACAATTCGTTAACATCGTTATCGGCCGAAAGGGGCGCGAAGGGAAGGTCTCCGCCCGCAACTTCTTTGCCATAATACTCAGTGTGCGCGCATCCCTCGATAAAGACAGCTATTATCAAACATGTAATGGCCAACTGCGGCATCTGGTTCCCGTGCAGTACGCTAAAAACGATTACATATTACAAAAACAAAACGGAAAGACAAGAAAAAAAACGAGATCATTAACTTAAAAACGATTCGCTAAGACATCCTCAAATAGGCGGACCATTGCATCAACTCTGTTGTTGGTTCGGAATCTTTCCGCCCGTGTTCTTCCCTTTTCGACAGCAAGAGCGACTTCTGAGGGTGTTCGGCGGAGAGTTTTCAAGATTGCTACCTGCAATGCCTCTGGGGCGTCAGGCGGAACCATAATAGAGTCAGTCCCAGCGAGCACTTCAGGGATACCTTGAACATTGCTCGCAACAACGGGAAGTCCGGTTGCCATTGCTTCGGCCAACACAAGACCAAAGCCCTCGATACGAGCCGGATGGACCAGAATGTCGCTTGATGCCATCAGGTGGGGGATGTCGTCGCGATGACCTAGAAATCGGATCCTGTCACTCCATCCCTTGCGAGCAATCAATTCTTTCATCCGTTCTAAAAGCCCCTCCTCCCCAGAAAAAAAACCTTCCGATGGTTGATCCCAACCGCCGACATATAATAGATACAGATTCTCGTCATGTAGGATAGGTCCCAAGGCATCCAAAACAGTGTCTATTCCTTTGCGTTTCAAGAGGCGTCCCACAAAGAGAACTATTTTTGAGCTAGGAGGTATTTGCAGTTCTCGGTAAATGTGTTCTTTTTCTGGCAGGGCAGCAAAACAATCATTTGGGATCCCGTTGTAGATCGTGCGTGTGTGTTCTGGGAGGGTTTGCGAATACGAGATCCAATGTTTCTTGGCAAAATCAGAAATAGCATAAAAGCGTGTACGGCGATTTATCCTGATCGAACAACGCCAAAACAAGTGTGTTTTACTGTTGTGCCGTTCTCGGAGGAAAACATCATGTAGACCGACAACATGTTGAGTTTGTGTGCCAAGAGTACCCCATGTCGCCAGAATGGTTGGCGACACCATGGAAGTTTCAACAAGATCATATTTCTGCTCTCGGATAAGACGCTGCAATCTCAAAATAGATGGGATGATGCTTGCTATGGGTGGGCGAATGCGCATATCAAGAAAATGCACAGCGGGGATTCCTTTTTTTAGAATCAATTCCTTCGCCTCGGCCACTTTCGGGAGATCTTCTGAATACATACTTAAGATATCTGCACGAATTTTGCGTTTGTTCAATTCTTCAGCCAACTCTACGGCCAACCGCTCGGCACCGCCCAACTGATAAAACTGGGTCATGAATATAAGAACTTTCATGCAATATCCCATCTCGTCGAGTTCGTTTTTCTAGAAAACATAAAAAAACCAAGAGGGTTGCTTCGTTTTCGATAAATCGGGAACCTCGTCGTTTGCCGTCTTTGTGGTGCCCCTCGTGGCTGTCTCTTATTTGG
>CAYPQK010000014.1:0-13967 GCA_964412895.1 uncultured Spirochaetales bacterium
CCCCATCTTATTGGCGATCATCTGGTGTATCTCCCAGTCGTGCTTCGCCTGACCGGGGGCGTTCACCGCCTTGAACAGAAGCTGAACGCGCCGTTCGGTGTTGCTGAAGGTACCGTCCTTTTCGGCGGGCGACGATGCCGGGAGAACGACATGGGCCAGCTGCGCCGTTTCGGTGAGGAAGATGTCCTCGACCACGAGGAATTCGAGTTTTTTGAGCGCCTCCTCGGCGTGGTGCAGGTCGGGATCCGATACCATCGGGTTCTCGCCCATGATGTAGAACGCCTTCATCTCGCCGTTGTATGCCTTGTCGAAAGCGACCGTCATCGGCAGGCCGACCTTGTCGCTCAGTTTCACGCCCCAGAACTTCTCGAACTTCTCCTGCACCGCCGGATCGCCCACTTTCTGGTATGCGGGATAGCCGACCGGCAGACCGCCCATGTCGCAGGCGCCCTGCACATTGGACTGGCCGCGCAGAGGATTGACGCCGCCGCCCACCTTGCCCATGTTGCCGCAGAGCATCTGGAGGTTCGCGGTGGAGCGGACATTGTCGACGCCGGTGGTGTGCTGGGTGATCCCCATCGCGTAGTAGAGCGCCGCCGTCTGGGCTTTGCCGAACAGCTCGGCGATCTCCGCAAGCGTCTTGGCGGGGATGCCCGATATCTTTTCGACATACTCGGGGGTGAACTTGGCGACCTCTTCCTTGAGCGCCTCGTACCCCTCGGTACGCTCCTCGATGAACTTCTTGTCCTCCCAGCCGTTCTTGATGATGAGATGCATCATACCGTTGAGCACCGCGACATCGGTACCGGGCCGCTGGCAGGCGTAGATGGTGGCGAAATCGGCCATCTTGATCCGCTTGGGATCGATGACGATGATCTTAAGTCTGCCGTCCACCGCCGCTTTTTTGAGACGCGCGGCGATGACCGGATGACATTCGGAGGTATCGGAACCGATGATGAGAGCCACATCGCTCTTGTCCAGACCGGCGATGTCGTTGGTCATTGCGCCCGAACCGAAGGAGGCAGCCAGACCGGCCACCGTGGAGGAGTGTCAAAGTCGTGCGCAGTGGTCAATGTTGTTGGTACCTATCGCCGTGCGGAACAGTTTCTGAAAGGTGTAGTTCTCTTCGTTGGTCACCTTCGCCGAGCAGAGCCCCATAAGGGTGTCGGCGCCGTGTTTCTGCTTTATCTCGGCGAATTTGGTCGCGACGAGCGTTATCGCCTCGTCCCACGACGCTTCGCGGAACTTGCCGTTCTCCTTGATGAGCGGGGTGGTCAGGCGGTCGGGATGGCCGACGAAATCGTAGCCGTAGCGGCCTTTGACGCAGAGCATGCCGTTGTTGGTCGGGGCACCCTCGGCGCCGGTAACGCGGACGATCCGGTCGGTCTTGCGGTCGACATGAAGTTCCAGTTTGCAGCCGACGCCGCAGTAGGGACAGACCGAATAGACCTTCTCGACATCCCAGCGACGCGCTTTGCCTTTGGAAAGTTTGTCGGTAAGCGCGCCCACCGGGCAGATCTGGGCGCATTCGCCGCACTGCACGCAGGAGGATTCGCCCATCGGCTTGTCGTCGTCGAAGGCGATGTCGGTGCCGTGCCCACGATATTTAAAATCGAGCACCTGATTGACCACGGTGCCGTTGCACGCCGCGACGCAGCGGCCGCAGGAGATGCACTTGCTCCGCTCGACCGAAACGAATTCGGAACTGTCGTCTTTAACGCTCTCGACATCGGCGTACTTGAACGATCCACGCTCCATGCCCAGATAGTAGGCGACATCCTGCAGTTCGCAGGAGCCGTTCTGGTCGCAGGCAAGGCAGTCGTGGGTGCCGGTCGAAAGGAGCAGGTCGACGATCAGTTTCTGCGAATTGAGTACCCGTTCGGTCCGCGTCTGGATCTTCATCCCCTCGCGCACCTCGACCGAACAGGCGGTCTGGAGCGCGGGACTTCCCTCGATCTCGACGACGCAGACGCGGCATTTGCCCGCCGCGCCGACCTTTTCATGGTAGCACAGCGTCGGGATGTAGATCCCGGCCGCCTTGGCCGCCCGATGAATGGTCTGTCCCGGTTGAGCCTCTACGGCCCGGCCGTTGATGGTGATCTGCATGAGTTTTTCTCCGTATCGTTATTTTATCAGCGCTTCGAATTCGGGGCGGAACTTCTCGACCATCGCGCGGATCGGCACCGAGAATGCCTCGCCGACCGGACAGAGAGTGAGTCCCTTGATGGTCCCCACGAGCCGCTCGACATTGGCGAGGTCCTCTTTGGTCCCCTGCCCCGACACGATCTTCTGGAGCGCGCGGACCGTCATTTTCGATCCCTCTTTGCACGGCGTGCACTTGCCGCACGATTCGTGGGCGTAGAACTTCATCGCGCGCAGGGCCAACTCCGGTATCGACCACGAGTCGTTGATGACCATGACGCCGCCGGAACCAAGCGCGGTCCCCTTCGCGGCGCACGAGGCGTAGTCCATATTGAGGTCCTTGAGTTCATCCGCCTTGAGGATGGCCACCGACAGGCCGCCGACGATGGCCGCCTTGAGTGTGCCGTCCACGCCGCCCGCCGCCGCGATGAGGTCGTTGAAGGAGACCCCCATCGGATATTCGTAGGTCCCCGGCTTCTTGACATTGCCGCTGATGCCGAAGATACGGAACCCGGCGCTTTCGGCGGGACCGAACTTCTTGAACTCGGCCGCCCCTTTCTCGATGATGAACGGAACGCTCGCGAAGGTCTCGACATTGTTGACGATGGTCGGACAGCCGTAGAGCCCCTGCGCCGCCGGGAAGGGCGGTTTCATGCGCGGCTGGCCCCGTTTGCCTTCGATCGATTCGATGAGCGCCGTCTCCTCGCCGCAGACATAGGCGCCCGCGCCGCGGTGGACGATGATGTCGAACTCTTTGAGCTGACCGCCCTTTTTCGCCTCTTCTATCGCGTTATCGAGGATATCGGCTATCCAGTCGAATTCGCCGCGGATGTAGATGAAGCCCAGTTTCGAGCCGAGCGCGCGCGCCGCTATCGCCATCCCCTCGATGAGCAGATGCGGGTCGTATTCCATGATCTGGCGGTCCTTGTAGGTCCCCGGCTCGCCTTCGTCGGCGTTGCAGATGAGATAGACCGGCTTGGTGTTGTTCTTCGGCAGGAAGCCCCACTTGGTCCCGGTCGGGAAACCGGCGCCGCCGCGCCCCTTGAGCCCCGACTCCTTGACCTCGGCGACGATCGCTTCGGGGGCCATCGTCATGGCCTTTTCGAGCGCCTTGTAGCCGCCTTTCCTTTTGTAGACCGAGAACTTCACCGCATTCTTCACGCCGCGGTTCTTGAGGAGCACATTGCAGGTGCTGGCCCAGTTCGATCTGGCCTTGTTGTCGGGCATCTTGCCCTCCTTCAGCGACTCGATGAGGGCGTCGACCTTCTTGACGGTCAGGTTCTCGTAGTAGGTGTCGTTGACCTGAATGACCGGGCAGGTGCCGCAGGAGGCGAGACACTCGACCTCGTGAAGCGTGAAGAGCCCGTCGGCGGTCGTCTGCCCCGCCTTGATACCCAGTTTCTTCTCGATGTATGCCAGTATCTTCTTCGCCCCCGCGAGGGTCGCCGGGATGTTGGTGTCGACCTGCAGGTGATACTTGCCGATCTTCTCCTTCACATTGTACATGGTGTAGAAGGTCGCGACGCCGAAGGCTTTGGCGTCGGTCACGCCGACCAGTTTCGCCACCTCTTCGATATCGCCCTTTGAAAGAACATTCTTGTTCTCCTTCTGGACGATCATCAGGGCGGGCATCAAAGCCGATTCCTTTTTGGGATACCGCGTCATAAGGCTTTCGATCTTTTTTGTAGCGTCGGTGCTGATCATGCGTCACCTCGTTGGTTTTTCCAATATATAAAGAGCCTCTGCTTCTCGCCGGAAGACTATAGCGGAGTGAAGGGGTGTTTTCAATTTTTTTTGAAGCGTTGTCGCGCAAATCGTTATCATCCCTTATTTACGGGGAAATCTACGCGGAAAGACTATCCGACCGTGACGCGGTTCTTGCCGCCCCGCTTGCTTGCATACATAAGCGAGTCGGCACGCGCCACTAATGACTCCACCGTATCGGCCGGCAGAATGAGCGTCGCGCCGACCGAAACGGTGGCCGCGAGCACGACCCCGTTATCCTCGTGCAGGACCGACGAACCGATGAGCCGCCACAGCTTCGACGCCAGTTTCCGCAGGCTCTCGAAGTCGTTCGCGCGCACCGTCACGACGAACTCTTCGCCGCCCCAGCGCCCCACCAGATCGAACGACCGGACATTGTACAAGAGCGTCCGCGCCGTCATCGCGAGCACCTTGTCGCCCGCCGCGTGGCCGTAAGTATCGTTGACGCTCTTGAAGTTGTCGATGTCGAAAAAAATGATGCCGAACGGCCAGCCGTAGCGCCGGTATTCATCCATCCGCTGCCGGAAGACCGTTTCGGTGTAGGCGCGGTTCGCCGTCTTGGTTAGGCCATCCATCATCGCCATCCGTTCGAGTTCCTCGACACGGGTACGCATCCCGTCGTGGCAAAAACGGTCGCTGAATACCTCGACCGCACCTATCAATATCCCCTTTTCGTCATGTACCGGCGCGACGCGGACCAGCACCGGGACGCGGTGACCGTCCTTATGATGCAGGTATATCTCCCGTTCACGGAGCGTCTGATCGGTCATGCTGACGGCCAGTGGACAGAGGCCGTGGCACAGTCGGGAACCTTCTTCGTCGACATGGATGAGGATGTCGTCGTGACAGGAGCAACCCACCACTTCGTCGGCACGGAAACCGGTGATCCGTTCGGCCGCCTTGTTCCAATAGGTGATGCGGCGGTCGGTGGTGGTGAAGTAAACGCCGTCGTACAGGTTGTCGAGGAGCCGCTTGTAAAAATCGTCGCCAAAGTGCATCTCTCACTCCCTCATCGGTCGGTGAACTATAATATATAAAAGGAAAGAGGCAAATAAAACGAAAGTGATTGCTTTCTCCCCTCACCCGGCTAAAGTATGGAAACCGTGGAGGTACCGATGGCCGGTTGTTCTTGCGACAATTGCGATCTGAGCGCCCTACGCGAACGGCAGAGCGCGACGCTCAAGATAGTGCTCGTCATCAACGCGGTGATGTTCTTCGTCATCGTCGCGGCGGCGGTGTACGCCGGGTCGACCGCGCTCCTCTCCGACAGCTTGGACAACCTCGGCGACGCCCTCACCTACGCCCTCAGCCTCTATGCCGTGGCGCTCGGAACCCGTATGAAGGCGAAGGTGGCGCTGTTCAAGGGACTGCTGATCCTCCTTGCGGCGCTCGTGGTCGCGGGACAGCTCACCTACAAACTTATCAACCCGGCGGTGCCGATCTTCGAGACGATGGGGATATTCAGCCTCGTCGGGCTCGCGGCGAACGGCACCTGCCTGTTCCTCCTGTGGCGACACCGCAAGGAGGATATCAACATGAGTTCGGTCTGGGAGTGTTCGCGCAACGATATCGCGTCGAACCTGTCGGTCTTCGTCGCGGCGGGCGGCGTCTGGGCGACCGGGGCGGGCTGGCCCGATCTCGCGGTCGCCGCCGGACTGCTCCTGCTTTTCCTCCGCTCCGCCTTCCGCGTCCTTTCGTCGGCGCTCCGCGAACTCAAGCAGGCACCGCTCGACTAATACAATACCTCACCTGCCGCTTCGCGTCCGCCCTCTCCTTGAAAAAGGCGAGGGCTAGACGGATAAGAAATCACTTGCTTTCTTTTTCACGGCGGATTATTATCCCGACAGACGACACGGCACACGGCGGTTTATCCGGTCTTTGGGGGAGGTTATCGTGAGACATTATACGGTAAAAGAGGCATGGTCGGGCACTCTCGATCTGACGCAGGAGAGCGGAACCATCCTCATCAAAGCGAACCTGGACTGCCTCTAACTTGATTCCGATTTCCTTATAAATTAAATTCTTGTTTTTTTATAGCTTGTTGGGGGTTATTTCTTTTTTTCATCATCCTCTTTTCCCGATGGCAATGCCGCTGTAGCATCGATATCTTTTTGCTCAAATGGGTTCTCTTGTTTACCTCCATTTCCTCCGTTATTGCCAAAAGCAAGAAGAGGATTATCTGCCTTTGTAGCTGAAACAGAGCCGTCCTGAAAAAGAACCGCCACAATTTGAGAGGCCCGCTGGTATGAATTGGTGTATATTTCAGGATCCAGTTGTTTTAGATCGGCCAGAAATCCCAGCAACGCAAGGGCTCCTGCGATGATCACTCCCCATCTCGGGCTTGGTTTCCGAATTTCTTCCTCTAATCGTTCTAATCGCGTTATTATTCTCCCCGCAATCTCTTTATCCGGTAAAATGTCCACTTGAACTCGCAGTATGTTAACAAGAGCAATCAATTTCGATTTTTGAATTAGGTCAGGATCATAGTGATCTTTTAGGTCATGAAAGGCAACATCATAATCCACAAGTTTGATAGTTGCAGCATATTTGAGAATTTGGGAAAGCCGACTCAACGCCAGCTTTGCTTTGAACAAATTTTTCTGTGTTAACCCATAATTATCCGTAGACAAATCTAATGAACGGCCCATGAAGATAAAAGCAGAGAGCAGGCGACCAAGAATAACTCCGAACTGTTCCACAAGACGCGCACCAAATATTTCTTCTGAGGGAACATTTACAATAATAGCGAGCGTTCCACTAACTTTGGACTCGGCAAGTATTTCTGTCACCTGTTTTCGAATAGTTTCTGGATATAACAATAGATGTTGCTCCAGAAGTAAGAAAACAGACTCAAAGGTAGAAACGAGTTCTTCGGCACCATCAACTCGAAGCCTCCGATGATTGATATGTTCTGCAAGATACTTGAAATAGTCACTTATAACTTCGAGATCGTCAGATGGATTATGTTCAGTGTACTTAGGAAAAAGTAGACTTATTCTTGTTTTCAAGTGTGATTCGGCGTCATACTTTCGTTCGGTTTCGCTCATCTTCCTTCTCCCAACCAACTATGCCTGCAACGACCTTTTTTTCATTTTCATTTAATAAGCATGCCTAATCACGAGAAAAAAGCAAGGAAGAAAAAGTAGCAGTCACAAAATATTGCCAATGTCGGGCGAACGGATTAAAAATGGGTAACCGTCAGAGCGGAGGTGCCATGTCCACCGAAAAGAGTTTCATCGATTATGTGACCGGCCAGATGAAAACGGCCGGGACCATCACCGCGCGCAAGATGTTCGGTGAATACGCCGTCTATCTCGACGGCAAAGTCATCGCCCTCGTCTGCGACAACCAACTCTTCGTGAAATCGACCGACGCGGGCCGCGCCTTCATCGGCGAACCGACCGAAGCGCCCCCCTACTCCGGCGCCAAACCGCACTTCCTCATCGACGAACAACTCGACGATCAGGAATGGCTCGCTGAACTCGCCCGCCTCACCGCCGACGCCCTCCCCACCCCGAAACCGAAGAAATCGAAGAGGTAGGAACACCCTCACTTCAACCTCATCCTCCGCCTTCTCCGGTGCGGAGAAGGGACCGAATTCACCCTCGCCATTCTGGAGAGGGTTGGGGTGAGGTTTAAAAGTAGCGGGCAACTACCGAATTTACCTTCTCTGCTCTACGGAGAAGGTGGCCGCAGGCCGGGATGAGGTCATTGCGGTCGCTTCGGACCGTTCACCTTCATCTTCACGAACTGGGCGAGGAACATGAGGCCGAAGAGGATGTAGAGGAGCGGCCCGGAGATGAAGCCCCAGACCGCCGAGGTCGCATAGACCGCCGCCCACGCGGTGAGCGTCCCGTGTCCGAGAAACAGGAAGAACAGCACCGTGAGCATCTTGATGATCGCCGGGTTGTCGGGGGCGACGGCAAGCCCCGTACCGCGCATCTGCCTTTGCATCATCATCTGGATAAGCGGCACCCTGCCCCACAGAGACAAGGCCATCATGCCGCAGAAGAAGAACTCGAAGATGGCCGGCTTGAGTTTGAAGAAGACCGGGCTGTCAAACAGGAGCGATATGCCGCCCAACGCGGATACCAGCCCGATGTCGAAGAGGACCAGCCGGTCGAAGCGCTTTTCCTTTATATATATGACGGCGATCTCGACGATGCCCAGCGCGATGGCGGCGACGATGCCGGCGACGGTGCCGTAGAGTTCTTCGACGACGATGAATATCAGTATCGGCAAAAAGCCGAGGAGCAGAGAGCGGGCGAGCGTCGAAGTTTTCATGGATGCAAGCCTAGCAAAGCGGAAAGGATTGTCAATACCGATTTTCCTCTTGATTTCGGCGCGCGCATCGGTATATTGGGAAAGGTTTTGTGAATGGAGGCAACCATGTATAAATGCTTCAACTGCAGCAAGTCCCTTGAGGAACTCGAAGATATCCGCGGCAAAGTGGGCCGTCAGGATGTCTGCCCGCACTGCTACGCCGATCTGCACTGCTGTATGAACTGCCGTTTCCACGAGCCGGGCTGTCCCAACGAATGCCGCGAGACATCGACCGCCTTCGTCCGTGAACGCAATACGCAGAACTTCTGCGCCGCCTTCGAATTCAAGCAGGCTGAGGAGGGCGACGGCGGCGACGAACTCGACGCCAAGGCCAAGCTCAACAGCCTCTTCAAGTTGTAAAGCATCCATCGAAGGAGACCGTGACTATGAACGCCATCGTGATAACTCCGCGTGACAAAGTTGAGGAGCGCCTCATCACGGCGCTTTTCAAGAAAATGAACTTTGCCTTCCGCAAACTCTCCGCGGCGGAACGGGAAGATATCGGCCTCGCCTCGCTGATGCAGAATTGCGATCGCTCACAGTTCGTCAAGAAAGAGACCATTCTCAAAAAACTGCGTGACTGATGCAGATACGATTCCTTGCACGCTTCAGCCGTGACATAGACGATATCGGAGACAAGGCGACACGCAAAAAACTGTTTATTCTTATTGAAGAATTCGAATCCGCACCTTCCCTCGCCAAGATAGGCAACCTCAAGAAACTTACCGGTGCAAAGAATGCATACCGTGTTCGGCTGGGCGATTATCGTGTCGGCTTCTTTTACGAGAACGGCGTAGTCGAGTTCGCGCGGATTTTGCATCGCAAGGAAATATATCGGGTTTTCCCCTAACCGGCATTTCCTTTTACAATTTTTCCCCTGCTTTTGTTGCTAATCATCGCTTGACGGTGTATTAACGAGCCGCTGACCGATTTCTAACAAAAGGAGTGGCATATGGATTGGAAAACGATAGCGTTCCAGGTCTTCGGCGGGCTCGGCCTGTTCCTCATGGGCATGAAGATCATGTCGGAGGGTATGCAGAAGGTGGCGGGCGACCGGCTCCGCAAGATACTCGGCTTCCTGACGCAGAACCGCTTCATGGCGATCTTCGTCGGCGTCTCCATCACCTCGATCATCCAGTCGAGTTCGGCCACCACCGTCATGACGGTCGGCTTCGTCAACGCGAGCTTGCTGACGCTCGAACAGGCGATCGGCGTTATCCTCGGCGCCAACATCGGCACCACGGTCACCGGCTGGCTGGTATCGCTCGCGGTAGTGAAATACGCGATGGTCATCATCGGCGTCGGCGTGCTCCTGCGCTTCATCGGGCGGAGCGACGCGGTCAGGTACTACGGCGAAGCGATATTCGGACTCGGCATTCTGTTCCTCGGCATGACCACGATGAGCGACGGACTCGCGCCGCTACGCGACAGCGAGGACTTCGTTTCCTTCTTCACCAAGGTCGACGGCGCCACCTACCCCAAGGTCCTGCTCGGCGTCTTTCTCGGCACCGCCACGACGCTCGTGGTCCAGTCGAGTTCCGCCACCATCGGCATCGCCATCGCCCTTGCCACGCAGGGACTGCTCGACTTCCCCGGCGCGGTATCGCTCATACTCGGCGACAATATCGGCACCACCATCACGGCGCTGCTGGCGAGCATCGGGACCAACCACCACGCCAAGCGGGCCGCCCTCGCCCATACCTGCTTCAATGTCTTCGGCGTCATTATCATCCTCATCATTTTTTATCCCTTCGTCCGGATGGTCGACTTCTTCCTGCCGGGCGATCCCGACATGGTGATCAAGACGGCCGAAGAGGCGGCGAAATACCACCTCGGCATTGGCGCCAAGCCGTTTATCGGCGTCCATGTCGCGCTGGCCCACTCCATGTTCAATGTCACTAATGTCATCTTTTTCACCCCGCTCATCGGATTCCTCGCCTTTGTCGTGAAAAAGATAGTCCCCGAACCGAAGGCGAAACCCTCCAAGGGCATCCGCCAGTTCGCCCACATCCACTACGGGCTTATCGAAACACCCGCGCTGGGGATCATGGAATCGGAGAAGGAACTCTACTCGATGGCTGAACGGGTCAAAAAGAACTCCAAGCGCATCCGCGATGTCCTCACCGAGAAACGGGAGGCGGGAGTTGCGGCCGAGAAGATAGAAAAGAACGAGGAGACCATCGACGAATACCGCAAGGCAATCACCGAGTTCCTGCTGTCGTTGTCGCAGCGGTCGCTCTCGCGCGACGATTCGGCGAAGGTCGGCAACTACATCACCTGCGCCCACAACCTCGAAAAGTACGCCGATTATGTCACCAACATCTCCCGCGCCTATATCAAGATGAAGAAAGACAATCTCGTCCTGTCCGATGCGGCGAAGGCGACCCTTACGGCGATAGTCACCGATATCGAGAACTATTACGAGGCGACCATCGTTCCACTGAGCGGCGCCGAGGTCGACGCGAAGGAGTTCCTCGCCACGGCCACGACAAAGAAGAAGGAACTCAAGGAACGGGTACGCATCGCCAAGATGGAGCATTTCGAACGGCTGCAGGGGAAACTCTGCAAAGGGGACGCATCGATGGCCTATATCGACATCCTCGCGAATGTCGACGGCATGATATCGCAGGTCCACAACATCGCCGAAACGCTCACCCTCACCAAGTTCTCGGGCATCGCGTAAATCTTCGCTTGACAATCGTCCCGTTCTAAAGGAAAATGTCCCGGAATCAGGGAGATATGATCCGTGTCGCCGTCACGCGTTCTACTTTTCGCCGTTATCGCGGCGTTCATGGCCGCCTGCGTCAACGACATCACTACGCCGGTTGACAAGCAGCCGACACCCGATGAAACGGCCGACACGACGCTTCCCGACGAGGACACCGTCGTGCTTGCCACGCCCGGACAATCCTGTCAATGCGACGGCGACTGCCTGTCGACCGCCGACGCTCCCGTCGTCTGCCTTTTCGGCCTCTGCGCCGTGCGGGCGACCGGCCTCTGCGACACCGCCGACGACTGCCCCGCCGGCACCACCTGCCGGATGATGTCCTTCAATAGTGAGTACGGCTTCTGCCTCTACCCGTTCAGCGACACGACCTGCGCCGGATCGCCCGACCGCGAAGAGTTCTGCGTCCCCTCTTTCGGTTCGGCGTGCGACCCCGCCTGCGGTAGTTGGTGCAAGCCGTTCGCCTGCGGCGAGGCCGACGGACGGCCATCGATAGCGGGCGACAGCCCCGAAACGGCGAAGGAACTGTCGCCGACGCTCGGCACCGTGACGGGACTTACCCGCTGCGCCGGTGAAGACCATTGGTACAAGCTGACGCTCCCGGCTAACGCTATAGTTTCGGTCGGCATCCGGCACCGGCTTATGGCGGGGAACCTCGATCTGGTGGTCTACGACGAGTCGGGCGGCATCGTCGCCTTTCGCGGTTTCGATCTGACCCCCTACCCGCCGACGGCCCGCTGCTGCGAGACCGAAGAGGAAGCGGTCGGCCTCTACGACCGCGACGGCGGCGCGGTGCGCTACATCCGGGTGACCGGCGCTAACGATGCCGCGAACGAATACGACCTGACGGTGGTGTCGCATTCGTACAAAGACGGAAAGAACTGCATCGCGGCGGGCTTCACCGACGATGAATGCCGCAAGGAACTCATCCCCTTCCCGGCGGGTGACCTGAGTTATCCCGACGGCCGGTATCTCTTCGACTGCTCCGCCAACTACCGCTTCTCGACCCGCGCCGTCATCATGGCGGTCCGTTATGCGCTCGGCCGGACAATGGAAGCCTTTCCCGATACCACGCCGCTGGGTCTCAACGATATGAGCCAGAACAACGGCTGGACCCCCGCTTACGACATGGGCGGTCTCGAAACGCTCCGGCACCGCGAAGAAGACCATCGCAACGGCACCGCGATAGACATCGCCTTTTTCCAGACCGGACCCGACAACCGGTTCCGGGCGGTCTGCGAATACAACGCATGGACCGGCGTCTGCATCGAGAACAGCGAACAACCGGTGACGCTCGACGCCGAACGGCAGGCGTTCTTCATGGTGCGACTGTATGAGACGGGGGCGGTCGACGGGGTGATGCTGATGGATGAGGTGCTGATACCGCTCGTGGACGCGGCGGCGGGAACGCTCTCACAACTGCCGACCGACGATCCGCGCTACATCTCACCGGCGGAACGGACGAACCTCGCCGAATACACCAGTTGGCTCAGTTGGCACTTCCATCACCTGCATTTCGGGATAAATATCTTTTAGGCGAGTCGTCGCCTGATCAGCGTTCCAGATAGACCTCTTTGCGATGGCCGATGCGCACGACGAGTATCACGATGCGTTCATCGTCTTTGGTGAAAACAACTCGATAATCGGCCACCCGCAGACGGAAAAGTCCGCTGCCGGTCAACCGTTTGATGTTCGGCGCCAGCGTCGCCGGATCGGCGCACAGGAGTTCCAGTTTCTCTTTAATGATGACCTGCACGGTGCGGTCGAGTTTCGACAACTCCTTCGCCGCCGATCGCTTGAATTCAAGCCGGTAGGTCACAGGCCCAGTTCCTCCCAGACCTTTTCGGCAGGGATCACCACATCTTTCTTGTCGGCAAGCCGCTTCTCGGCAAGACGCACATCGAGAAAGTCGAAAAAGTAAAGAAGCGATTTCTCGACCAGCCCGCTCCGCGTCGTCTCAAGTTCCTTCGCCACCGAGTCCAGCTCGCGCAGTATCTCGGCATCCATCGTGAATGTCGCCCGTTCGCGTCCCATGAAAACCTCCGTCACACAAAGGTGACCATAATCATACAAACGATTATATGAACGAATGCGGACATGTCAAGGGAAAATTATTCGTCGTTGACGAGCGTATCGTCGTCGGAAGAGACCTCTTCGAGCTCTATCTTCACTTCGGTGTTGGTGCATTGCCGTTCGTTTTCATATGTACACACCAACGGCACCGTCATAGTCTTCTGCTGGTAAGCACCATTGGCGACCCCATCCACATCGTGCGCCTCGACATCCAGCGAAGAAAACTCACTGCAATACTGATCAGTTGTCTGTTCTAGCGTGAATTTTCCCATTGCATCGGTCTTGGTTGAGATCGGGTAGAAATACTCAACGGCCATCTTCACCTCTATCCCCTCGACCGGGGAACCAGCGACACCGGTCACCACCCCCTCGACAAGGTAATCCACATAGGGACAACCATAAAGGGTATCATCGGCATACCCATCATAATCTATGCCATCATCGGAGACATCCGCTTCGGCATCCAGACCTTCCGCGTCAATGGAATCCTTATCGGCCGTATCGTCGTCGGGATCAACGGGCACATCGAAATCGTCGTCGGGCGTCACGGCTTCATTTTCGAAGACAGCCTCATCGACCGCATCCATGTCGAAAGGAACATATTCGGCACCATAATCGCTCCCGCCGCATCCCGTCGCCGCCGTAGCGGTCAGCGCCGCCAGTATCACGACCATGAGCCGGTAAAAGTGCCTGAGCATCCCTCCCTCCCCCACCGATGGAGTCAATCTACAATTCCTGTGTATACTGTTGCCCGCAAGCACGACATGAATAAATTATCTTATTTTCCTGCGCATCGACCTCAAAATCCTTCTGACATTGGGGGCACGGAAGATTCTTAAGCATGGCGGCATTTTTCACATCTTCAAGATAGTTCTTCATTTGCGCGAATTTCGGCGTCCATCCAGAAATTGTCAGACGCTCAATACTCTGCCGCTCCGGA
>CAYPQK010000014.1:13977-44547 GCA_964412895.1 uncultured Spirochaetales bacterium
CCTCGCTTTTTTCCGTATCCCATCTCTTCGTTCGGATCGTGATATTGAAAATCTACCACCAAGTGCCACGGTATAAACAAAGAACGGTCATACCAAATACCGGAATGATCAAATACTACTTCGTGAAACGGCATGAACATTTGCCGAAGGGTGGTCTTCCTGCGAATGAGTTGCACCACCATAAAGATGCCGACAAAAGCGAATGCGGCCAATCCGCTAATTGCCTTGATCCGTTGTTTTCGCTGTTTTTCGGCCTCCTCTTGCAACGGATTCTTCAAACCCCACGACCGGTATGCTTCCAACTGTTTTTCATTGTACTTGTTCTCTATCGCGGCCGGTTCCTTGAAAAGCCCATAGGCAAGATAGAGAGAACAAACCAGCGACAGAATAAGGCCCCAGAGCGCCGGGTTGAAAAGAATATACCGGTAACGCTCGTTTTCTTCCGGCGCCATTCCCGGATCAGCAGTCGGTCCCATTAGACAGCCTCTCTTTTCAATCCTTCAGCAAGGTATCGTCGTCCGGCAACAAGATATCGTCGTCGGTGGTCGCCTCTTCCATCGTGACCCGGATATTATCATTCGACATGTAGCACGGATAAGAAGAACCCTCATGTGTCAAT
This sequence comes from uncultured Spirochaetales bacterium, assembly GCA_964412895.1. Taxonomy (GTDB): domain Bacteria; phylum UBP6; class UBA1177; order UBA1177; family JAKLFG01; genus CALMRE01. The sequence continues at coordinate 14,597 of CAYPQK010000014.1, forward strand.
ACGACATCAATCTCTTTCTCCGCGAACTCACCACCGTTCGCGATCCCATCGACATCCGTGAAACGCAAGGTCCGTGTTATCGGGCCACCGCTACAGTTGCTGTCTGCGACCTCAAGATTAAATTCGAACTGGCCGGAAACATTGCTTTTCAGCACCGCGGATTCCTCGACTAAAAGAACCTCTATGCCGGGGATGCCGTCCCCTATCTTATCGACCACATTACCCGCCGCGTAATAACGGCACGGCCAACAGCCGTAGAGCGTTCCATCGATGTCCGTGCCTACATCTTCGTCGACCGTGGCGTCGTCGTAGTCGACATAAATGTTACCGTACTTCGGTGTGGCCTCGCCGCAACTTGACACCACAAAAAGACCGAGCGCCACGACCATGAGCCGGTAAAAGTGCTTCAACATCTTTTTCTCCTCACTCATCCGGTAGCAGGGTATCGTCGTCAGGCGCGTTCCCGTCGGACAGTAGGTTGTCGTCGTCGGGAACAACCGCTTCGAGCTCTATCTTCACATCGGTGTTGACGCACACATAGTGGGCATAACCTGATGGCGCGTCGTTGGTGCAGACCAACTGCACAGAGACAACCTTGTCCTGATATTGCCCATTCAACGCCCCATCCACATCCTTGATACTGAGCATCGCCGTTTTTTGCGGCGAATCAAAGCACCCGTCATTTGCAGTAATTGAGAACGCGCCGTCATCACCGGTCGTCGCCGTAGGAACATATCGATAGTAGAGGTCTGAAGTTATTTCTATCCCGTTTATCGGCACTTCTGCGGTCGATTTTACCGTGCCTTCGATGAGATAATCGGCTGTGGGACAACCATACAACGAATCGGTGAATTCCTGTTCCGTCGCGTCTTCGTCCGACTGCACATCCTCATCTACCGTGCCGTCATCGAAATCGGTCGCCTCGATACCGTAGAGCGGTTCGCTTTTGCCGCAACTCGACGCAAGGAAAAGGCCAAGCGCCACGACCATGAGCCGGTAAAAGTGCCTAAGCATGATACCCACCCCGCTTCAACGATTGCTTCGAAAACCGTCCACATAGTATCAGACCGGAAATAGAAGTCAATCGTTTCTCCTTTTTACCTCTAATATTGCTTTTTCCCCGTTTTTTGATTATCTGTGCTGAACATTCTTTTAGGAGCACGCCATGTTCAAAACCATAGTCAGAAAGATATTCGGGAGCGAGAACGACCGGTTCCTCAAAATGTGCCAGCCCTTCGTCGCCCGGACCAACTATCTGGAGGCCGACACCGCGAAACTGACGCAGGGCGACATGATCGGCCGTTGCAACGACATCCGGCAGCGGCTCGCGAACGGCGAACCCATCGACCATGTCATCCCCGAGGTCTTCGCGATGGTCCGCGAGGCGGGCAAACGGACCCTCAACATGCGCCACTACGATGTTCAGCTCATCGGCGGCATGGTCCTGCACAAGGGAAAGATCGCCGAGATGAAGACGGGCGAAGGTAAAACGCTCGTCGCGACCCTCGCGCTGGTCCTCAACGCCCTGTCGGGCAAAGGATGTCACCTCGTCACGGTCAACGACTACCTCGCCCAGCGCGACGCCGAATGGATGGGCAACATTTACAAATACCTCGGCCTCACGGTCGGCGTGGTGCTCCACGGCCTCACCAACAAGGAGAAGAAGGACAACTACAACTGCGATATCACCTACGGCACCAACAGCGAGTTCGGCTTCGACTACCTGCGCGACAACATGAAGTACGAACTGGCGAACTATGTCCAGCGCGATCTCCATTTCGGCATCGTCGACGAGGTCGACAGCATCCTGATCGACGAGGCGCGCACGCCGCTCATCATCAGCGGCCCGTCGGAGGATTCGACCGAACTCTACACCGTGGTCAATTCGATCATGTACGGCCTCAAGGATGAGATCCACTTCAAGCGCGACGAGAAGGCGAAGAGCGTCGTCCTCAACGAGGAGGGCGTCCGCAGGGTAGAACAGCTCCTCAAGGTACAGAATCTCTACGCCCCCGAGAACCTGCAGATGGTCCACCATGTTCAGCAGGCGCTCAAGGCGCACTTCATGTTCGCCAAGGAGGTCGACTACATCCTGCGCGACAACCGCGTCATGATCGTCGACGAATTCACCGGCCGCATCATGGAGGGACGCCGCTGGTCCGACGGGCTCCATCAGGCCATCGAGGCCAAGGAGGGGGTCAAGGTCGAGAGCGAGAACCAGACGCTCGCCACCATCACCTACCAGAACTACTTCCGCATGTATAAAAAACTCGCCGGCATGACCGGCACCGCCGACACCGAGGCGGCCGAATTCGCCGACATCTACAACCTCGGCGTCATCGTGATACCGACCAACCGCCCCGCCATCCGCAAAGATCACGGCGATGTCATCTTCAAGACCCGCCGGTCGAAGGAGGAGGAGGTCATCAAGGAGATCCGCAAACGGTACGAGTCGGGCCAACCGGTGCTCGTGGGCACCATATCGGTCGACAGTTCCGAGGTGTTCCGTCAACTGCTTGAGAAAGCGCGGATACCGCACAATGTCCTCAACGCGAAGTTCCACCATAAAGAGGCCGACATCATCGCGCAGGCGGGCCGCAAAGGGGCCGTCACCATCGCCACCAACATGGCGGGGCGCGGCACCGATATCGTGCTGGGCGGCAACCCCGAGAAGCTGGCGCTTGCAGAACTGAACGGCTGGCTGGCGGGACGCGAGGCGACCACCCCGGAGGAACGGAAGGCGAAGTTCGACGAACTGGTCGAGAAATACCGCCCCATCTGCATCCGTGAACGGGACGAGGTGGTGGCGGCGGGCGGCCTGCATATCGTCGGCACCGAACGGCACGAATCGCGCCGCATCGACAACCAGCTCCGCGGCCGGTCGGGCCGTCAGGGCGATCCGGGGTCGTCGCGCTTCTTCCTGTCGCTCGAAGACGATCTCCTGCGCATCTTCGGCGGCGAAAAGGTCTTCAACATCATGGACAAACTCGGCCTCGAAGAGGGCCAGCCCATCGAGCACCGCTGGATAACCAAGGCGATAGAGAATGCCCAGAAGAAGGTCGAAGGTCACAACTTCAGCATCCGTAAGCATGTTCTCGAATACGACGATGTGATGAACCAGCAGAGAAAGGCGGTCTATGCCCTGCGCCGCGATATCCTCACCGGCGGCGAGAAGAACCGCGAGACGGTCCTGTCGATGATCGAAGAGGTGACCAACTCGCTGGTCGGCAGTTCCATCCCCGAAGGGCAGTCGCCCGGCGCGTGGGACTGCGAGGCGGTCCGCGAACAGCTCGCCCGCGTCGTGATGCTGGCGCCCGAGAATTTCACCTTCGTCACGCCCGATGTGGCGACGAATGTCGAGCGCGGCAAGGATCCCCGCACCGCGCTGGCGCAGGTCATCTACGATTTCCTCGTCCGGAAATACACCGAGAAGATGGCGCAGTACACCCCGGAACTCACCTTCGAACTGGAACGGCATATCATACTCGAGGTGCTCGACTTCTTCTGGCGGCGTCACCTGCTGACGATGGACCATCTGCGCGAAGGTATCGGCCTGCGCGGCTACGGCCAGAAGAACCCGAAACTCGAATACAAGCGCGAGGGCTTCAGTCTCTTCACCGAGATGATGACCACCATCTACAGCGAATCGGTCAAACGGCTCTTCGCGGTCCAGATAGTGACGCAGGAATCGCTGGAGAAGTTCGAGAAGAAGGAAGAGAAACGGGAACGCGAGATCCAAGCGGGAAGCGCCCCCAAAACGGCCGCCATCAAAGAGCCGGCCAAACGCATCGCGCCGAAGGTGAACCGCAACGATCCGTGTCCCTGCGGATCGGGCCAGAAATTCAAAAAATGCTGCATGGATAAAGGTATCTACGACTGATGACGCAGGAAGGGACGCTTCGCATCAACCGGTTCCTTGCCGAGGCGGGGGTCGCTCCGCGCCGCAAGGCCGATCTGCTGGTGGCGGCGGGCCGCGTCACGCTCAACGGCCGCACGGCGGTCACCGGCGACAAGGTCGACCCGGCGAAGGACGCAGTGATGGTCGATGGCGTCGCGGTCGTCCGGACCGAAGAAAAGATCTGGTACCTGCTCAATAAGCCGTCGGGCGTGCTTTCGGCGGTCACCGACGGCCGTGGCCGGAAAACGGTCGTCGAACTGCTTCCCCCCACGCCGGGGATATTCCCGGTCGGGCGGCTCGATCAGGAGGTCGAAGGGGTGCTCCTCCTCACCACCGACGGCGACCTCGCCCACCGCCTCACCCACCCCAGCTTCGGCATCGCGAAGGTCTACCGCGTCACCGTGGCGGGCGATTTTCCCACCGACAAGATACGCCGGATAAAAGCGGGCGTCGAGATCGACGGCCACCTCTGCCGCGCCCGCGATGTGACCGTCACCGGGCGGAACCAGACCACCACGACGCTCGAACTGACCCTCTCCGAAGGCCGCAAGCACGAGGTCAAGGAACTCATCAAAGGGGTCGACAGTCTGCTGCTCCACCTCGAACGCATCTCCTTCGCCGGCCTCACCGCGCACGGGCTCAAACCGGGCCAGTTCCGCCGCCTCACCCCCGCCGAGATCGAATTTTTAAGGAAGCTAACTTCTTCTTCCCCGAAACCGTGATGGAAGGAATGAACCGGCTCGCACTGATGAATGCCAAAAGACTCCGCTTTGAAGTCAACATGCAGAGCGAGGCGACTTCGACGCAGACAACGAAGCTGTACTGGTCGTACAGCGAGGCCGTCGAGGAGAAGCAACGACGCTATGCAGTTGAATTCGAAGCGGACATAAACAAGGAAGCCCGCCGTGGCCGTGTCACCGACTCGTTTCTTACCTGTGCTTCACAGGTGGGGCATGTTCGGCCGCTACCTTTTTACAGTCACGGCACGGTGACGGCCCCAATAAGTAGTCACGGAAGAAACTACTTTCGCCGGCAGATCACGAACCCGGCAGGCTCGACCCATTCTACCCTCATTACCACCGGCTGTCAACGGGTATCTTATGGCACGTAACCTCTATGAGCTTTTCGCGGAAAATCTCGGCCGCTGTCCCGCGCGGACCGCGATTCATACGCTGAAACGGGACGGCGCCGACGAACTGACCTACGCCGCGATGCACGACCGGGTACTCCGCATCGCCGGATCTCTCGCCGCGGCGGGCATCCGGAAAGGTGACCGCGTGGTCATCATGAGCGAGAACCGCGCCGAATGGTATATATGCCTCTACGCCATCATGCGTGTCGGCGGCGTCGCGGTGCCGCTCTACACCACCGCCAGCCCCGAACAGCAGGACTACATCATCCGCGACTGCGGCGCCCGTTTCGGCTTCGTGTCAAAAGAGGCGCTCTACGACACTATCCGCAAGCCGGCCGGAGAACTGTTCGCCGGCACCGTCATCTTCGACCCCGAAACGGAACAGGCGGGACTCACGCCGCTCGACCGCTTCACGGCGCAGGGCGACCCAGCCTTCGACCCCGACCAGACGCGCCCCGCCGACTGGGAGGAGACCGCCATCCTCATCTACACCTCCGGCACCACCGGCGAACCGAAGGGGGTGATGCTCTCGCACCGCAACATCATCAGCAATGTACTCATGCTCCAGCCGGTGCTCGCCTTTATCACCGACCTGCGCTACCTCTCGATACTGCCGCTCAGTCACGCCTACGAGTTCGCCGTGATACAGACGGTCGTCTCGATGGGCGGGACCATCATCCCGGTCCCGGTCATGGCCAAGACGGTCGAATACATCGAAAAGGGGGGACCGACCATCGCCTGCGCCGTCCCGCGCCTTTTCGAGAAGATATACAATACCGTCCTGCGCAATGTCGGCAACGCCCATCCGGCCGTCCGGATGCTCTTCTACCGCGGCCTGCGGCTCGGCGAACGGATCTACCGTCACCTCGAAAAGAACGAACCGGTCCCCTTCCCCGCCAACCTGCTCTACCGCTTCTACCGCCGCATCGTGTTCGACAAGATACGCGGGAAAACGGTCCGCACCATTCAGCTGTTCATATCGGGCGGCGCGGCGATACAGCCCGAGATCGTCCGCTTCTTCAACATCATCGGCACCCCCATCGTCGAAGGGTACGGCATCTCCGAATGTTCCCCGGTGGTGAGCGTCAATATGCCCGACGACCGCGATGTGGGCACCGTCGGCCCGGCGCTCAAAGGGCTCGATGTCCGCATCGCCCCCGACGGCGAGGTGAAAGTGCGCGGCCCCATCGTCATGAACGGTTACTGGAATAAGCCCGACGAAACGCGCGCCGTCATGGACGACGACGGCTTTTTCCATACCGGCGATATCGCCGTGTGGACCGATAACCGGAAACTCCGGATCATCGGCCGGATGAAGGACATCATCGTCATGGCCAGCGGCAAGAATGTCGCCCCCGCCAAGATAGAGAACATGCTCGCCGCCGACCCGTGGATAGATCAGGCGTGCGTGGTGGGCGACGAACAGAAATACCTCGCGGCGCTCATCGTCCCCGACTTCGACCAGCTCAAGGTCTGGGCGAAGGACAATGGCATCGCGGCGGCCGACGAACGGGAACTCATCCATCACCCCGCGTATAAGAAACTCATCAAGGAGAGCGTCGACCGGGTCAACCGCCAGACAGAGAGCCACGAGGTCATCAAGCGGTTTCACATCCACGAACGGCGCTTCACCGTCGAAGGGGGCGAACTGACCCCGACGCTCAAACTCAAACGGCGCGAGATAACGAATAAATACAAGGATATATTCGACAGTCTCTACAGTTAAGGGAGGGGGTTGTGGAGAACAAAATGAAGCTGGTGGCCACCGTCTTCGAGGTGAAGATCAAGGTCTACAACGACGGTATCGCGTCGCCGAATTTCTTCGCATTTTACCGCGAAAAGATGGCGCAGTTCGACATGGACACGCTCATCATGCTCGACGGGAATCTGCCGACGGCGACCGTCACCATCGTCACCGAATGGGCAGAGAACCACCGCGACGAACTGTGGGAAGCGTGGGAATCGTTCTGACGCCGATGTCCCGTTTTTTTCTATTGCCAAAGCAAAATTTAATGTTATTATGACGGCGGGTTATGGATGAATTCCGAGTTTGAGAGGGATATCATGGTCATGCGGATTTTCCTGATAGCGGCGCTGATGGGCGCTTTCATCGTCGGCGGTTGCGTGATCGAAGAGGAACCGACCTTCATCGCCGGCGGCTGGTGCGAGATGGAGGGGATCACCGTCTGTGACGATGAGATGCTGACGATACTCGTCTGCAATGGCGAACTCATCTGGGAACCGCAGGAGGACTGTCCGAACGGCTGCACGATGGATACCGGAACCGCCGAATGCATCGGCGGGGAACCCGACAACGCCGTCGACAACGACAACCAGTTACCCGACACCACCGATACGGCGGATACGGCGGATACGGCCGGTGGCGATACGATGGTTGAAGTGGGCGAAATGGACGATGTGGACATAGTGGACACGACGGTTGATGAAGACATCATCGCCGACGATGCGGCCGAGGTGGACGACGCCGCCGTAGCCGACGATGCGGCCGAGGTGGACGACGCCGCCGTGGCCGATGACGCGACCGAGGTCGATGATGCCACCGTGGTCGATGACGCCGCCGTAGCCGATGACGCGGCCGTGACCGATAATGACACCGTCACCGACGATACGGCGGACGACGCGACCGTCAGCGACGACGACACCGGCCCCACGGTGGTCGTGACCTACGATTTCAACAGCGACGCGCAGGGCTGGACCCACACCGCGGTCGACGGCTACTCGGGAGACACCGGTTGGAACTACGATTTCTGGCAGCGGGGAGCGCGGACCGACGGCGCCAACTGCCACGAAGGGGCCGGCTGCTGGGGGACCAACCTCGCCGGCAACTATATCAACTGCCAGCGCGCCGAACTGCGCTCGCCCGTCATCGACCTGTCGGCCCACGCCGCGCAGACGGTGACGCTCTATGCATGGCAGTCGCGCGATTTCTGGGACAACGGCACCTACTTCGACGGCGGGATACTCGAATTCTCGGGCGACGGCGGATCGACATGGGTCAACGGCTGTCCCACCTGTTCGGGTACCGTGAACACCCGGGGTTCGTCGGGAGGATATTCCTGCAACAGTTCGACCAGTTTCTATGTCGACGACGAGAAAGGCTTCGTCCAGACAACGAGCGGCTGGGTCAGTACCTACTTCACGGTACCCGCGGGCGTACTTACCGCGAACTTCCGGATGCGCTTCGTCTATTCGACCGGCGTCAGTGTTCTGAGTTATTCCGATGATCCCGTCGATTACAGCCATAAGGGTTGGTATCTTGACGATGTTTCGATAGAGGCACAGTAATGAAGAAACTAATGTTCCTTTCCCTTCTCGCGCTCTTCGCCTTTGCCTGCGAGAATGAGACCCATACGCGGCCGCTCGCCGATCTGGACGCGCTGACCGGCGGCGAACAGGAGGCGGCCGACGATGCGGCGGCCACCCCTGACAACGACACCATCATCACACCCGACATCGACACTGCCGGCACCGCCTGCGAACTCGACAGCAAATGCGGCGATGGCAACATCTGCGTCGCCGGAAGTTGTACGGCGGGTTGCACCGACGACGGCGACTGCACGGCCTACCCCGGCACCACCTGCAACACCGAGACCCACCGCTGCCTCAACGAGACGGCGAACGACAAAGCCTGCGGCGACACACGCTGTCCGACCGGCTGCTGCTACGCCGAGAAAGGGTTCCGCGCGCTCAAGTGCCTCATCCCGCCGTCGCTCAAATACTGCGGTATGTGCGCTCAGGGCGAGGTCTATCTGGATCGTACCGAGTGTGTGCCCGCCGCCTGCTCGACCGGCGACACCAATTGCCAGACCTACAACGCCTACGATGTGCGCGCCGTCTGCTATGAATGCAAAACGGGCGACCTTCTCTGTTACGACAACCCCGCCTGCAACTGAGGCCCATGGAACTCATCGACACCGGGAAATGCATCGTCTGCGGGAAAGATAACCCGCACGGTTTTCAGCTGAAGATCGCGACCGACCGCGAGAAAGGCCGGGCGTGGAGCACCGTGACGATACCGGAAAAATACATCGGCTGGAAGCATTTCGTCCACGGCGGCGTCACTTCGATGCTGCTCGACGAGATGATGGCACACGCCGCCATCGCCTACGCCGGGTTCTGCGTCACCGCCGAGATGAAGGTCCGCTTCAAACGGCCGGTCCTCCCCCATGTCCCGCTCACCGTCGAAGGCGAAGTGGTCTCCAAAAGCGGCCGCATCATCACCACCAAAGCGGTGATGAAAGATGGCGATACGGTGCTGGCGGAAGCCGAAGGACGGATGATCATCCCGAAATCGTGAGCGGTGAGCGGTGAGCGGATGTAGGGGCGAGATTCATCGCGCCCTATCTGAACTGATCGATCTTATCTATCCCAGAATATCAACTTTGAGAAAGAATCGGCCTTGAGCGACGCGCCGCCGACGAGCGCCCCGTCGATATCGGGCATCATCATCAATTCTTTGACATTGTCGGGCTTGACACTGCCGCCGTAGAGGATGGTGATATCCTTGCGGCCGTAATGCTTCTCCATGAACTTGCGGACATAGTCGTGCATCTCCTGCGCCTGCGCCCCGGTGGCGTTGACGCCGGTGCCGATGGCCCACACCGGTTCATAGGCGATGACCATATCGTCGGGCGGACAGGTCAGGTTATCGTCGAAGGCGGTGGTGAGCTGGTGGTCGATGACGGCGAAAAGTTCCTCTTTCTGCCGCTGGGCCAGCGTCTCACCGATGCAAAAGATGGTGCGGAACCCCTTTTTCTGCGCGAAGGCGACCTTTTTGCGCAGATGTTCGTGGGTCTCCCCCATCACATGCCGCCGTTCCGAATGGCCGATGAGGACGGTGCGGATGCCGAGGTCGGCAAGCATCGTCAGGCTCACCTCGCCGGTGAAGGCGCCGTTCTCCTCGAAATGGAAGTTCTGCGCCGCGAGCGTTATGTTCTTTCCCTTCGCCAGCGCGGCCGCCTGCGCGAGGTACGGGAACGACGGCGTCACGATGACCTCGCGGTCCTTAAGCGTCACGCACGAATCGCCGATCGCCCCGAAAAAGGTCGCGACATCGGCGGTCATGTTGTTCATCTTCCAGTTGGCGGCGAATATCTTCTTACGCGTCATGATCCCCTCCCGGTGAACGCTTATTTCTTCTTCGACTCGTTGTAGAGACGGTACGATTCGCGGGCAATGACCAGCTCTTCGTTGGTCGGGACGACCAGCACCCGGACCTTCGACGACGGCTTGGAGACCTCTTTGAGCACCGAACGAACCGTTTTATTGAGCGGCACATCGAACTCGACACCCATGTATTCGAGCCCTTCGCAGGCCATCTGCCGGACCTCCCAGTCGTTCTCGCCGATGCCGCCGGTGAAAACGATGGCATCGACGCCGCCCATCGCCGCCGCATAGGCGCCGATGTACTTTTTGAGCCGGTAGGTGAACATCTTCATCGCGAGTTCGGCCCGCTTGTTCCCCTCATGGATCGCCTTCCAGTTATCGCGCATGTCGTTCGACACGCCGCCGACACCGTGCATACCCGACTTCTTGTTGAGCAGTTTGTCGAAATCGTCGAGCGATACCCCCTTACGCGCCGCGAAGAAGACGAGCGCCGGGTCGATATCGCCGCAACGGGTCCCCATCATGAGCCCTTCAAGCGGTGTCATACCCATCGAGGTGTCGACCGACTTCCCGTTCTCTATAGCCGCGATGGAACTGCCGTTGCCGAGATGGGCGGTGATGACCCGCATCTTGTCGAGCGGTTTTTTCAGGTGGTCGGCCGCCAGCTGGGCGACATAGCCGTGCGAGGTGCCGTGGAAACCGTAGCGGCGCACCTTGTACTTCTCATACCACGAATAGTCTATCGGATACATGTAGGCGTAGTCGGGCATCGTCTGGTGGAACGCGGTGTCGAAACAGCCGCCTTGGAACGCCTTGGGGAACAGTTTCTGCGCCGTTTTGACGCCGGTGATGTTGTGGGGATTGTGGAGCGGGGCAAGGTCGTTGCATTCGGTCATTTTCTCAAGGACATCATCGGTGACCGCAACCGACGAATGGTAGCATTCGCCCGCGTGGACCAGCCGGTGACCGATGACGCCGATCTCCGACTTGTCGCGGATGATGTTCTTGTCGGTGAGCAGTTCAAGGACGGTGTTGAGGGCCGCTTCGTGATTCGGGAGCGGCAGTTCGCGCTCCACCTTCTCGCCGGTCCCTTCGATCTTGAGCGACACGATGCCCATCGGCAGGCCGATCTTCTCGGCGATACCCTTGCCGACGACGCTTTCATCGGTCATGTCGAAAAGCTGATACTTGATGGAAGAACTTCCGCAGTTGACAACGAAGACTTTCATGGGGTGACCTCCTATGGGTGGCTCGCGTTTCGATGCGAGACACCCTATCCCCGAAAAAAAACTTTGGCAAGAAAAACAGGGAATGGATAGGAGCGCCCCCTTTTTCCGTTGACTTAGCCCCGCCCCTGCGCTATTCTTCCCCGACCGTGACCGCATCAACAACCAAAGGAGGCACCCATGACCCGCGCCGCCGACGCCCTCAGCAAGTTCAAGAACATCGAGGTCGGCTACGACCTGACCAAACTCTCCGACGACATCCGCGACGCCCTGCCGCATCTCATCGCGGCGCTCGATGTAGTGACCGACATCTATCTGCGCCAGCAGGATGAACGGCTCCCCGGCATCTGGAAAAAGGTGATGGCCGGCTCCGACGAGGAGAAAAAACGGTTCTACAACCGCTTCAAAGGGCCGTGGGACCAGCTTTCGGAATACGCCACCGTCTACCCCGACGACCTCCCCGACCGCGCCAAGGGATGCGCCTTCTACCCCGACGGGATGGATGCCGCCGCGCTCGAAGCGGCCATCGCGAAACTCCCCGCCGCCGAGCAGGAGAAGATGCGCGACACCTACACCGTCATCCGGAAAGAGGGCGACAAACTCATCGCCGTCCCCTACCATGAATATTACCGCGCCGACCTCGAAAAACTCGCCGGACACCTCAAGAAGGCGGCCGCTCTGGTCAAACACGAAGGGCTCAAGAAGTACATACTCAACCGCGGCGAGAGTCTCCTCACCGGCAAATATCAGGAGACCGAGGCCGAATGGGTGAAGCTCACCGATGCGCCGCTCGAGTTCGTCTTCGGCCCCTTCGAGGTCTACGCCGACGGCGTGCTGGGCATCAAGTCGACCTACGAGGGGTTCCTGCTGGCGGTCGACCATGAGAAGGGTGCGCGGCTCAAGGAGATAGAGAACAATCTCGGGCATCTCTCCGCCGTATTCCCGATGCCCGCCGGTTCCAAAGCGGCGGTCGGCGGGATGGCGCCGATGGTGGTGGCGCACGAACTCTACGCGTCGGGCGAGGCCTACCACGGCATCATGACCAGCGCCTTCAATCTGCCCAACGATCCGTGGGTACGCGGCAATGTCGGCTGGAAACAGGTGATGATCTACAATATCATGCAGGCGAAATTCAAGACCTGCACCTCGGTCATCGCCAAGCGGATATCGGACAACCGCATCACTGCGGAGTTCGACCCCTACTTCTTCTTCGTGCTGATGCATGAGGTGAGCCACGGACTCGGCCCCGCCTACCGCGCCGACGGTACGAAGGTGGCGGTGGCCATCGGTTCGGCCTACACCACCATCGAAGAGGCGAAGGCCGATACCGGCGGGCTGGTCCTGCTCCTCAAGATGGGCGGCAAGTACGGCGTACCGCAGTTCGGCAAACGGCCGCTGCTCGATTCGTTCTTCGCGGGGCTCTTCCGCTCGATGCGGTTCGGCGTCCACGAGGCGCACGGCGGCGCCAATGTGATAGAGTTCAACTGGATGAAGGAGCGCGGCGTCATCACCGTCAACCCCGATGGCTCGTTCGAGACGCACGATAAGAATTTCGCGGCGACGGCCGACGAACTGCTGGAGGAGCTGTGCCGCATCGAGGCTGCGGCGACGCCCGATGAGGCGGCGGCGTTCGTCAAGAAATGGGCGCATCCCGGCAAGGAGATCCTCGACGCCCTCGAAAAACTCAAGGACATCCCCATCGACATCACCCCTATCTATACGCGGTAAGGGAAAAGAATTCTAATTGACGGCGACGTCACTCCGCCGACCACTTCGTCAAGAAGATATCGTAGTCACCTATGTTCTTCTGTTTGTGAAGAGCACCCCTCGTACGACCAGCTACAAAAACATTGCTGAAATCATCTGTCGCCACAGAATAGCCGGACTCATCTTGACCGGTGCCCCATTGCTTGGTCCATGCTTTGGTGCCATCGGCATTCCACTTTGTCAGAAAAACATCGTGGATATATTCGCTTTCGCCACCGGCATAAGTGTTCCCGTCAATTGACCCAGCGGTCGAACCTGTTACAAAGATATTGCCAGACGGATCGACTGACACGGAATTTCCGCGCTCATATTCGCTAGAACCCCACTGCTTTGTCCATTGAAAATCTCCGTTACCATTCACCTTGGTTAGGAAAATGTCGCTTGAACCGAACGATGGATTCCCCTCTGTAGAAGAAGCACCCCCTGTTACAAAAATATTGCCTACGGCATCCACTGCAAGACTCGAACCGCCTACCTTCCATTGTCGTGTCCATTGTTTAACACCATCATTGTTCCACTTTGTAAGAAAAGCCTCGCCTTCATCTCCGGGCTTACTGTCAGAAAGTGCCCCCGCATATCCCACGACAAAGATATTGCCTTCTATATCTAAACCCACATCCCTCCCTTCATCATCTTTGGTTGACCCCCACTGTTTAATCCACGCCATTGTTCCGTTCTTATTCCATTTGGTAAGAAAAATATCGCAGTCTTGCCATCTGTCAGGGGCAACCCCGTCTATTGAACCACAGGTCATGCCCGTCACAAAGATATTACCTTTGGCATCGGTCGCAAGAGCATAACCGATGTCATTCTCTGGGCTTGTACCCCACAATTTAGTCCATATCTTATTCCCGTCATTGTCCAATTTTGTGAGAAAAATATCATATGCACCTATGTTGGCGTTGCCATCAAGATCTCCTTCCGTATATCCGGTCACAAAAATGTTGCCGTCAGAATCTAACGCCATGTCTAACCCGAACTCATCTTCTCCATTTGTGCCCCATATTTTGGTCCACATTTTGGCGCCATCGTTGCTCCATTTAGTAAGAAAAATATCATGACATGAATAGGAAACGCCATTGTTAAGACAAAATCCCCCTGAATTATTACTGCCATCAAATGAGTTTTCGGTCGAGCCAACCACAAAGATATTGCCAGTGGCATCCACCGCCACCGCAGAACCACTTTCCGCTTCCCAACTACCCCACTGTTTGGTTTTCCAGTCTGATTACGATTTTGAATCCTCGCAACCCGAGAAGACGAAAACCGCAACTGCAAGAAAAATACAGACCCAACGAATCGCGCCCATCGGAAACCCCATACCATTTATGATCATTCTTCCCGGCGATTCTAAACGGACCACAAGATGAAGTCAAGAAGAGCACAACTTGATGAAATGGGTTCATGCCCGAGAGTGAGCTAAGAACGCTTGAGCGGAAAACCAACCAATCAGAGCTTGTCGGTCGAAGCGATGAGCTCCTTGTTGAAATTCTCTTTGAGACTGATCATCGGCGTGAAGTTCAACTTGGAACGAGGATGAATGAAGCTCATCCCGGGTTTCACCCTCACCCCGTCAATCAACACATCATCTCCGTCGATCTTGGTGACCTTCTGGTAAATGACCTTCGTCTCGACATCGACCTGTCCATAGGCGATACCCATGAACATCATCGCGGCAACCACCGCACACACCAAGCGTTTCATGACACTCCTCCTCTCGGCTGTCCCTCACAATTTCAGTATAAGGCCGTCCAAACGGACAGTCAACCGGTTTTTTCGTGGTTAATCGGTGGCCGACGCCCGGAATATGCGGCAATCGTTGGTACCGGCGAAGAGATATCCCTGCCAGTAGGCGAGCGAGACGATGCGCGGCGTATCGTTATAGGTCGCTATCTCTTTGATATCGTTCGGGTCGGCGAGCGGCGCGGCATAGACGGTCGTCGCCACCGGATCGACCAGTTCCGCATAAGCGTCGCCATCGTAGACGAGATAGATCAGTTCTTCGGTCTCGGGATAATAGCCCACATCGAACACCTGCTTCCCGGCGAAGGCATCAAGCGCGGTGACCGTCCCGTCGGCCGCCACCTGCCAGATCTGGTACTTGAGCGTCGGCGTATCGACATTGACGCCCCACACCAGTCCCGTGTCATTGGGAAGCGGCAGGGTCGCGGTCGGCCAGATGCCTTTAAGGAGACTGGTATCCTCGGCGGTAAATTCGGTCACCGACGCGCCGTCGTAGTAGGCGTTGGCGACATAGGCCTGATTCTGCGCGAAGTCGCTCCAGTAGCCGAAGAGATACATCGTGTCGCCCACCGGCAGGAGATGGACGAAGCGCGAATCGCCCGCGCCGCCCTGCGTCGGATGGCCGATGCGGTGGGTGACGGTGAAGGTCTCGCCGCGGTCGGACGATTCCCAGAGGTAGCGGAAGATGTTCCCCGCCTCCCATTCGGTCCGGTCGGTCGCCCCCGAACCGACGGTGAAGATGCGGCCGTCGAAGAATGCGGTGTCGTGGACATGCTCGCCGCCCGGCACCGAGCGGAACTTCTTCCAGCCATCGTCGTCGTGACGGTAGAAGTTGCCGCCGATGAGCGGCCGCGAGGTCAGTTCGTCGGGATCGGTCGAATCGATGCCGGCGTACCAGAGACCGCCGTCGAACTGGCGGAAGTGCTCTATCATCTCGTCGCCGCTGTTGAGATCGTTCTTCGCCGTGCCGTTCTCCGGGCTGTCGAAATAGCGGAACTGGATACCGATATCGCCGATCATGAGCAGTTTTGTGCCGAAATTGAGGTTGGCGTCGCCGTAGCCGAACCAGAGCGTGTCTTTGAACACGGCGAGGTCGGTTATCTCCTGCGTGAAACCGGCTATTTCGTTATCAACGCCGAATGCGCGAAAATCCTCGACGGGCGACGACCACGGCGCGAACGCCCCGAAGGTCTGCTCGGCGATGGTCGCCGGAGCGGTGTCGGCGTCGACCAAATCGTCAGACAGGTCCGACCCGTCCGACAGGTCTGACTGATCGGTGTCGGTCGCGGCATCAGTATCCTTATCGCAGGCGACGAGAAGCAGCAGCGACAGACACAGGAACAACGGCCACGGAATGGGTCGTTTCATCGGAAGCCTCCCCCGCTACCGGTCAATATTCAGAACAGGAACGGATCGTTGCAGGTATTGGTCGTCTCGTAACAGGAACCGGAGCAGCAGTCCTCGTCGGTCTCGCATGCGGCGCCGACCGGGATGCAATCGCTCACATCGGGACCGCAGATGCCGTTGACGCTACAGTTGCCCGAACAGCAGTCGAGGTCGCTGGTGCACTGGTCCCCCTCGGGGATGCAGTCGACATTGCCGGGACAGCAGACCAGCTCACCTTCGCCCGACGGGGCGCAGACGCCGCAACAGCACTGGTCGGGCATCGCGCAGGGGGCAAGGTTGTCGAGACAGGCGAACCCCGGCCCGCAGACGCTGTCGGTGCAGACCCCGCCGCAGCAGTCTTCGGGCGAATCGCAGGAGCCCCCTTCCATGACACAGTTGGCCGAGAAGCAGCGCGAAACGCCGAATATGGTCTCCTGACAGAACAGATCACCGTTGGGATTGGGACAGCCGGGAGAATCCTGTGGCGTCGCGCAGGGACAGCAGTCGTGGTACCCCGGTCCGCACAGTTCGCCCGCCGGAGCGCAGCCGGTGGGATTCTCGCAGCGGCCGATGCCGTCGGCGATCTCAAGGCAGACGCCGGGGCCGCCGTTGGCCGGGTTGTTGCAGCATTCGGTATCCTCACGGCACAGCTCGCCGAACACCTTGCAGCCGCCGAGCGACTGACAGAACTGGTAGCCGCTGCCGTCATCGGCGCACACGCCGCTGCAGCAGGCCTGCGGGTCGTTGCATGCCTCGCCGGCCACATCGCATTCGGGCTGGACCAGACAGAAGCCTTCGGCGGTGCACTGGTAATTGCAGCAGTCGCCGTCATCGACGCAGACCTCCCCTTCGGAACTGCAGATGCCGAGCCCCATGCAGCGCATCTTGCTGTCGGAGGCCTCGGCGCAGTTCAGCGAACAGCAGTTCCCGCTCGCGGAGCAGGCCTCACCGGCGGGCAGACAGGCACCGCCGCTGGTGCAGAAATTCCCCTCACAGCGGTTGGAACAGCATTCGGCGGCGTTGTTGCACCCCTCGTTGCTGGTCAGGCAAAGCTGATCTATGCAGGTCGTGCCGTTGCAACCGAGCGAACAGCAGTCGGCCGCCACGACGCAGTCGCCGCCGGTGGGCATGCAGAAATCGGCCTCGATGCAGACGAAATCGCCGATCGGGTTCTTCTCGCAGGCGCCCGAACAGCAATCCATGCCGGTCACGCAGGTATCGCCGATGGAAGAACAGGCCGGATTGATATAGCCGTCGGTATCGGTCAGCAGTTCGTCGCCGGCGGCGGTATCGGTGTCGCTTAACCATTCATCGGTCGGCAGGGTATCGGCGTCGACCGGCACCTCGTCGATGACGACGGTGTCCTCATCGCCCGGCAGGATATCGGGAAGCGCGGTGTCGCCGTCAACGGCTATCTCATCGGTGAGAACGGTATCGGCGCCGCCGGTGTCCGTGTCCTTATCGTTTTTCTTTGACGGATCGTCGCAGGCGGCGATAACGACCGCCAGACACAGGCACAGCGACCACACTACGATCCCTTTCATCACACACCTCCGCTATCGTTGATCACATCGACGGGCCAATTATACCGATACCGGTCCGGAATCGCAACTTCTTTCCCTGCCGCCCGCGACCATAAACTTGCCTTTTCTCTGTCTTATAGGTAGAAAGCGTCCCGGCTTACAGTATTTCAGGAGCGCGGCCATGGGCAAAATAGCGATACTCCATACCGGCGGCACCTTCGCCATGGAATCGAACGAACAGGGGAAACTGCGCCCCGGCACCTACGCCTTCGAGTACATCGAGAAGTCGGTCTACCCGCTCTTCGACGACGAGATAACGCAGTTCCAGCTCTGCAACATCGATTCGTCGCTCTTCCGCCCCGCCCACTGGAAACTCATCGCCGACAAGATAGCCGAGATGTACGACAGTTTCGACGGCTTCGTCGTGGTCCACGGCACCGATACGATGGCCTACACCGCCGCCGCGCTGTCGTTCTTCTTCGAGAACCTCGACAAGCCGGTGGTGCTGACCGGTTCGCAGATACCGCTCAAGGACAAACGCTCCGACGCGCTTCAGAACCTCGTGGCCGCCATCGAGGTGGCGTTGCGCGGCAATCTCAACGAGGTGGTCGTCGTCTTCCACACCGCCGCCTTCCGCGGCAACCGCGTGAAAAAACGGGACGCGTGGGATTTCGACGCCTTCTACAGCCCGAATCATCCGAAACTGATAAAGCTCGGCATCGGGCTGGAACGGCTCGAACGGCTCTTCCTCCCCAAACCGACCGGCATATTCGCCATCAACACGGCGCTCGACGAACGGGTGCTCCTCGTCCCCTTCTTCCCCGGTTTCGATTTCTCGATGCTGCTCCCGGTCATCCGCGACGAGAAGGTCAAAGGGATCGTGCTGGAGGCCTACGGATCGGGTAACATCCCCTCCGACAATCCGGGACTCGAGGAACTGTTCAAAGAGGCGTCGGGGCGCGCCTTTCCCATCGTCGTGTGCAGTCAGTCTCCCTCCGGCAAGGTGAACCTGCACCTCTACGAAGCGGCGACCAAGGCCGAATTCTACGGCCTGATATCGGCCGCCGACATGACCCGCGAGGCGACGCTCGTGAAACTCATGGTGGCGCTCGGCCGGTTCGGCAGCGACCTCAAGAAGATAAAAAAGTTCATAGCACGCTCCATCGCGGGCGAAAAGGTGGCTGAACAGTGCTGAAAGAGACGCTCGCCCACAGCGGGTTCGTCGCCGTCATCGGCGCGCCGAACACCGGGAAATCGACCTTTCTGAATACCGCGCTCGGCAAAAAGGTGTCGATCGTCTCGCCCAAGGTGCAGACGACCCGCAACGCCATCCGCGGCATCCATACCACCGACGACGCGCAGATCATCTTCGTCGACACCCCCGGCATCACCGCCGACGACTTCGGAAGGATGCTCAACAACTGGATGAACCGCACCGCCTACTCCAAGGCGCACGAGGCCGACGCGGTGCTGCTGTTCGTCGATGTGACCACCCAGCACCCCGAACAGGGGCCGGGGAAGGAGGAGCTGGAGATCATCGGTAAACTGAAGGTGGCGTGCCCCGTTTTCCTCGTCGCCAACAAGGTCGATGCGGTCAAGAAGATGCGGGCCGACGACACGCTCGCGGTGATCGGGAAACAGTATCCCTTCGCCGGGACCTTCAGCATCAGCGCTCTCAACGGCACCGGGGTGCCTGAACTGCTCGCGTCGCTCACCAACCTGCTCCCGCCCGGACCGCAGTACTTTGAGGCGGAGGACCCTTCCGACCAGTCGGACGAATTCCTCGCCGCCGAGATCATCCGCGAGAAGATGTACGGCCTGCTCCAATACGAACTCCCCTACCACACCGCCGTGGTGGTGGAACAGATAGCCGAACACGAACAGGTGGCCAATATGCTCGTCATCCACGCCACCATCAATGTGGCGCGCAAGAGCCAGAAGGCGATCGTCATCGGCGAGAAGGGGCGGATGCTCAAGGAGATCGGGACGCAGGCGCGGGTCGAACTGGAGACGCTCTTCGGCAAGAAGATACACCTCGAACTGCATGTGCGGATAGAGGAGAACTGGTTCGCGAGCGAACGGGCACTCAAGAAGATGGGGTTCGAGAAGGAGTTCGAGAAATGAGAACGCCGATCGCCCTTCTTCTGACGCTGTGCGCCGCCCTGCCGCTCTTCGGGCAGGCGCAGCCGGGACCGAGCGCCGCCGAGGTGAAGTTCTACGAATCGGTCATCGCCACCCGCGACGAGGGGCTCGCCGTCTGCCGGACGGTCGCCCAGACCGCCAAGAGCAACATCGACCTCTACGCCGCCATCGAGAAGAAGGCGACCCACCCCGATGACCGCGCCGTGACGCAGGCCGGGACCGCGCTGGTCGCCGAGGCCTTCGGCATGGTCAAGGATATCTGCGAGGCATTCGCCCTGCTCGACGACAACAAGGTGGCCGACATCACCAAAAAAGAGTTCCCCCGCTTCCAGAAGGAGAAGATGCCGACCGACACCCGGTCGTTCTACATCAACCTTTTCAAACTGGAGCTCATGGAGGTCAGCGACGCCCTCATGTGGTGGAACCGCACCATGGTGGCGATGAACAACGGGATGAAGAATAGATCGCAGGGAGCGCTCATCAAGGAACTGCTCGTCCAGACGCTGAAGGATGCCCCCGAGATGCGCAAGAAACTCGACGCCATCAAGAAACGCTATCCGCAGGAGAACAACACCAAGTGACACCGCGCAGCATCAACAACATAAAGCCGCTCATCGCCATCGTCGGCCGCCCCAATGTCGGCAAATCGACCCTCTTCAACCAGATACTCGGCAAGAACGCCGCCATCATCGACGACCGGCCGGGGGTCACCCGCGACCTCCACTACGAAGAGATGATGTACGACGACAAGCCCTTCACCCTCATCGACACCGGCGGGTTCCACATCGACGAAGCGGGCGACGCGATAACGCTCGGCATCCGGCGCCAGATAGAGGAGGTCTTCGCCTCGGTCGACGGCGTCCTGATCATCGGCGACGGCATGGCGGGGCTCCATCCCGCCGACCGCGACATACTCGACATCGTGCGCCGGACCGGCATCCGCCACTGGTTCGTCGTGACCAAAGTGGACGACGAGCACCGCGAACCGCACGCCGCCGAATTCTACGAAGCGGGCGCCGACGAGGTCTTCCCGGTCTCCGGCACCACCGGCTACGGGGTGCGCGATCTGCTCGACACGATGACCACGGAGTTCTGGACCCGCAAGGATATCGCCGAAAAACTGCCGCCGCGCGCCGACGAGACCCGCATCGCCGTCATCGGGCGCCCCAATGTCGGGAAATCGACGCTCGTGAACGCGCTTCTGGGCGAGGAACGGATGCTCGTCTCCCCCATCCCGGGAACGACGATGGACCCGATAGATTCGCTCTTCACCCGCAACGGCCGCACCTACCGCATCATCGATACCGCCGGCATCCGGCGCAAGAAGAACATAGAGTTGACGATGGAAAAGGCGGCGGTCGTCCGCGCCTTCCGGTCGATAGATCGTAGCGACATCGTCATTTTCATGATGGACGCCGCCGAGATCGCGACCGATCAGGACCTGCGCATCGTCGGGCTCGCCGACGAGAAGTACCGCGGCATCATCATCGTCATCAATAAGTGGGATACCGTCAGCAAGGACGACAAGACCTACGACAAGATGGTCAAGGACCTGCGCGACCGCATCAAGTTCGCACCCTACGCCCCGATCATCTCGATATCGGCGCTCCAGAAACTGCGCGTCGAGAAACTCATCGCCCTCATCGACGAGATATACACGAATTATTCGCAGAGCATCGACGAGGAACGGCTCACCGCGTGGCTCATGAAGACGATACATCATACCCCGCCGCCGCTCACTAAGTTCCACAAACCGATCATCTTCCACCGTGCGGTGATGGTGGCCACCAAGCCGCCGACGGTACTGGTGGCGGTCAACAAGCCGGCGGGCATCCATTTCTCCTACGAACGGCACCTCATGAACCGCTTCTACGAGGAGTTCGGCTATACCGGCGTCCCGATAAAGATGGTCTTTAAGAAGGGTTCCGCGTCGTGAACAGACATCTCCAACGCTTCGCCGTTCTGGTCGGCCGCTTTCTCTCCTACATCGACGCGCGCCGTCCGTTGCGCATCGTCTGGAACACCGCAAAAGGGTTCATGGACGACGGCTGTCTCGACAACTCGGCGGCGATATCGTTCTACGCGCTTCTTTCGTTCATCCCGTTCCTCATCATCGTCGGGGCGATGATGGGACTCTTTATCGATCATCTCTCGACCCCCGCCACCTCCCCGCAGGAACTGACCGAGGCGGTCAAAAGCTATCTGAAAACGGTAATCCCGTACCTGCAGGATGAACAGGTGGTCGGCTTTCTATCGCTGTCGCACTACACCGCGAGTCTCTCCACCGTCGGCTTCCTGTCGCTCGCCATATCGGCATCGCTCCTGTTCTCGACGCTCTCCGACACCCTCGCCCGCGTTTTCGGCACGAAGACCATACACTTCGTCTTCACGCGGCTTCTCGGCTTCCTTTTCATCGTCGCGCTGACGATGTTCCTTTTCTTCCTGCACTATTTCTCGGCGATGGTCCTGTCGGTGGTGACCATCCTGCGCGACCAGTTCCCGGTGGTTCAGCCGGTCATCGATTTCTTCACCGGCAACGGCCTGCTGTGGAGTATCCCGCTCATCACGGTGTTCATTATCATCTTTTTCAGCATACTCATCTACTCCTTCACGATGGCGGCGCGGATACGGTTCGTAGCGGTCGTAAGCGGCGCCATCCTCTTCTCGGCGCTCTGGAACGGCGCGAAATATCTCTTCAACATCTATATCACGAAGCTCTCCTCTTACAGCATCATTTACGGATCGGCCACCTGGTTCGCCGCCGCGATACTGTGGGTCTATTACAGCATCCTGCTGCTGCTCTTGTCGATGGAATTCATCAAGGCGCTCAATACCGAGATACGCGGAAAACCGGCAAGCGAGAGCTAGCCGCTACTGACCCGCACCCTGACGGCGCACGAAGTAGAAACGGTCGGGGCCGAAGTGATCCTTGAGCATCCGGATTCGCTCCTCCGACAGCCACGCATTCCGCTCCATGTAGGCCGCCCCCCCCTTATCCGGATAGCAGAGTTTGACCGCGAGCGGGAATTCGATCTCGTCGACCCCGCTACGTGTGCAGAGCTTTTTGATGACCTCTTTCGCGGCGCCGACGACCTCGCACGGCGCGTCGATAACGGCGCGGGCCGCCCGGTCGGCGTCGGCGGTGAGATATTCGGTGAGCGTGAGCACATTGCGCGCCAGATCGTCGATGGATACCTCGATCCGGTCTATCGTCCCCTCCTCGGCGTTACGCACCACCCGCGGAGAAACGCGGAAGGCGAGCGGCAACGGGCTTTTGAGCTTCTCGATGAGGGGACTGGTGGTGCTGTCGATGCTGTTAATGGTGAAATTGATGGCGGCGTTATGTCCTTCGATGACGCCGCGCAGGAAGTAGTCGCCGTCGCGCCCCTTCTGCGGTTTTATCTCGGTGGTGACGGTGCCCAGCAGCCAGACCTTCGTCCGGGGACCGCCGCCCGCCTCCTCGATGCTCGACAGGAACTCCTCGATATCCTCGAAACCGAGGTTGCGCGCCTCGCGGGCGAAGTAGCTCGCCGGATGGCCCGACAGATAGACGCCGAGCACATCGCGCTCGAGCGTCAGGGTGTGGAAGACATCCCAGTTCTCGACCTTCCCGTCGAGCGCCCGGACAATGCGCTTATCATCCCGCTCGTCGGCCGCCGGCCCCTTCGCGGCGGGCGCCATGAGCGAGAAGAGCGACTGCTGGCCACTCGCCTGATCCTGAAAGTGCTTGTCGCCCTCGCGCAGCGCCATCGGCAGTATCGCCAAGAGCGTCCCGCGGTTGATGCCGGTGAAGTCGAAGGCCCCCGCCTTGACGAGGAATTCCATCGCCCGGCTGTTGACCTTCGTCTGGTTGATGCGCGAGGTGAAATCGAGCAGCGACTTGAACGGGCCGTTCTTCTGCCGTTCGGCGATGATCTCCTCGATCGCCCCTTCGCCGGCGTTCTTGACCGCGCCAAGGCCGAACCGTATCGCCCCCGATTCTATCGAGAAGCTGTACTCCGAGCGGTTGATGTCGGGCGGATGGATGGCGATGCCGCTCTGCCGCGCGTCGGAGATGTATTCGAGCACCTTGGCCGCGTCGCCCGATTCCGACGATATCAGCGCCGAGTAGAATTCGTGCGGGTAGTGGGTCTTGAGGTAGGCGGTCTGGTAGCCGAGCACCGCGTAGGCGGCAGCGTGCGATTTATTGAAACCGTACTCGGCGAACTTCTTCATGAGTTCGAACACCCGCTGGGCAACCGCCGGATCGACCTGCCGCTTCTTCGCCCCTTCCATGAAGTCGATCTCCGCCTTGGCCATCGCGTCGGCCTGCTTCTTCCCCATCGCCTTGCGCAGGAGGTCGGCATGCCCCATCGAGAAACCGGCCATCGCGACCGATATCTGCATGACCTGTTCCTGATAGACGATCAGGCCGTAGGTCTCTTTAAGTATCGATTCGAGGAGCGGATGGTCGTAGGAGACATCCTCGCGGCCGTGTTTGCGGCGGATGTAGCTCGGGATCGAGGCCATCGGGCCGGGGCGGTAGAGGGCGACCCCGGCGATGAGATCGGTGATCCGGTCGGGACGCATCTGCTTCATCATCTTGCCGAATCCGGCCGAATCCATCTGGAAGACCCCTTTCGAGCTCTTGGTCCAGAGGGTCTTGTAGGTCGCCGCGTCGTCGAGCGGAATGCGCGAGATATCGAAATCGGGCTTCTTGCGCCGCACCAGTTCGACCGCGTGGGCCACCATCGTGAGCGTCTTGAGGCCGAGGAAGTCGAATTTCACCAGCCCCGCCTTCTCGACCATGTCCTTGTCGTACTGGGTGACCAGCGCGCCGTCCTTGTCCTTGAAGATGGGCAAATACTCCCACAGCGGCTTGTCGGAGATGACCACCCCCGCGGCGTGTTTGCCGGTCTGCCGGAAGAGCCCTTCGATCTGGTCGGCGATATCGAGGATCCGTTTGTAGTCGTTGTTGCCACGGATGACGGCGCGCTCCTTCTCGTACAGTTCGATGTCGAACACGAGCGCCTTGACCGCCGCCTGATCTTCGGGCGCTATCCGGAGCCGTCCGAGCGCCTCTTTCAGCCGGTCGCAGTCGTCGGCCACTTCATCCGCGATGGCGTAGACGCTTTTCAGGTGCTCC
Organism: uncultured Spirochaetales bacterium; assembly: GCA_964412895.1. GTDB lineage: Bacteria > UBP6 > UBA1177 > UBA1177 > JAKLFG01 > CALMRE01. The sequence goes on from CAYPQK010000014.1 coordinate 39,666, forward strand.
AGCACCTTCGCATTGTCGGTCCCTTTCAGTTTGTCGACGAATTTCTGCGGCCGCACGAGGATATCGAAGTTGTCGGGAACCATCTTGGCGAGCCGGTCGGCGGTCGACAGTTCGATGCCGAGCACCCGGGCGACATCGCGGATGGCCGATTTCGCCTTCATCTTGGCGAAGGTTGCGATCTGGGCGACATGGTCGACGCCGTATTTCTGCGTGACATACTCGATGACCCGTTCGCGCTTCTGCTGGCAGAAATCGATGTCGAAGTCGGGCATCGAGGGGCGTTCCGGGTTGAGGAACCGCTCGAAGAAGAGTCCGTAGCGTATCGGGTCGATATCGGTGATGCCGGTGCAGTAAGCGACCAGCGATCCGGCGCCCGATCCGCGGCCGGGGCCGACCGGCACGCCGTTCTTTTTCGCCCAGCCGATGAAGTCGGCGACGATGAGGAAGTAACCGGGGTAGCCCTTCGCGACGATGATCTCTATCTCGTCACGGAGCCGTTTTTCATACGGATCGCGCATCGTCTTGGCGATGCGGCCGTCGGCCAACCGCTCCTCCAGCCCGCGCCGGGCGAGGTCGGTCAGGAAGTCGGCCAACGGCACCCCGCCGGTATCGTACTGCGGCAGGTAGCCTTTGCCGAGTTCCAGTTCCACCGAACAGCGGGCGGCTATCGCGGCGGTGTTGTCGACCGCCTCTATGCACAGCGGTGTGAACAGCCGACGCATCTCTTCTTCGCTCTTCAGGTAGAATTCGCGCGATTCGTGGTGCATCCGGTCGGTATCCTCGACCTTCTTCTTCTCGTTGATGCAGAAGAGGATGTCCTGCGCCTCGGCGTGACGCGACGAGATATAGTGGACATCGTTGGTGGCAACGAACGGAATGCCAAGCTCCTTCCCGATCTCCATGATGAGCGGGTTGACCTCGTCCTGATCTTTCAGGCCGTTGACCTGCAATTCGAGGAAGAAGTTGTCGGGGCCAAAGAGTTCGCGGTATTCGGCGGCGATGGCAAGCGCCTTTTTCTTGTTCCCGTCCATGAGCGCCCGGGGTATCTCGCCGCCCAGACAGGCCGAGGTGGCGATGAGGCCGCCCGCGAAGTCCTTCAGCAGTTCGCGGTCGATGCGCGGCTTGTAGTAGAAGCCGTCGAGATTGGACTGCGACGAGAGACGGCAGAGGTTGCGGTAACCCTCGTTGTTGCGGGCGAGCAGCACCATGTGGAAGGCATCCTGCTGGGTCCGCTCCTTGCGCGATCCGGCGGCGATGTAGGCCTCCATACCGATGATGGGCTTCATCTTCGCCTTCTGCGCGGTGGTGTAGAAATCTATCACGCCGTGCATGTTGCCGTGGTCGGTGATGGCGATGGTGTCCATGCCGAGTTTCTTCGCTTCGGTCATGAGCTGGGCTGGACGGGTGAGGCCGTCAAGGAAGCTGTATATCGTATGCAAGTGGAGATGAACGAACGCCATGGATCCCCCGGAAGGTTGTCGGACCTCACCATTCTATAAATCGGCGCGGGCAAGTAAAGGGGCCGGAGCACCCCCGAACGGAATCATTGATGAATTTTTACCGGACGGTCGGGGCGGTCTTGCCCAGTTCGGCGGCGATGGCGTCGCGCACCTTGGCGGCAAGCGCCTGATAGGTGCGGCCGTCGGGCGTTATCTTGGGCAGGTAGGTCACCGAAATGGAACGCCACGGGCGCGGTATGAACCGGCCGCGCGGGAACGCCTCAAAAGCGCCGCGAATGGCTACCGGCACCACCGGCACCTTGAGTTCCGCCGCCAGTATCGCGAATGTTTCCCTAAAGTTACCAATATGACCGTCGCGGGTCCGCGTCCCTTCGGGGAAGATGATGATCGACTTTTTCTTCTTGAGTACCGCCGCCATCCGGCTGATCGCATCGCGCAGATCGCTCTTGTCGTCCATGATGATGATGTTGTCGCGCCGCGCCAGATAGCGCCGCCACCACGCCCCGAAATGCTTCCCCTTGGCGAAGAAGAAGGTTTCGCGCACCAAGCGGTCGGCGAGCGGTGTCACGACGAACAGCCCGTCGATGAACGACTGGTGGTTCGCCGCGAGTATGAAGGGCGGTTCGGGCACATTCTCGCGTCCTTTGGCCCGGAACCGGAAATAAGTATAGAGCCACAGCCGGAACATATTCTTGAGGAATGCGTGGAACCATGCGCTGCGCGGCAGGTCGATATCCTCATCGCGAAGGAGCAGTTCCTTCCAGCCGACCGCCTGTTCCGTCACCGTCCCGCGCGCCGCCGCCGCCCGTTCGGCGAGGGTCCGCACCGTCCCCGCGATCTCGCCGTCGCGCAGGGCGACGCCGCACGAGACGCGGATGAATTCCTGCAATTTCAGGCGTGAAAGCGAATCGAGCCCGAGGTCTATCTCGATATGGTCATCGGGATACGGTTCTTTCCCCGTCTCGTCGCGGATGAATCTCTTTATCGCGCCGTACTCCGCCGTGTCGGGCTCGTCGGCATTCCCGCGCGGGCGGCGCGTCTCGACGCCGAGTTCCGGGAGCTGGAACCGGCGCAGTTTCCCCAGCCGGGTACGCGGCAGCGGCTCGCTCGACAGCGTGAAGTGGAGTAGCCGTTTGTACGGTGTCGCCTTTTCGTTGTAGCGCTGGATGACCTCATAGCGGAAATGGTCGCGCAGGTCGCGGTTGGCGCCGGTAGGTATCTTCGACGGATCGGGGACGAAAATGGCGGCGAGTCCCCCATCCTTTAAGTATACCCCCGCTTCGGCCACCGCCGGGAAGTCGCGGCGCAGTTTCTCTTCTACCTCATCGGGATTGACATTCTTGCCGTTGGGGAGGACGATGATCTCCTTGACCCGGCCCGTGATGAACAGATAGCCGTCGCGGTCGAGATAGCCGGCGTCGCCGGTGTGGAGCCAGCCGTCGCGGATGATCGCGGCGGTCTCGTCGGGCCGCTGCCAGTAACCGCGCATGACATTGGGGCCGCTCGCCAGTATCTCCCCCTCTTCGATGCGCACCCCGCCGGGGAACAGCATCTGCCCGGTCGAACCGAGCCGCATCCTGCCGATGCGCGGGAAGGTGATTATCGGGGCCGTTTCGGTCATCCCGTAGCCTTCGTAGACATCGAACCCGAGCGCCGCCAGATCGCGTCCCGTCTCGATACCCAGCGCCGCGCCGCCCGAGATCAGGTGTTTCACCGTGCCGCCGAACCGCATCTGCACCTCTTTGAAGATGAGCTTCGAAAGGCGACGCCAGAGTATCAGGCGGCAGAGATTGAAAATGAGCCACACCGGGAGCGACGCCCGCAGTTTATCGCGTATCCCTTTGACGATCATCGCATAGAAACGCGGCACGCCGAGGATGATGGTGATGCGTCCCACCGAAAGGGTGTCCATGATGTCGGTCGGCGCGAGCGACGGACAGTAGACCAGCGTCGCCCCGACATACAACGGCGCCACCAGCGTCCCCATGATCGGGAATATATGGTGGAACGGCAGAAGCACCATGACCCGCTCTTCGCGGCCGTAGAACGGCACCTCCTTGGTCACCGCCCGGATATTGGCGATGAGATTGCCGAACGAGAGCATCACCCCCTTGGGACTGCCGGTGGTACCGGAGGTGTAGAGGATGAGGGCGAGCGCATCGGGATCGGCCGCCGGGAACGGGACCGGTTCCCGTGCCTCGCGTTCGGTCAGCCCCAGTTCGTCAAGGTTGAGTATTTTCGGGGTGTGGCCCGATAGCGTCACCGCCTCGGCCACCCGTTCTTTGGTCTTGTGGGAACAGAACAGGACCGCCGGACGGCAGTCGGCAAGGATGTAGCCTACCTCGTCGGCGACCGCCAGCGCGTCTATCGGCACCGGCACCGCGCCGCTGCGCCACGCGCCGTAGAGGGCGACGGCCCACTGCGCCGAATTTTCGGCATAGATCGCCACCCGGTCGCCCGGCGCGACGCCGATCTGCGCCGCGTAGCGTTCGGTCTCGTTCATCAGCCGCCGGTAGGAGAGCGTCAGCCCCTTCGCCTCGATGGCCGCCTTCGGGTATTCCCGCAGGAACACATGCTCACTCATGGTGGTACTTGCCTCCCGACAGGATGGAAAGTCCGCGATATATCTGTTCCAGCAGGACGACCCGCGCCAGCAGGTGGTTGAGTGTCCACGGCGCTATGGAAAGGGCGACCGACTCGCCGACATCGCCAAAACCGTAGGCGCCGCCGATGACAAAGACGACCTCGCGCGAAGCGTCGCGCTGTTTGCGCAACAGTTCGGCGAAGGCCTTGCTGTCAAACCGTTTCCCCTCTTCCCGCAACGCGACAACGAACGACCCGGCGGGGATGCGCTTCACGAGCTGCGCGGTATCCTCGGCGACGCTCTTCCCCTCTTTCAGTTCGATGAGTTCAAGCTTAGAGAAGGGTTCGATGCGACCGCGGTAGAACTGCTCCATCTCGCGGAAGCCGCCGGCCTCCTTGAGCCTGCCGACCGCGACGATGGATATCTTCATTGACTTTTCAGTATCTCCTTGATGTCGAGCCGCGGGGCGTCGCCCCAGATAGATTCAAGGTCGTAGTAGTCACGCATCTCGTCGAGCATGATCTGGACGATGACGCTCCCGGCGTCGAGCAGTATCCAGCGGGCGTTCTGTTCACCCTCGGCGTAGTAGCGGCCGAAACCGCCCTCCTTGAGCGTCCGAAGGGTGTTGTCGGCCAGCGTTTTGTTATGCTGGATGGAGGTGCCGGTGACGAAGATCATATAGTCGGTGTAGCCCGATGGACTGTCGATGTGCAATACCGTCATGTTCACCGCTTTCTTTTCGTCAAGCGCCGTCACTACGGTGTGCAGTTTGCGGGCCACCTCATTGAGCGTCATTTAGGTTTTTCCTCCATTATGTTCTTCCCTGCGTCGAACGAGC
>CAYPQK010000015.1:0-25378 GCA_964412895.1 uncultured Spirochaetales bacterium
GAGGATGTCCAGCGACTGTATGATCGAAAGACCGGCGCTGATCATCGTGGAGAACTGCCGGGTGAAAACGACCAGATCTTTGGCCGTTATTTTCTGTGCCCCCAGCTCTATCCGGGTCCAGTCCTTTTTTATCTCATCGGCCTTGATGTTCTGCGCATACAGCGCCTGCCGTGCCGCCTTTTCATCATCGGCATCGAGCACGCCCTTGACGATCTCACCCTTTTTGTTGGTACCGATATACTTGAAATAGGTCATGACGCAACCCCCCTACACACTACTTCGCCCTTGACAGCAGACTGACGAATTCCTCAAGACTCGGCGCCACCTGTTGCGCCTCCTCCATGCTGACGATATCCTTCTGGACAAGCCGCACCAGATCCTGCGTCATCGTCTGCATGTGGTGCTCCCGTTGCCCCGACTGCATCGTGGAATATATCTGAGAGAGTTTGTTCTCGCGGATAAGGTTGCGTATCGCCGGCGTCGGAACCATGACCTCGCAACAGATCGAACGGCCGCCGCCGAATTTCTTGGGTATCAGTATCTGCGCCAGCACCCCCTGCAGAACGAAACTGAGCTGGGTGCGGACCTGACTCTGCTGGTTGACCGGGAACATGTCGATGATGCGGTTGATCGTTTCAATAGTGTTGTTGGTGTGGAGCGTCGCGAAACACAAGTGTCCCGTTTCGGAAACCGCGAGCGCCGTTTCCATCGTCTCGATGTCGCGGATCTCGCCGATGAGCACCACATCGGGATCCTGCCGGAGGATGACCCGGAGCGCCTTGCCGAACGAAGCGGTGTCCGACCCGACCTCGCGCTGGTTGACGATACAGTTCTTGTGGGTATGAATGAACTCTATCGGGTCCTCGATCGTAACGATGTGGCCCTTGCGGTTGCGGTTGATATAGTCGATCATCGAGGCGAGCGTCGTCGATTTGCCTGATCCGGTCGGACCGGTAACGAGGACAAGGCCCTTCGGTTTCTTGGCTATCTCTTCAGCCACTTCGGGCAGGCCGAGCGTCGCAAAATCGAGTATCTTATACGGGATGACGCGGATGGCGGCCGCGACCGCGCCGCGCTGCATGAAGATATTGGCACGGAACCGGCTCAGATTCTTGACGCCAAAGGAAAGGTCGAGTTCGTTATTCTCTTCGAACTGTTTCTTCTGCCGTTCGGTGAGGATGCTGTAGGCAAGCCGCTTGGTGTCGGTCGGCGAGAGGGGCGGCAGACTCACCTGCCGCAGATTGCCGTCGATGCGCAACTGCGGGGGGCTCCCCGAAGTGATATGCAGATCGGAGGCGCTTTGTTCTATCAGAAGGGTCAGGAGATCCTGTAAGGAAACATTCGCCGCATCAACCATCATACACCTCGCATAGGGTCAGGGATCAATCGGGGGCGGTATTGCGGAGGACCTCGTCGATCGAGGTGGTACCCGCAAGCAGATGGATATTGGCGCTCATCCGCATCGTCTTCATTCCTTCTTGTATCGCCAGCTGTTTCAACTCCATCGAACTTGAACCGTTCAGGACCGCCTCGCGTATGGGGTCGGTCATCAACAGGACCTCGTAGAACGCGATACGGCCCTTATACCCGGAGCCGGTACAGGCATCGCAACCGCGCCCTTTGAAGATGCGCGGGACGCCGCCCGCCAATTCGGCCAACATCCGGTCGGTGACCTGCAACTCCTTGAGTAGATGTTTCTCCACCGGGAACTCCTCTTTGCAGTTCTGGCAGACCTTTCTACCGAGCCGCTGCGCCGCGATGACATTGAGCGAGGAGGTAACCAAGAAACTCTCGATGCCCATGTTCAGCAACCGCGTGATCGTCGAGGGGGCGTCGTTGGTATGGAGCGTGCTCATGACCAAGTGGCCGGTAAGGGCCGCCTTGACCGCGATCTCGGCCGTCTCGAAGTCTCGGATCTCACCGACCATGATGATGTCGGGATCCTGCCGCAGGAAGGAGCGGAGCGCCGCCGCGAAGGTCAGGCCGACCTGTTCACGGATCGGGACCTGATTGATGCCTTCAAGGTTATATTCGACCGGGTCCTCGGCGGTGGAGATGTTCACATCGGTCTTGTTGAGTTCGGAAAGGGCCGAATAGAGCGTGGTGGTCTTACCCGAACCGGTGGGACCCGTAACGAGGATCATGCCGTAGGGACGATGGATGGCGGTCTTGAATCCTTCGAGCTGATCCTCGAAGAAGCCCAGCCGGGTCATGTCGAGCTGCAGGTTGCTTTTGTCCAGAAGACGGAGAACGGTCTTTTCGCCGAAGATGCAGGGAAGGACCGAAACGCGGAAATCCATCTCGCGCCCCTTACCCATCTTGATCTTGATACGGCCGTCCTGCGGGATACGCTTCTCGGCGATGTCGAGGTTCGCCATGACCTTGAAACGGGCGGTGATCGCATCCTGCATATGTTTGGGCGGATGGAGTACATCGTAGAGCACGCCGTCGATACGGAACCGGACACGGAAACTTTTCTCGTACGGCTCGACATGGATATCGGATGCCTTTTTCTTGATGGCGTCGAGCACCACCATGTTGACCAGTTTGACGACCGGCGCGTCGCCCGCCTCGCGGATCGACTCCTCGATCGTCATCTCCTTCATCTCGCCGGTCTCGACCTGCACATCCTCCATCTCGGAGAGCAGCTCATCCATGTTGAAGATGACCTCGTCGCTACCGGCACCCGACTGCGGAGCCTCTATCGCGCCGTAGTATTTCTCGATCGTTTCGATGATCTCGCTCTCGGAAGCGACCACGACCTCGACATTGTAATCGGTCAGGAACTTGATGTCGTCCTGCGCGTTCATGTTGGACGGATCGCTCATCGCAACGGTCAGCGTGTTACCGATACGGGATATCGGTACGACCTTATACCGCAGGCAGGTCTGTTTGTTGAGAATGGAAATGACCTCGGCCTCTATCTCCAAGTCGACCAGCCGTATCTTGGGAACATTATACTGCTCCGACAGCATATCGACGAGTTGCGATTCGTCGATACGCGCCTCCTTGAAAAGGAGATCCTTGAGCCCCTGCCCCGATTCGAGAGACTTCTCTTCGAGGTTCTTAAGTTCCGGAAGCGACAGAATGCCGCGTTTTACAAGCATTCCGGTCAGTTGCCTATTATTCATCGTGCGGCACCCCGCCTATTCACAAGTTCGCGGGAAGTATAATCGCCCCTTGTACCCGAGTCAAGAAAACAACCGGCTTTTTCGGCAACCGGAAAATTTGATTTTACGGCCGGCGAAAGCGATACTTCCGGGACATTGTATCGGAGCATATCGATGGCCGTTCGCCCGTTGCGCACCTATGCCGTTATCGGCCTGCTCGACCCGCGGGGCGATGCCTTCATCAGAACGATCTGGCGGCGCCTCTCCCGTGCCGGCATAGCGTGCGGTGTCACGGAATATCACGGATCGCGACCCCATGTCACCTTTTCGATCTTTGCGGGATGCGGAAAAAGGCGTGCCGCCGCGATAGCCGCCGCGATAGCCGCGGGATCAAGACCGTTGCGCATCGAACTGACCCATATCGACTTCTTTACCGTTGCGGATCTTTCGGCCTATATCGGTATCGCCGCGACACGCCCGCTCCGCTCGCTCAACCGCCGCATCGACGCGGCGGCCGCACCGTGCGCCGACGAGATGAGCGACTACTACCGTCCCGGGCGATGGGTCCCGCACTGCACTCTTTCTTCGGCGCTCGAACAGGAGCAGCTCACGACGGTCCGGAACATCGCGAATGAATTGATGTTGCCGCGGCGTTTCACTCTTTACGGTCTGGGACTGACCGAGCTTGATCATGAACGGCAGGTATGGTCGTACGAACGCGATTTCCCGTTCGCCCGTTGATTCTCAGCCTAAAAGTTTCCCCATGAGCTCCGCCATCTCACGCATACGGTACGGCTTGCGAAGACTTTCACGGAATCCATACTCGGCCGGCCGCGCGATGACCGGGTCCTCCGAATAACCGCTCGACGCCGCCGCGACGACATCGCGGTCGATGGCGCGTAGCGCCTCCAGCGTTTCCACACCGCCGACATCGCCCGGCACCGTAAGGTCGAGGATCACCGCATCGAAAGGATCGCCGGCGCGCTTCGCCTCGGCATAGCGTTCTATGGCCTCGCTACCGCCCGGGACCGCGACCACCGCAAATCCGAGAGAAGAAAGCATCTCCACAGCAAGGTCCCTGATGTCGGTATCATCGTCCATCACCAGCACCCTGCCTCCCGTTTTAAGGATCGGGGCCTTTTCCGCTATCGCTTCCGCAACGCTGCCGTCCGAAGCCGGCAGGTATATGGTGAAAACGGTCCCCTGCCCCGGAGCGGACTCGACATCGATATCGCCGTTATGTTTGCGGAGGATCGAATGGGTGATGGCAAGGCCCAGACCGCTTCCCTTCGACTTGGTGGTGAAGAACGGATCGAAGATGCGCGGCAGGATATCCTTGGGGATCCCGGTACCGGGATCGCGAACCATTATCTTGAGATAGCGTCCCGTGCATAGGGAGGGGCGGAACCCCGCTTCCAGCAGGACATTTTCGGCCGACAGCTCTATGGTCCCGCCGCGCGGCATCGCTTCTTTCGCGTTGAGGACCAGATTGCTGATGACCTGCGCGATATGGTTCTGATCGAAATCGCACAACCACAGATCGTCTGGAAAGAGGGTGCGGCAATGAACGGTCGACCCGGCAAGGGCGAATTCGGCGGCATGGCGTATGACCGGCGCGAGATCGCCGATCTTCTTATGCGGGACACCGCCTTTGGCAAAGGTCAGCAGCTGCTGGGTGAGGTCGCGCGCCCGGTCGAAGCTCTGAAGCGCCTTTTCGAGCAGCTGCCGCATCCGGTCGTCGGTCGCCAGATTGCGCGCCATATCGACATAGCCGAACATCGCCGAGAGCAGATTGTTGAAATCGTGAGCGATACCGCCCGAAAGAACCGCGAGTTTGTCGAGGTTCTGTATCCGCTGAATGCTGTCGAGCATCTGTTTGCGTTCGGTTATCTCGCGCACCGCACTGATGAAACCGATGACCCGGCGACTCCGTTCGTCGAAGCGGGGATATATCGTATTGAGGATCCAGTGTTGTTGTCCTTTTTTGTCTATGATACGGCCCTCGCGCGTCACCGTCCGGCCGCCGAGCACCTCGGCAAAAGCCTTTTTCGCCATCTCGCGATCATCGGGATGCAGGATACCGACCCATTTCTCGAGCGTATCCACTTCCGAAGGATCGTAGCCATACTCGCGAAACAGCTTGTCGGCGACCCATTCGCGCTGGAACCGGCCGTCGGGCATAAGAAGAATGCTCGATGCCGAATCCATCGTCAGCTCCGAGAGTATGCGATAGCGCTCTTCCGATCTGCGGAGAGCTTCCTCCGCCTCTTTGCGCATGAGGATATCCTTTTCGAGTTGGCGATTGCGCCGTTCGAGTTTCGCCGTCCGTTCGGCGACCAGTTTCTCCAGCTCCAGCGCCCGGGTCTCCGCCGCGCCGGAAGGACGCTTTTTCTTCGGCGCCTCAGGCTTCTTCTTTGGTGTCGTCCGTTTCTCGGCCATGGTCCACCTCGTTGTTCGTCCTATCGATCCGTTCCGATTAACTTCGTGAAAAGCGCCTTATTTTTCTCGAGCATTTTGCCCTCCATCAGATCGCCCATCGCCGCCTCGTAGTGTTCCCGCTTGACGCCGGAAATGAGCTCTCTTTTGCATATCGTCGCCAGTAGCGCGACATTCTGCATCCGCGTATCGGGCAGATCGTCGAGCCGTACCCGCTCGTTGCGGACCTTGCGCCGCGAACACTCTTGCGCGATGGTCTCGGCCGCCACTTCAGGCACCGCACCGACACGGACCTCGAGCGGCTGCCAGACGGTATCGTACCAGACGAGCGTTCCGCCATCCTTGAGGGAACCATTGAGTGCCCGGAGCGCTTCGTGCCGTTCCAAAGCGACCGCGATATCGGCCTGACCAACGGGAATAAGCGGCGAATGGACATTCTCGCCGATGCGCAGATGCGACACCACGATGCCGCCGCGCTGGGCAAGGCCGTGGGTATCGACCCCCTTGACCGTCAGCCCCGCATGATCGGCCGCACGGATGAGCGCCTCGCTGAGCATCCCGATCCCCTGTCCGCCGACGCCGGTGATATAGATATTGATGATCATCGTTGCCTCCTCACGCTTTCGGTTTGATCGCCTTGGACGGACAGGTCTGGATGCAGGAACCGTCGCCGATACACAGATCGGTGTTGACCGTCACCTTTCCATCGGGCAGACGCGTGAAGGTCGGGCAGGCAAACTTCTCGACACATTCATGGGCCCCGTCGCAGAGTTCGGGCGGCACCGTCACCTGTTTGTCTTTGAAATCGGGCTTGCGACGCTGTTCGCGCATGTATTTCAGCATGCAGGGATGCTTCGCGATGACCACCGAGAACTCCGGTATCTCGACCGCCTGCTTCACCAGCTCGATGAGTTTCCCCTGCTGGTAGGCGTCGACCTCGAAGATATGCTTCACGCCCAGTCCTTCGAGCACACGCCGCACCGGTATCGCATCGGTGACCTCGTTGAAATTCTTCCCGACCGCCGGATGGTCCTGATGGCCGGTCATCGCGGTGGTACCGTTCTCCATAAGGATGAGCGTCACTTTATGCTTGTTGAAGATCGCATTGATGATACCGGGAAGTCCCGCGTGGAAAAAGGTCGAATCGCCGAGGAAGGCGATCACCTTGCGCTCCGTCTGGAAGAGCGACAGTCCCGACGCCATCGCCACCGAGGCGCCCATGCACATAAGCAATTCGTTCATTTTGTAGGGAGGCAGGAAACCGAGCGAGTGACAGCCGATGTCGCCCACCCGGATGTCGGCCGGAGCGAGCGCTTTCTTGATGGCGTAGAAGGCGCTCCGGTGACCGCAGCCGGGACACATCTGTGCCGGCCGTTCCGGGGCGTAGGGCTGTTCGGTCGGGCGTGCCGCTTTCTCGGGAAGCATATCGGGCCATTCACTGCGCAGTATGCCGTACACCTTGTCGGGGGTGTATTCGCCGATCCACTCCTCGGGGTCGCGTTTGCCACTGATACGGGTCGTCAGTCCCTTGTCGTAGGCGAGCGCCTTGACCTGCGGCTCGATGATCGCGTCGAGTTCTTCGAGTATCTTCACCTCGCGGTGACTTTCCATGAACGCCTGTATGAGCCCCGCCGGAAGCGGGTGCAGCGTACCGAGTTTCAGGATGTCGGGCTTCTTCGCCACACCCTGCAGGACATCCATGAGCGAGAGGTAGGTCGTGCCGAAGGTGATGACGCCGCGGTCGCGGTTCCGGTTGTCCTCGCTCCGGTTGAGCGACGAGGCATCGAAGGCGGTCGACAGCTCCGCCAGCCGCTTGAGGGCGCGCCGCTTCATCGGGAAAACCTCGGTCGTGATCGGAACATAGGGACCGTTCTTCGGATCGAAGCGCGGCGTTTTATCCCACGGCTTCGGCTCCCAGCCGGAAAAAGATACCTTTTCTTTCTGATGGCAGACATGGGTCGTGAGCCGGAGCACCACCGGCATCCCCTTTTCGACCGATATGCGGGCCGCCTCTTTATAAAAGGAATAGACCTCCGCCGGCGTCGCCGGTTCGAGGACCGGTGTATACGAAAGAAACGCAAAGTGGCGGTTGTCCTGTTCGTTCTGCGAACTGTGCGCACCCGGATCGTCGCCCCATATGATGACCATCCCGCCGATCAGGTTCATGTGGCCGAGCTGGACGAATGTGTCGGCGGCGACATTGAGCCCGACGCTCTTGAAGAAGACACACGACAGATGGCCGTTGATCGACGCACCGTAGGCCACCTCGGTCGCCACTTTCTCGTTGGTGGAGAACTCGAAATAGAAGGGGCGCTCGTCGTGCGGGATGCTTTTTATCGCCTCGGCGATCTCGGGGGTCGGTGAGCCGGGGTAGCTCGTCACCACCCGCGTCCCGGTCTCTATCATCGCCCGGACCACAGCGGTGTTACCGATGACGATCTCGGAAAAGGGCTGTTCGGATAAGAGGACCGTACCCAGTTGCTTCATGAGAACCTCCGTATGCGGGGTGTTCCGCGTGAAAGCGATCGGATCATGTGGCGGCCGTATCGCTCAGATATGTCGATAGTAACTGTATCACGGTGCGCGCTGGCAACACTCTCCCCGCGCTGTCGGGGATATCGACCAGCTCGTCGGCCCGCGCGACCCGTTTCTCTTTCAGGGAAAGATCGGCGTTCAATACAAAGACCGGCGCCCTGCCGCTATGGCTCTCGAAGCGGCCGCCCGATACGGCGATCTCATTGGTCGCCGAAAGTTTCAGGATGCTCCCCGGCGGGTATACTCCCGCGACCGCGATCAGCGCCTCGACCAGTTCCTTCCGGAAGGCCCCCATCCTGATGTTCCGCAAAAGGCTGTGCAGGGCATCCGGCCGCGAAAGTATCGGTCCGGAATAGGAATAACGGTCCGGCCATCGCCGGGTCACCGTATCGTAATACGAAACCACTTTCAGTATCTCGGCCGAAACGGTCCCGCAGGAGGCGGTGGCCAAGAGCAACCCCACATCGGAAAAATCGGTTATTCTCGAAGATGCGTTGAGCGCCGCATCAACCCTGCCATAGTTGAATTCATCCATCCGGGAAAGGAGGGCGTACCCATTACTGAGGTCCTGCGCTATATACTGAAAGTATGCCGATATCGCCGTTCTTTTTGTAAAAGAGACATCGAAATTGAGTTTCAGACAGATCAGGGTCGAGAGAACGGCCCGGTTCATTGCCGCGGTGCCGGAGAAACTTCCATTGTGGACGGCGCTGGAGGCCAAGAAAAGAATAAGATCATATATGTCGGCGCCATCCGCGTTCTGCGCTATCGATATGATGTCCTGCATGCTTCTTTCGGCAACCCTGAAGGGGATGCTCTCTCCCGCCACCGCCGCTTTCTCATATTCCTGATATTCGGACACCATCTTGCGGTAGCTCCTTCTGAAGGACTGCTCGGGGGTATAGAGCGGGAGATTCCCCGACTCCTCGGGATCGTAGGGAAAGGTCTCGATATGGGGCATCGCCGGCATTTCGGACCTGATCCTTTCGTATACTTGGACCTTGGGTTCACGCCCGACCGGGTATTTGCCGACCACTCGATAGAAATCCAATATCTCGCCGTCGGTCACGCCTCTTTTGAACACCACGCCCGACATACACAGGGAAAGAAAAAGATCGTAGATGTCCTCGAAGTATTTGTCATCCTGCCGTTGTCCGCGTATCCGAACCTTGTCGACCTTCACATCGATCCCGTCGAAAAGTATCGAGACCTCTTCCTTTTCATTGAAAAAGAGATCGAGGACCTTCTTAAATGCCGCCATCTCTTCGTCGATCCGAGCATTCTCACTGCTGTACATCTTGACATTCTTCCAGAAGGTGAAAAACGAACGGGTGAAATTGTAACGCCACTTCTTGGGAGAATTCTCGAATTCCGGCAGATTCCTTCTTTCTTCCACTTACGCTCTCCCTTGCAATAGCGCCCGGATCTCCTTGTCGCCTTCTTTCATCGCCTTTTCAAGCCACTTCTGTATGGTCGGGGACTTGCCGGCCCGCGACCGCATGAAGTCAAGAACTATTTTCTTGAAGGGTGCATATTTGTTCCTGTTGAAGAAACCGCCGTCGAGTTTGAATATATATTCCAGCGCCCGCAACACTTGGGGCAACAACAATCCCTTGGCAAGACCCAATACCAGCTCGATCTCCTGTTTCTCAAGCGAACGGAACTCTTCGCTTTGTATCCTTCGCGCGATCTGGGGAGCGATCACGGTAAGATCCTCCACCTTGCCGAGGCCCCGCAGGGCCATGCGCCGCAGTTCCTTGCTCTCCGAGAACATCAGGTTGGCCGGGAGGTCAAAGAACTCCGGCCTGTTGGACTCTACTATATGGCCGATGAATCTCTCATACTCGCCGAGATCGAACTTGTCCCTGTTCGCAGGATTGAATATCTCGTTGAGCGTCTGTTTGGCGACGATCCCCTTAACCTTGACCAGATTCGTGATCGCAAGGGTCCGCACCTCTTCGTCCGGAGAGAAGATAGCCTTGCGCCAATACTCTATGTTCTCGTCGGCATCATACAGGCTTAACACTCGGGCAGCTTCGACCCGCACCTGACGGACCTGATGATTCATCACATTTCTTGCTATCGGGAGGTAATCGATCCGGTATATGAACCGAAGCACGAACAGCAGGTTCCGCAGTACATGCCAGTCGCTGTTCTCGGCAAGCCGCTTCACCAGTTCCACATCCTTCAGATTCTCCGCGATATTCTCAAGACAGGGGATCCGGATCTCCTTCGAATCAAGCTCGACCAGTTTAAGAAAAACCGTCTCGAAATTGGTCAGACTCGCGAACGCCAGGCACTCACTGAAACTTTTTATCTGTGAAGCATCCGCTCTTGAAGCCATTTCGAACACATGGTTCAGGAACTGGTCGGAACTGATCTTGGCCAATGCGGTCCGTATCGTACCGGGAAGAGGGCTGCCGGCCTCTTTTATCTCGCTCTCAAGCTGCACGAGCATGTTGATGAAAGGAACGCCCGACATAAAATCGCCATTCTGGATATTCGTCAGCGCGAATTCGCAGGTCTTCGACACACTGCTTTTCGCCGCCTCCTGATTAGCGCCCGACAGAACCATGTGCCGGACCCTCTCCAGATACCGTTGTATGGTGAACGCCTTTCCCTTTTTTGCCAGCCATTCGTCGAACTCGCTGTTCCGCCCCTTCCCGATATTATCGAATTCCCGCACGATATCGTACATGTCGGCGGTCTTGCGCGGAGGCATCGATAAAAGCTCCTGCGCGGTCACCGCAGGCTGTTCTCCGGCGAACTCCTCTTCCTTCCACGGTTCGGGATCGCCCATGTCGGGATCGGAGATCGTGCCGATATGGACGATCCCGTAATCCCACAGCCGCGTATTGAAATCATAATCGACCAATGTGTAATTGATGGTCTCCTTGATGACGGCAAAGAAATCGAGAAGTTCTTTCTTGGTGACCCCCTTGACGAAATAAAGTTCGCGGATCTCGTTGACCAGAAATATGTTTCTGAACTTCCGCTCCCCTTCGTCAAAAAGATTCACCCGCTTTTCCTGATAGTAGAACCCGACCTTTTTGGTAACGACCGACGCGTAGGGCAGGTTGTTGTGGATAAGCTCCAAGTTCTGGCCCATGGTCTCGGTGAACTCTTCAAATATCTTATCCGTTATGGGATACAGTTCCGTCATTTTAGATATCTTTATCAATATCGCTACGACAGAACGCACTCCGCGGTATAGCTGCTGTTTCTTTTCAAGCGGGACCGACTTGAAGTATTCGGTCAGTTCCCTTTTCTTACCGATGTATAACAACCGTGCCCCCTTTGTCAGGTACCCGACCTGAACGGCGCAGTATAGCGTACAAGGCCATCCGAAAGCAAACATTTCTCACAAGTAGAGCGGTAAGCAAAAAATATCCCTCTTAAATCAGACATATATATCCTTTATAAAAAAAGTTCTCCAATTTCTGTTGACTTAACTCCTCTTTTACTTTATAACTGGATTCGAGAGTCCTATTTACCTCAACGGAGGCGACCATGGCAAAACGGAAAATAATCAGGATCGACAACGACAAATGCACCGGCTGCGGCCTGTGCGTCCCCAACTGCGCCGAAGGGGCGCTCCAGATCATCGACGGCAAGGCGCGGCTCATCAGCGACCTGTTCTGCGACGGACTGGGCGCGTGCCTCGGTCACTGTCCCGAAGCGGCCATCACCGTCGAAGAGCGCGAGGCGGAACCTTACAACGAGCGGCTCGTGATGGAAAAGAACATCATCCCGGCGGGGCGCAACACCATCCGCGCCCACCTCCTCCACCTCCGCGACCACGGAGCAAAGGATCTTCTGCAGGAGGCCTTCGCGGTGGTCCGTGAACACGGGATGGACCCGAAAGAGATCGTCCACGGGAAACCCGACGACGACGCCTGCGGCTGCGGTGACCACGGCAAGAAGGAGCATCACGACCATGGCCACCATCACGGCCACGGCGGCGGCGGCTGTCCGGGGTCGAAGATGGTAGACTTGAAAAAGATGCACGGCGGCGGGGAAAAGACCGGGCGTACCGTTGGCGACGCCCCTACCGGTCGGTTGGAGTCCGAGTTAAAAAATTGGCCGGTACAGATACACCTCGCGAGTCCCTACGCCCCCTACTTCAAGGAGGCCGACATCGTCATCATCGCCGACTGTGTCGCCTATGCCTACGCCGAAACGCACCGCGAGTTCATCAAGGATAAGGTCGTTCTCATCGGCTGTCCGAAACTCGACGACGCGGCGGCCTATATTGACAAGATATCGGAGATCATCCGCGCCGGGAAGCCGAAAAGCATCAAGGTGGTCCGGATGGAGGTCCCCTGCTGCGGCGGGATGATCGAGATCGTCAAGCAGGCGATAAAAAACTCGGGCGAGGTGATGCCCTTCGAAACGGTCACCATCAGTATTGACGGACGCAAACTTTAAGTGTAACATGACCTGTCTGGATCCATAACAACACTCTCTGGAGGAATTCATGAGCATGTTCTGTCATCAGTGTCAGGAAACGGCGCGCAATGTCGGCTGCAACAAGGTCGGCGTTTGCGGCAAGAGCGAGACGGTCGCCAATCTGCAGGATATCCTCATCTACACGATGAAGGGTATCGGTTTCTACGGTCACGAACTGGCGAAGATCGGCCACTATGACGAAAAAGGAGCATTCTTTGTCATCAAGGGACTTTTCGCGACCATCACCAACGCCAACTTCGATGAAAAGGATTTCCTCCGCTGGATAAAAGAAGGACAGGAGATCAAGAACCGCTTCAAGACCGAATGCGAGAAGCGCGGCGTGAAGTTCGCGACCGTTCCGCCCGAGGCGGTGTGGAATCCGAAGAACGACGACGAGATCACGGCGGCGGCGGCATCGGGCCGCGGCGGCTGGATGGCCATCGAGAACGAGGATGTCCGGTCGCTCCGCGCCATCATCCTGTACGGACTCAAGGGGATGTGCGCCTACGGCGAGCACGCCTATGCCCTCGGCTTCCACAAGAAAGAGATCTTCGAGTTCATCTTTGAAGGGCTCGCGACGATCATCGACGACACCAAGTCGGCGGGCGATCTGACCGCTTTCGTCCTCAAGACCGGCGCGGAGGGCGTTGCGGTGATGGCGCTCCTCGACGAGGCGAACACCACTACCTACGGCCACCCGGTCATTACCGAAGTAAAGACCGGCGTCCGCGGCAATCCCGGCATCCTCGTCAGCGGCCACGACCTGCGCGACCTGCACGATCTCCTCGAACAGACCAAGGGGACCGGCGTCGATGTCTACACCCACTCCGAGATGCTGCCGGCCCACTATTATCCGTTCTTCAAGAAGTACGACAATCTCGTGGGCAACTACGGCGGCTCATGGTGGCACCAGAAGGAGGAGTTCGAGAAATTCAACGGCCCGGTGCTGCTGACCTCGAACTGCCTCGTTCCGCCGAAGGATGGCGTCAAGGGGCGCATCTTCACCACCGGCGTGGTCGGGTTCGACGGCTTGGCCCATATCGCCGACCGCGAACCGGGCAAGATGAAGGATTTCTCGAAGGTCATTGCCCTTGCCAAGAACTGCAAGGCACCCGAGCAGTTGGAGGATGGGAAGATCGTCGGCGGGTTCGCCCGGACGCAGGTGCTCACGGTGGCCGACAAGGTGGTCGCGGCGGTCAAGTCGGGCGCGATAAAACGCTTTGTCGTCATGGCGGGCTGCGACGGCCGTCACAAGGAGCGCGACTATTATAAAAAGGTCGCCGAGGCGCTCCCGAAGGATGCGATCATCCTCACCGCCGGTTGCGCGAAGTACCAGTACAACAAACTCCCGCTCGGCGATATCGGCGGCATCCCGCGCGTGCTGGACGCCGGTCAGTGCAACGATTCCTATTCGCTCGCGGTCATAGCGCTCAAGCTCAAGGAGGCGTTCGGCCTCGATGACATCAACAAACTCCCCATCAGCTTCGATATCGCGTGGTACGAACAGAAGGCGGTGCTGGTCCTCTTGGCGCTCCTCCACCTCGGCGTGAAGGGAATACGGCTCGGGCCGACGCTTCCCGGTTTCCTGTCGCCCGCGGTCGCCAAGGTACTCGTCGAGAAATTCGACATCAAGCCCATCGGCACGGTCGAGGCCGATGTCGCCGCGATGATGGCGGGGAAATGACGCTCAAAGCGCTCGTCATCAAGCTCGTGTAGATCAAAAATAATCTTTGCTTCGCCGCATACAAAAGATATACTTCATCTGTCCGGGGCAAGGGAGTGCCACATGATAACAGCCATTATCGAACTTATTTATAATCTTGCTCTGCTGGTGGCGCTCAGCATCATCTCGGGCTTTATCGTACAGCGGTGGAAGGACCGCCGCTACGGAGCCGTCCTGCAGGGTCTACTCTTCGGCGGTGTGGCGGTCATCGGGATGTTGCGTCCGCTGATCCTCAGCGAGGGCCTCATCTTCGACGGTCGTTCGGTGATGCTCAGTCTGTGCGGCCTTTTTTTCGGACCCGTTTCGGTGGCCATCGCCGTAGGAATGACGGCGGCGTGCAGGATCATACAGGGCGGGCCGGGTGCCATCATGGGAGTATCGGTGATCGTTTCTTCGGCGCTCTGGGGACTTTTCTTTTATTCACGACGGCCGCGCAACGATGAAACGGTCTCATCCGGACAACTCTATATCTTCGGACTGCTGGTCCACATCACCATGCTTCTGTTGACGGTCGCCCTTCCCTCCGGTATGGCCATGGGCGTTCTGCAAAAAATAGGACTACCGGTCATACTGTCTTATCCCCTGGCCACCATACTCGTTGGCAAGATCATCTCGGACAATGTATCGCGTAGCAGCATCCTTGCCGCGTTGCAGGAGAGCGAAAAGACCTTGAGGACGGCATTCGAGCATATCCATGACGGGTTCTTGGTCATGGATTTGGCGAGCAAACGGTTCGTCTTCGCGAACAATGCTCTCTGCCAAATGCTCGGCTACACGCACGACGAGATGCTGGCTCTGGAGGTGAACGACATACACCCGGCGGCAGACCTTCCGCATGTCCTCAAGCAGGTCGAACGGCAGGCAAAAGGCGACATCATACTGGCACCCAATATCCCGCTCCTGCGCAAGGACGGATCGGTCTTTTTCGCCGACATCAACAGTACGCCGGTCGAACTGTGGGGCCGCCCCTGCCTGATAGGCGTTTTTCGCGACATGACAGAAAAACAAAAAATGATAGAACACGCGCTCCAGACTCAGAAACTGGAGTCACTCGGCGTTCTTGCCGGAGGCATTGCTCATGACTTCAATAATCTGCTCGCCGGTATTTTCGGTCATATGGACCTGGCGCGGCTTTCGTCAAATCCCGCTGACAGATCAGAATATCTCTCGCAGGCAATGGGCGCTATCGACCGTGCCCGGAACCTCACCAGTCAACTCCTCACTTTCGCCAAGGGCGGAGCACCGGCAAAGAACATAGAGTCATTGACCCCCTTCCTTGAGGAGACGACGCGGTTCGCCCTCAGCGGCTCCACCGTCTCCTGCCGGTTCGATATTGCCGAAGATCTGTGGCGGTGCAATTTCGATCGCCATCAGATCGCTCAAGTCATCGACAACCTCGTTCGGAACGCGCAGCAGGCCATGCCGACGGGAGGGACCATCACCGTATCGGCCCGCAACCTCGCGCACGGCAGAGAAGAATTGCCCGCATTGGAAAATAGTCGTTATGTCGCCATCGCCATCATTGATACCGGCAGCGGCATCCCCAAGGAGACACTGCCCCGGATATTCGATCCATTCTTTACTACCAAGCAAAAGGGGCACGGCCTCGGGCTTGCCACCAGCTATTCCATCGTCGCTCAACACGGCGGCTCTATCGCGGTAGCATCCGATCCGGGCAAAGGCAGCACCTTCACCGTCTATCTGCCGGCCGTCGACGATTAAGACTCGCTCTTCCCGTGACGGGTGAACATATCGAAGAAACTGAATATCACCGGGACGATGAACAGGGTGACGATCGTCGAGAAGATGACGCCCCCCATGACCGACCACGCCATCGGATGTTTTATCTCGGCCCCTTCG
Organism: uncultured Spirochaetales bacterium; assembly: GCA_964412895.1. Taxonomy (GTDB): domain Bacteria; phylum UBP6; class UBA1177; order UBA1177; family JAKLFG01; genus CALMRE01. Next base: position 16,114 of record CAYPQK010000015.1, read on the forward strand.
CCGGTGGCGATGGCGACCGGTATCATGCCGAAGATGATGGCGAGCGTCGTCATGAGGATGGGCCGCAGCCGTATCCGCCCCGCCTCGGCGAGCGCCTGTGCCGCCGTCATCCCGTGCCGCATCCGTTCGATGGAGAAATCGACGAGCAGGATCGAATTCTTCGTCACGAGTCCCATGAGCATGATGACGCCGATGAAACTCATCATCGACAGCGACATCCCGGTCACCCAGAGGCTGAAGAAGGCGCCGGTGATGGCGAACGGTATCGCCGACATGATGGTGAGCGGATGGATGAAGGAGTTGAACTGTGAGGCGAGGATGATGTAGATGAGGAATATCGATATGAACATCGTCCTGAGCAGCGACGCGAAGGTATCCTCCATCATCTCGGCCTCGCCGCCCATCGTCAGGCGGTTCTTGGGCGAAAAATTCTCCTTTGCGTAGTTCTTCGCCTTTTCCACCTGCACACCCATCGAGGTCGACGAGGCATAGTCGGCCGTTACCGTGATGAGCCGGTTGCGTTCGAGCCGGGTGATGATGACCTCGGAGGCGCCGTAGGTCACCTCGGCCACATCGGCGACGCGGACGATCCTGCCGTCGGCGCCCTTGAGCGGCAGGTTGCGGATGTAGTCGATCGACTTGTAGCTCGGGTCGAGATAGACCTTGATGTCGTACATGTCGCCCCCATCTTTGAAGTTGGCGATCTTCTCGCCCGAGAAGAGATACCGTAGCGCCATGGAGGTCTCGAACGGGCTGACGCCGAGTTCTGCCGCCTTCTCATGATCCAGCTTGATGCGCAGTTCCTTCTTCTGCCCTTTATCCGAGGTGTTGATGTCGGTGTAGCCGCCGTCGTGCTCCATGAACGATATGAGCCCCGCCGCGTCGCGCCGTATCTCCTCGTAGTCGGGACCGATGATGTTGAACATGATCGGCATCATGCCGCCGCCGCCGAATTCGTTCTTCTCGGCCACGCCCAAGACGGCGCCGTACTTTTCCCGGAGATAGCTAAGATCGGTACGCATCTCATCCATCGCCTCCATCTGCGTGACGGAGCGCTGGTGCAGGTCGACCATCTTGACCCGCAGAACGATCTTGTTCTTCTCGTTGCGCTGGCCGCCGCCGATGGTGGTGAAGGTGAAATCGACCCACGGCTTTTGCGTGACGACCCGCACCGCGTCCTGCGCCACCTCCTTGGAACGGTCTATCGATGCCTCACCCGCGAGTTCGATGTTGATGTCGAAGTCGCCTTGATCCATCTTGTCCATGAAGTTCGACTTGAGCAGCGTGACGAGCATGAGCCCGCCGGCGAACAGCAGTACGCCGGTAACAAAGACAGTGACCTTGGTCAGACGGTTCCGCAGCACCAGTTCTATTATTTTCGAATACCCGTTCTCCAACCACACCAGTAGCGCCTCCATCCCGCGGTAGAGGAAGAACTTTTTCGATTCCTCCTTGAGCATGAGCGACGACAGAAGCGGCGTGACGGTGAAGGAGACGAGAAGCGATATCATGACCGATATCGCGATGGTGGCGCCGAACTGCCGCATAATCTTGCCGACCATGCCGGTCATGTAGACGATGGGGCCGAAAACGGCGACGATGGTAAGGGTGATCGCGAGGACCGCGAACCCTATCTCTTTGGTGGCGTCGAGCGCCGCCTGCATGCGGTTCTTTCCCATCTCCATGTGGCGGAAGATGTTCTCGATGACCACTATCGCGTCGTCGACCAGAAGTCCTATGGCGAGCGACAGCGCCATCGTCGTGACCATGTTGAGCGAATAGTCGAGCGCGCTGATGGCGAGGAAGGTGCCGATGACCGATACCGGCAACGCTATCCCGACGATGAACGAGGCGCGGCCGTTACGGAGGAACAGGAAGACGATCATGATGGCGAGAAAGGCGCCGATGACGATATCCTCGACCGCCGAATCGACCGACATTTTGATAAAGGGGCTGTTGTCGGAGACGATATCTATGGTGTAACCCACGGGGAGGTTGGCCCGTATCTTCACGACCTCCTTCTTGATATCGTCGGCCATCCTGACGACATTGACGCCGCCCTGTTTCTGTATCTGGAGCGCGATGGTCGGATTGAGGTCGCGTAGCGACGCGGAGGTCTCCTCCTGCAGGCCGTCCTCGACCTTCGCGATGTCGCGGACCAGTATTTTGGAGGCGCCCGCCGCGAACAACGGCGTATCGCGTATCTGTTCTATGTCGCTGCGTTCCGAGGTGGTCTTGACGGTGATCTCTTCGGTGTCGCCCAGCAGTTTGACTCCGCCCGCCGGCACCTCGAGGAAGGTTCCCTTGAGCATCTGGATGAAACTGAAGGCGGGGATGTTCACCCCCTCGATCTTGAGCGGGTCGAGCAGCACCTTGATCTCGCGCTTGCGGCCGCCGTACATATTGACCGAACCGACGCCGTAGAGCGTCTGTATCTGATTCTTGACCTGCTTTTCGGTGATGCGGGTCACTTCGCTCGGTTTTTCGCCCGCCGGCCCGTTGACCACCAGCGACAGCACCGGGAGCGCCTGAAAGTCGACCTTCTCGACGATCGGCGTCTCGACATCCTCCGGAAAGGTCGATTGGATGGTGGCGAGTTTATCGCGGACATCCTGCGACGCGATGCGGATATCGATGCTGTCGTCAAAGGTGACCACGAGTTGGCCGACGCTGTTGAGCGCATAGCCCTGAATGTGTTTGATGCCCGATATCGAGGAGACGGCGTTCTCCATCTTCTCGACGACATCCTTCTCTATCGTCTCGGGGTCGGCCCCCGGATAGACCGCGACCGCGGTGACTATCGGCAGATCGGCGTTGGGGAACAGCCCGACGCCGAGCGATCTATAGGCCATGAGTCCAAAGACGATGATGGCGGCGGTGATGACCGCGATGAAGACCGGGTTGCGTATCGAAAGGTTCGCGAGGAACATGACGCCTCCTTACTGTTTAGCCGAGACCGCTTCGCCCGCCTTGACCAGCGACGCGTCGTTGACGATCCGCGCCGGGATGTCGCCGCTCACCTCCAGCCCCTCTTCAAAGGGGAATCCGGTAATGACGCTACGCGCCGTGACCACGCCGTTATCGACGGTGTACACCTCGGCGTTCCGCTCGCCGGTCGTCCTGACCGCGGTCGGCGGGACGATGATCCGCTCCCTCTCCTTGGTTTTTATCGCGGCGATCGCCGAGATGCCCGACGGGATCGACATATCCTTATTCTCGATGTAGACGATGATGCTGAATTTCTTCATGTCGTTGAGACTGCTTCCCTTCGAATGGATCTTCGCCTCGACGGTCCGCCCGAGTGCCGGGATGGAGAACGACACCGGATCGCCCGGCCCGATCTCGCCGAAGTAGAGTTCGCTGATCTGTATGTTCACCTTGAGCCGGTCGATCTTTTCGATGAAGGCGACATCGGCGCTGTCGGGCATCATGGTCACCGTCTTGGCGCCGACGGCGAGTTTCTTCCGCGTGATGACCCCGTCGAACGGTGCGCGTACCTGCGTTTTGGCAACATTCTTCTCCATCATCGTCACCGCCTTGCGGTTCGCCTCTATCTGTTTCTCCAGCGCGTTGTACTGCGTCTCGATGCCGTCGAGCTGCTGTTTGGAGGCGGCCCCCTTCTCGTAGAGCCCCTTGAGCCGCTGGTAGTCGTTGCCGAGCCCGGCGTACTGCGCATCGAGCGCCGCGACCCCCGCCTTGGCCTGTTCAAGGCCAAGTATGTAGTCGGTGGCGTCGAGCGTCGCGACGATCTGCCCCTTTTTCACCCGCTGGTTCTCCTCGACATGGAACTTGAGTACCGTGCCGCCGACCTCGGAGGCGACCGCCCCCTTCTCTTCGGGAGCGAGCGTCACCGACTCGCGGATGGTCACCGCCCCCTTTTTCCGGAGCGGTTCGACCAGCCGTACCTCCTTGGTCACCTCCTTGCGCGGCTGGACCGCCGCGGCCGGCTGTTCACCGGCGTTACCGCTGCCGCAGGCGGCCATCAGCGATATCATTACCGTCACGATCATCGTTAGAAGCATCCGTTGCACCATGGTGAATCTCCGCATCATATTGTCTCCGTACTATTCTTTCTCCAGTTATGTTTTCTCAGGAAGGCGTCGACCGCCGAATACATGCAGGGAATGAGCACCAGCGTCACCAGCGTCGAAAAGGTGAGCCCGAAAACGACCGCGACCCCCATCGGGTTGTAGGTCTCGTGCCCTTCGCCGCTCACCAGCGCGAGCGGCAGCATGCCGAATATGGTGGTAGCGGCGGTCATGAGTATGGGGCGGAGCCGCCGGGCGCCCGAATAGATGAGCGCCTCGTCGGTCGAGAAACGGAGTTTCTCCTGCTGTATCTTGGTGTAGTCGATGAGCACTATCGCATTGTTGACGACGATGCCCACGAGGATGATCATCCCGAGGAACGCCGGGACCGACAGCGTATGCCCCGTGAGGAGCAGGCCGATCAGCACGCCGCTTATCGCGAAGGGTATGGAAAAGATGATGACGAACGGATCGACGAACGATTCGAACTGCGCCGCCATGACCAGATAGACCAGCAGTATGCCGAGCAGGAGCATCAGCACGAGATCGCCGGTGTTCTCCTTCTGACTTTTCAGAGTGCCGCCGTAAATGATCCCGATGTCGGGATCCAGTTGCGCCGCCTTGATCGCCTTTTCGACCTCCACGCCGATCTTGCCGATGGCGATGTTCTCCTCCAACCGCGCGCCGACCGACACGACCCGTTCGCGGTTCTGGCGGTTCACCGACAGCGAGGTCAGCCCTTCTTTGACCTCGGCGATATCCTTGAGTTTCACCGTGGTGCCGAAGAGCGTTTTTATCTCCAGTTCCTTCAACTGTTCGATATTCTCGCGGTCGGACTTCTTGTATTTGACCATGATCTCGAATTCGTCGCCCTCCTTGCGGTAGACCGACGCGGTACTGCCGTAGAATGCGTTACGGACCGCCGTGGCGATCATCGCGGTCTTGAGCCCCACCTGACTCGCCCGGATACGGTCTATCTTCACCTCGATCTGCGGCTTGAGCGAATCGGCGTCATTGCCGATATCCTTGAGCCCCGCTATCTTCTGGAATTCCTTTTCCAGCCGGGCGGCCGCCTCGTTGAGTTTTTTGAAGTCCTTATGGGCCAGTTTCACCGTCACCGGCTTCTCTCCGCCCGATATCAGATCACCGAACCCGCTGGAGGTCTTGATATCCATCTTCTCTATGCCGGGAACCTCGGCGATGATCCGCTCGCGGATGCGGTTGGCGAAGAATTTCACATTCTCCTTCCGGTAATTCTGTGAAACCAGTTTCACGCCGGTAAGCCCCGTATTGGTGTCCTGCACCTTCTGCGAGAAGCCCGAATCGTCGGGACCGCCCCGCAGGAAGACCCGTTCGAGATAGTGCGCCGGCACCTCTTCACGGATGATCCGTTCGATGTGCTGGCCGACCTTGAGGGTATCCTCTATCCGGCTGCCCAGCGGCAGTTCGTATTCGATCTGGATCATCCCCTCGTCCCCTTCCGGTAGGAAATCGACCCCGACGAGCGGCACGATGACAAGCGACCCGACGAAGATGAGACCGGCGGCGACAATGGTCTTTTTCTTGTGCCGGAGCGTGGACCGGATGATCCGCGTGTAGCGATCCTCGACAAAGTTCAGAAACCGCTCGCCGAGCCGGAAGAACCAGTTGTCGTGTGCGGCGCCGTCGGCGCGGGCGGTCAGTATCCGCGAACAGACCATCGGCGTGAGAAGCATCGCGGCCAGAAGCGACGCGGTGAGCGTCAGTACGATGACGCCGGCCAACTGGCTGAAAAGTATCCCGATCAAACCGCCGACGAAAAACAGCGGCGCGAAGATGACGATGGTGGTCAGCGTCGAGGCGACGATCGCCCCGCCCACCTCGGAGGTCCCTTCGATGGCGGCGTCGGCCCGGCTTTTTCCCGCTTCGAGGTGACGGGTGATATTGTCGAGCGCGACTATCGAGTTGTCGACCACCATGCCGATGGCGAGCGACAGCGACATCAGCGACACGAGATTCAGCGTGAAGCCGAAGGCGTAGAGGAACGCGAAGGCGATGAGCATCGAGGCCGGTATCGAAAGGAGTACGATGAAACTCGAACGGAAGCGCCGCAGGAAGAAGACCACCACCACCAGAACGAACAGACAGGCGAAAAGGACCGCCGTGGAGAGATTCCTGATCATCTTCACGATGAAATCGGACGAATCGAGCAGGATACCGATCTTGAAACCCTCGGGAAGCCGCGTCCCGATCTTCCCGAGCTCCTCTTTCACCGCGTCGGCGATCGCGACGGTATTGGCGCCCGACTGTTTCTGGATCATCATGAAGACCATGTACTCGCCGTCCTTGATACCGTACTGGCGGCTGTCCTCGCTCCCCCAGAAGACCCGCGCCACATCCTTTATCCGGATGAGCCCCGACGGGGTGCTGGCGATGATCGTCTCGTGTATCTCCTCTATATTCTTGTATTCGCCGGGTATCCGTATGGTGTAGTCGTAGGAACCGATCTCGATGTTCCCGGCGGGGAGCGACAGATTCTCCGCCCGGATGGCATTCACCAGATCGTCGACCGTCAGGTTGAACGCCGAAAGCCGTTGTTTCTCGGCCGATATGATGATCTTCTTCTTCATCTCGTTGAAGGTTATCACCGACCCGACACCCGGTATCCGTTCGAAATAATTGGTGATATAATTGTCTATCTCCTCACCCTTATAGCGAATATCCTCCTTTGAGGAGGTGATCGCAAGGAACAGGATGGGCATCATGCTGAAATCGAATTTGAACACGAGCGGTTCGTCGATGTCGTCGGGCAGATAGGAGCGCGACATATTCAGGAGGTCGCGGATCTTGTTGGTCGCCTCGCTCAGGTCGACCCCAAACTCGAACTCGCAGGTGACCGAAGAAACCCCTTCCATCGACCTGCTGTAGATATTCTTCATGCCGGCGGTGGAGGAGAGCGCCGATTCGATGACCCGGCTCACCTTCTCCTCGACCTCTTCGGAACCGGCGCCGCGGTAGATCGTGATGACCGATATCGCGGGCGCCTCGATGTCGGGCATGAGGTCGATGGGGAGATCCATCAGCGAATAAAGACCGAACAGCCCCATCATCACGAATATGACCGATACCAGCACCGGCCGGCTGACGGCGAATTTGGGAAGATTCATTTCTTCACCTCGCCGTTGACGGGCGCCTCCGCCGCTATCACCTTGACCTTCTGTCCCTCTTCAAGACGCCTTCCGCCGCCGACCACGATCTCCTCGTTCCCCGTAAGCCCCTTCTCGACGATGGTGTAGCCCTCGACCGCGCCGCCCATGAATATCTCCTTGATGAAGACACGGTCCTCGCCGTTCTTCACATAGACGATCCCCGCCTCGTTGTCGCGGGTGAAGACGGCGTTGCGCGGTATCACGAGATATTCCTTTTCGGGCAGGGTGAAGCGGACCCGCACCGTCATTCCCGGCTTGAAAAAATGGTCGCGGTTCTCCACCGCCAGCTCCACCTTCACGCTTTTGGTCATCGGGTCGACCTTGCTGTTGATCAGGTTGACCTTGGCGGCCGCCTCTTTATCGGGATAGGCGTCGAAGAAGACCTTCGCCACCGTATCTTTCGTGATGCCGCGTATCTCGAGTTCGCTGATGAAGATATTGATCTTGAGCGTGTCGGTCTGCACGACCTCGAACATCGGCCGGGGGCTCGCCGGTGCGGCCATCTCGCCGATCTCGCCGTTACGCGCGGCGATGTAACCGGTGAAGGGGGCGACGATGGCGGTGTAGCCGAGCTGTTTGAGATTGCCCTCCAGCGCGCTCTGCGCCATGCCGCGCTGCGCCTTGGCGGCGGCGAGTCCCGCCTCGGTCTGTTTGTAGCCCGCCTCGACCTGCTCGAATTCGCTGGCCGATACCGATCCGTTCTGCTTGAGCGTCTTGAACCGCTCATAGTCGGCGCCGATCTTCGCGAAAGCCGCCTCGGCCTGCATGACCCCCGCCTCGGCCGCCGCGATCTGCGCCCGGGCCGCGTTCACCGCTATCTCGTAGTCGCTCCCGTCGAGCCGCGCGAGGACCGCGCCCGCCTTGACGGGGTCGCCCTCCTTGACCGCGAAGGACCTGATGACCGCCGCGACCTTGGGATTGATGTAGGCGGTCTGCGCCGCCACGGCGACCGACGCGGTATCGAAGGAGCGGCTGAACTTCTTTTTCTCCGGCGTGGTGATGGTGACCGCCTGCGTGATGTCGGTTCCGTCGATAGTATCCTTTTGGGCACAGGAGGAAAGTAAGAGACAGCCCGCCGCCAGCAGAATAAGCGTCGCAGATACCAGTCTGGTGTTCATATGTATCTCCGTCTCCTATTTGCCGAACAGTTTCTTCTTCAGGTCGTCCACCCCGCCGATGAGGAACTCGAACACATCCGTGTTGCCGATGTTGTCGAGCCGCCACGGGAAATCCGATATGATGGAGTAGGAGGCGAGCGCCTTGGACTGGTTGGTGATGTTCGAGGTCAGCGCGACGAACGAGTGGAGGAATCCGGCATACATCAGCGTTATCTTCCGCGTCCGGTCATCGTCGGGCGATTCGCCGAGGTACTGCGCCATCACCCCGTTGAGCCAGTGCAGTTCGGTGTCGCGATGGGAAAGTATCTTGCGTGCGATGTCGGGCGAGTTGAACATGTACTTCTGCATCTCGTAGAAGACCTCGGTCGATATCTCCATGAGCGGCCGGAACTCCTCGTACCCGCCGAAGAAGACCTTCAGGTTGAAATCGCAATAGATGAACAGGATATCCTTCGGGTCCTTCGCGTTCTCTATCAGCGGCTTGAGTTTTTCCCTCAATTTGCTGTTGAACAGTTCGAACCCCTCCACCAGAAGCGCCTCTTTGGAGCCGAAATAATAATATAGCGCCGACTTGGTCAGTCCCGACCGTTCGGCCACATCGGAGAGGGTGACGCGGTTTATCCCGTACTCCCCGACCAGTTTGATGAAATTATTGAGGATGAATTCCCGCTTGTCGACGGCGCCGTTCATAGCCCCCTCCCCTAGTTGCCGGTCAGGGCATTCACCGGGACGCCGATGGTCCCCGCAAGTTTCCGGAGCGCTATTTTGTACTGGAACACCGCGGTGATGTAGGAGGTCTTCGCCTGCCGCTCCTGCAGACTCGCCGCGAGCAGGTCGGTCTCGGTGGTCATCTTCTCCTGATACTTCGACTCCTCGATGCGCAGGTTCTCGGCCGCCGCCTCGATGGATGCCTGCGCGATGCCGATCTCCT
>CAYPQK010000015.1:25388-42113 GCA_964412895.1 uncultured Spirochaetales bacterium
GATGAGGCCTTCCTTCACCATCAGGTCGGTGTAGAGCTGGGTCACCTGCAGGCGCATCTGTTTGCGGGCGTCGATATTGGCGAGTTTCGTCTTCACCTTCTCGCTACGCGCCTTCTGGAAGGAGTTGTACTGCTTCATCGTGTCGAAGCCGAATTCCCACGACAGCGCCCCGCCGACGAAAAAGGTCCCCTCGGGGCTCATCGACGACGCGTCGAAGTTGTGCTTGTAGCCGCCGGTCAGGGCGATCATCGGGATGAAGGGCTGTATCGCGAGGTCGGTCAGGTTGTCGTTGATGAGTTCGAGCCGTTCGAGCATCTTGAGCTCGGCGCGGTTCTTCTCCTGCATCCCGAAAAGGGCGTCGAGTTCGGCCTGCGCCGTCACCAGATCGGGCTCGCTGTTGGAGAGCTCGAAACTCTCCATCGTCCGGTTCATGAGGAGCGCGAGCGCCCGCCGCAGGAGCAGCTTCGACCCCTCGACATTCTGTATCTCCTTGTCTATCTTCGCTTTTTCGAGCCTCACCTTGAGCACCGCCCGCTTATCGGTCATCCCGGCGTCGACGAAGTTCTGCGCCTGCTTCTCGTACAGGTCGAGCTGCTTGGCCGTTTCCGACAGCAGGGTCCCCAGCCGCTCTACCATTAAATAAGAGTAGAAGTACTCGGCGGTCTTCACCACGATCTGGTCGGCGGTCGAACTCTTCTTCAGTTTCTCGATATCGGCGGCGAGTTTTCTGGCATCGTGCCCCTTCCAGACGCTCCACAGCGGCGTCACCGGCTGGGATATGGCGATATCTATAGTCCGCGACCATTCCGGTATCGCGAAGGCGGCACCCAGCGACGCCAACGCCGGCATCGCCGAGAAGTCGGGCGCTTCGGGCTCGGGCTCAAAATAGAGTTTCAGGTAACTTGCGCTTATCTTCGCCGTCGGGAAATAACTCCAGAAGGTCGAATTGGCGTCATACTGCGCCGCCTCAAACGCGGCATCGGAGGAGCGGAGCAGTTCACTCTCCTTCAGACTCTCCGCCACGCACTGATCGAGCGTCAGTTGTTCCTGCGCCATCATGCCGTTCCACGCACCGACCAACACCAAACCCAGAACAAGGAACCCTCTCATGCTTTTCCTCCCTTTTCTGCTATCTGATACGATTTTGTCAACATCGAAGCTCATTTCAAAACAACCTTTCGACCCGTTTGAACAAAAAACTCAAAAGGTCGGAAAGCAAAATAGCACATTCTCGGCCATTGTCAAGAACTTTTTAGGAACCGTCGGGAATTACTTGATGCCTTTCGCGTGCAGAATGCCGACATACTGCTGATCGGCGATGCGGATGTGCTTGCGGAGCCAGTCGGTGAGGTAGGCGGACATTTCGCCCGCAAGGGTCTTGGTATGGCCGAGAGCGGCGTCGTGCATCCACCCTTCTATCTTCGCTATGAAATCGCGGTGGGCGACGCGGTGAGCCGACAGCGCGGCATAGCCCGCCTGCTTCATGAGCCCTTCCTCTTCTTCAAAGTGGACATGGGCGTAGTCGCAGAGTTCGGCAAGCGCCTTCTCGCCGGTCTTCGGTCCTTTACCCGATGCGGTGGCGGTGTTCAGACGATCGATGAGATCGAACAGTTGGGCGTGCTGTTCATCGAGCACTTTGACATGGACGATAAATTCTTCGGCTACCTTGACGGCCATGATACCCTCCCTCAAGAGTGGTCAGTCGGAGAAAAGATGGTGGGCGATACAGGACTCGAACCTGTGACTTTCTGCATGTGACGCAGACACTCTACCAACTGAGTCAATCGCCCACACGAGCCGTATATGTACCTAAAGAGGGCGCCGTTGTCAACTCTTTTTTCGCGGGACGGTCTCCCCTCACTCGCACCGTTCCAGCATCTCCCGGAACTCGGTGTCGAGGCGCTGCATCCGGTCGCTGACGAGAAGGTTCTTGTCATCGGCGATCATCTTCGCCTTCAATTGTTCGAATCGCTTGGCGATCTCTTCTTCCTTCACGCCGTCGTAGGAACAGCGCGCCACCTTCTGATCGGCGATGTCGAGTTTCAGCGGGATCATCACCGGCTCCATGAGCGGGAACAGCGCGGAGCCGGCGAGCGTGTACCCTTTCTCCATCTCCCGGTAGAAGGTCCCATTGGGTTCTATGGTCAGGTTCAGGTGCAGTTCTTTCTTCAACTTTTTGCCGTCAAAGGAAAAGGACCACAGGCGCGCCTCCGACTGGTCGGCATCGCCGACGGCGTAGGTGGCGTCGACGATGATAACGATGCCCCGCCTCGACTTGAAGAGGTATATCTCGGTCTTTGCAGGGACGAGGTTGCCATTATAGTAACTGTAGTTCATCTCCTGCTTGTCGATGAGTTTGCCGTTCTTCTTCACGAAGAGGTAGGCGTTGGTCCTCAGCGCGCCGGTCGCGGCGGCCGCGGTATCGTAGGCTTTCCCGATGGAGACCTCGTACCCGCCAATAGAGCCTTCCTTCACTTTCTGGATGTCGGCGTCGCCGGTCCCCTTGGCCGTCAGGCCGACGGAGAACAGGAGCATTGCCGCCATCATCACGATAGTCTGTTTCATCGGATATCTCCCTCCCCAAAAGACCGCCCGATTATATCGCCGTGAAAAGTAGAAGCAAGAGAATCGAGCGCACTCCGGAACGCAATATCACCACACCCTCTTGCGCGTTCTCTTTTATTATGGTATAGGACGCGCATGAGACGGAGGAACCGGTGATCACCACCTGCCCCAAATGCAATACCCTGCTGTCGGTCCCGATGCCCGGCCGCCACGCCTGTAAAAAGTGCGGCTCGGTCATTCAAGTCGGCGACCCGCTCCGCGACGAGGAGAACCGCGTCATCGAGGCCCATGTCGCCCCGCCGCCGCCCAAAGTCCCCGCCGAGGACGACGACTGGGAAGAAAGCGACGAGGTGGAACCCGCCGAAGGTGCCAAAGCGCGCGACGATGCGCCCGATCCGATACGGCAGGCGCAGACCACCGACCGCGCCGCGACGGTGAAAGGAGCTTTGGGCGTCGCGTGGGACCGGGTGGAAGAGCTCGGCTTTGTCGAGGCGATCTTCCGCACCACCCGCGATCTCATCACCGCCCCCGAGAAATTCTTCACCGAGATGAAAGCGGTCCCCGCGGGCAAATTCATCCCCTTCTACGGCATACTCATCGGCATCGCGGGAGCGGCGTTCAACCTCTTCTGGATGCTCTGGATAGTCCACTACCACCGGCCGCTGGTCGAAGCCTACATTCCGCCGATGCTCCTTGAATCGTTCACGAAAATGGGAACGGCCGACATACTGGCCCAGATACTGCTCTCCCCCATCGTCAATATCGTGGTCGCCTCGTTCATGCTGTTCGGTTTTTCGGTCCTGTTCGGCGCCGACACGAAACTCCAGCATTTCTACCGGCTGGCCGGTTTCACCGCCGCGACCGATATCCTCTACGCCATCCCGGTCGCCGGGTGGCTCATCGCCTTCATCTGGCGCAGTGTCCTCATCGTCAAGGGGATACGGGTCGTCACCGATCTGCCGGTGCGGCGGGCGATGCTCGTGTTCATGCTGTATCTCGTCCTTTCCATAGTGCTCCTCGTGCCGATGGGCGGCGGAGGTTAGGGAGGTGGCCATGTTCAGAGTCGGTCTCGGATTCGATGTGCACCGGTTCGCCGATGGGCGCGATCTCTGCCTCGGCGGGGTGAAGATACCGCACGGGCGGGGACTGCTCGGCCATTCCGACGCCGATGTGCTCCTCCACGCGGTGACCGACGCGGTGCTGGGGGCGGCGGGGCTGGGCGACATCGGAGAACTCTTTCCCGATAGCGACCCGCGCTACAAGGGGATCCGCAGCACGATACTGCTTGAAGAGGCGATGAAACGGATCCGGGCCGCCGGTTGGCATGTGGTCAACTGCGACGCGGTGCTGGTCTGCGAAGAGCCGAAGATACTGCCGCACCGCGCACTGATACGGGCGTCGCTCGCCGAACTTCTCGGCGTCGAAGAGCCCTGCGTCATGGTCAAGGGGAAGACGAGCGAGAAGCTGGGCTTCACCGGACGCGGCGAAGGGATGTCGGCGCAGGCGATAGTACTGATAGAGCGGGAGGGATAACATGGGACTGCCTTTCCGGTTCGTGCTCGGCACGAAGAATCTCTACCTCTTCATCATCTCGACCGCCTTGCTCATCTACGGTCTCTACAGTTATTTCGACGATGTCCGCTTCTATTTTCATAAGGAGCCGCCGGTCGAACTCGGCACGGCGCTGGAACCGAACACCGAGGCGCTCGCCAACCTGAAGGACGGCGACTTCGTGAAGATCCGCGGCATCCGTTCCCTGCAGGGAGGCGTGGTCGAAGAGGGCTTCGCCAAGAAGAAGCTCATGCTCTACTTCTTCCTCGGATCGCCCAAGTTCGTCGCGCTCGAACCGATGTCGGAGAAGGAGGAGGAGAACACCGGCGGGGTCTATGTGACGCTCACCGGCCGCATCTACAACTTCACGACCAACGCGGCGGCGGCCCGCAACGGCGCCTTTTTCGACAAGAGCTACGGCATCGCCATGGCGCCCGACGGCTGGCTCGTGTACGGCGGAAAGACCCCGGGGAGCGACACCACCGTGCTGGTGGTGTTCGGCGCCCTGATCGTCCTGCTCATCGGCAATATCCTGCTGGCGATAAAGACCCTGCGCCCCAAACCGGAACCTGAATACTACGACACCGACGACGACGGAGAAGAGGCATGACCGTACGCACCCGTTTCGCCCCGAGCCCGACCGGCTATATGCATGTCGGCAACCTGAGGACCGCGCTCTACGCCTACCTGCTGGCCCGCAAACACGGCGGCACCTTCATCCTGCGCATCGAGGACACCGATCAGGAACGCGAAGTGGCGGGGGCGGTCGACATCATCTACAGCACCCTGCGCCAGACCGGACTCCTGTGGGACGAAGGGCCCGACAAGGGCGGCCCGTGCGGCCCCTATGTCCAGAGCGAACGCAAACCGATATACCGCACGCACGCCGATATGTTGGTCGACGGCGGCCACGCCTACTACTGCTTCTGCGACCGGGAACGGCTCGACCTCATGCGCAAACGGCAGGAGGCCGAGGGAAAACAGCCGAAATACGACGGCCACTGCCGCACCCTGCCGCGCGTTGAGCGCGAGAAGCTCATCGCCGCCGGGAAACCGTGGGTCATCCGCCAGCGGATCCCCGACGGCGGCACGACGACCTTCAAGGACGAGGTCTTCGGCGAGATAACGGTCGAGAACGATACGCTCGACGACAATGTGCTCCTCAAGTCGGACGGCCTGCCGACCTACAACTTCGCCAATGTCGTCGACGATCACCTCATGAGGATCAGCCATGTCATCCGCGGGATGGAGTACCTCTCCTCGTCGCCGAAATACAACCTGCTCTATCAGGCGTTCGGCTGGGACATCCCAAAATATGTCCACTGTCCGCCGGTCATGCGCGACGCCCAGCGGAAACTCTCGAAACGGGACGGCGACGCGAGCTATCAGGATTTCATCGACAAAGGCTTCCTCAACGAGGCGGTGATGAACTACCTCGCGCTTCTGGGCTGGAATCCCGGCACCGACCGCGAGAAGTTCTCGTTGGCCGAACTCGCCGAGGCGTTCGACATTTCGGGCATATCGAAATCGCCCGCGATCTTCGACCCGGTGAAACTGGCGTGGCTGAACGGCGAATATATCCGAGCCCTTACCCCGCAGGAGTTCACCGCCAAGGCGCTCCCCTTCATTAAACAGGCGGTGAAGCGCGAGGATGTCGCCTTTTCCACCATCGCCGCGGTGCTCCAGCAGCGGACCGAGAAACTCTCCGACATCCCCGCCCAGCTCGACTTCATCGACCTCCTTCCCGACTACGCCCCCGAACTGTTCATCCACAAGAAATCGAAGACCACCTTCGAATCATCGCTGACGAGTCTCCGGGCGGCCCGCGAAGCGATGACCGCCATACCGGACAACGGCTGGGACCACGCGACGCTCCACGCGGCGCTCATGGGACTGGTCGAAAAACTGGGGGTCAAGAACGCGCTCCTGCTCTGGCCGCTGCGCGTGGCGCTTTCGGGAAAGGAATTCACCCCCGGCGGCGCTATAGAACTGGCCCACATTCTGGGGCGGAAAGACACATTAGGCCGTCTCGAACGGGGCATCGCGAAGCTCGAAAGCATACTTGCAAAGTGAAAAAGAGGTTGCATTTCCGGTTTTCCTGTATACACTGCGTTCCATGTTGGAGTTGAAAACAGCAGGGAAACCTGAACGGAGGGGATGATGGAAGTCATACGGACCGCACGCGGGCTTGAAGTGAAGATACCGCCGCTCCTGCGCGGCATGTCGTCGCGCGAATACTTTCAGGAGATAGAGACCGGGGTCAAAGAAACGACAAGCGACCTCTACTTCGACTGCTCCTCGGCGACCCTCATCGACTCGACGGCGCTCGGCAAGATCATCTTCATCGCCAAGGAGCTCCAGCGCAACAAACGGCGCGTGGTGTTCGAATCGTGCCCGCCCGCCATCAAGGATTTCCTCGGCCGCCTCAAGGTCGACAAGATCATAGAGATCGTATGACCCTGCCGCTCCTCGTCCTTGCCGGACTCGATCCGACCGGCGGCGCGGGGCTCATCGCCGACGCGGCAACGGCTCGCGCTCTGGGCTGTCATCCGCTGACCATCCCGACGACATTGACCGTGCAGAATTCGCTCCGCTTCACCTCCGCCGCACCGGTCGATCCGTCGTATATCGCCGCCGCCATCAACACCCTTGCCGTTGAATTCACCTTCGACACCGCGAAGATCGGGCTGGTCCCGGTCGCCGACGCGAACTGGCTCGACACGGTCGGCCCGGTCGTCCGTCAGCGGTGCCGCCATATCGTCATCGACCCGGTGCTGAAAGCAACGGCGGCGGCCGACACGGTGAAACCGAACGACGCCTTCATCCGTTTCATATCGGGTCCCGGAACGGTCATCACGCCGAACACCCGCGAACTCGGCCTCATCGCCGACGCGCTCGGCATCGCGCCGGAAACGCCCGATATAACGGCCCGCGCCGTCGCCACCGCCACCGGCGTGACGGTCGTGGTCACCTTCGAGACCGAAAAACCGTTTATTCTTATCGCCGGGCCCGACCGCATCACCGAGATACCGGTAACGCTCGTCCCGACCGACCAGCCGGTCCACGGCACCGGCTGCCGTTTCTCGACGGCGCTGGCCTGCGGCATTGCCGCCGGGATGCCGCTTCCCGACGCGGTGAAACGGGCCGCCGACCACCTGACCCTCATCCTCGGACGCATCGAACGGTTCCACCCCGACGGACAGTCCTACCCCGCCTGAAACGCATCGTACCGAAAATTTCTGGAAAATTGTTTCTGTTCCTATTATAGTGTCCTGTCCTTTTGAGGGGGTATCCATGAAGTGCCTGTTCCTTTTCCTGCTCTGCGCGCTTTCATTTTCCGCCGTCGCCGCCGATACGACACCCGATGCCGAGGGATTGCCCGAGGGTTCGAAGCTCGTCGATTTCGGGATGCGTACCGTCGATCTGGAGAGCGGCAAACTTAAAAGCCTCGTCTGGCTGACCGATTTCGTGGGCGTTCCCCCCGTCGGCAAGGCGAACAGCGCCCCGGCGGCGCGCAAGAAGGTGCTCGTGATGAACTTCTACGCCAACTGGTGCAAGCCGTGCCTCGCCGAGATGCCGCTTCTGCAGAAACTCTCCGAGAAATACGGCCCGAAGGAGGTCCAGTTCATCGGCGTCAACTTCCGCAACGAGAACGAGAACCCCGACGCGGTGCTCGCCGAGACGGTCAAGATCCTGAAGGAAAAGAAGATAACCTATCCCATCCTCTTCGACCGCTTCACCAGCCGCAATCAGCTCGTCTACATGGGCTCCAAGGCGATACTGCCGACGGTGGTCATCTTCGACGGCAACGGCACGATGGTGAAGAAACTGCAGGGGGAAAAGACACAGAACATTGGCGATATCGAAAAGATCATAGAGAAACTGGTGGGGGGAAAATGATGAACAAGATGCTTTTCGGGTGGATGCTCTGCGTCTGCCTTTTCACCGCGGGACTCACGGCCGCCGAGAAGACGAAAAAGGCCGAACCGGCCGCGGCCGCTCCGGCGCAACCGGCTCCCGTCGCCGTTTCCGCTCCGGCTCCGGCACCCGTGCCCGAACCGCCTAAAGAGGAGGCTCCGGCCGCCGCGCCGACCGAGGCGCGCAAACTGCTGGTCGACAAGATCGAAGGGGTCGATGTCGACGAGGCGTTCGCCAAGTCGGTGGAGGAGGCGATAGTCCTCGACATCGGCAAGCGCGAAGGATTCACCGTGGTCACCTCGGCCGAGATGACCGCGACGGTCCAACACGCCCAGACCAGCGTGGAGCTCGGCTGCGCCGATTCGGCCGAATGCGTCATCGAGGTGCAGAAGAAACTGGCGGTCGATACCCTCGTCGCCGGGAAGATCGCCAAGATGGGCGACGAATACATCCTTTCGCTCAACACCGTCGATGTCAACAACTCCGTCGTCGGCAAGCGGACCAATGTGCAGGGGATCGACCTCAACGACATCAAGGGAAAGATAAAAGAAGCGGTCGACAAACTGCTCGGCTTCGCCAAGGAAAAACCGATGTTCCAGCTCAAGGAGGGGGAACAGCTCAAACTCGCCGTCATGCCGCTGTCGGCGCGCGGCGTCGATATCGCGACGGCCGACGCCCTCACCTCGATACTCTCCTCCCAGCTCAACCAGATAAAGGGGATCAGCGTCATCAGTCAGGACGACATCAAGGCGATGCTCGCCAAGGTATCGATGGATTCGGCGGTCGAATGCACCGACAGCATGCAGTGCGTGGTCGAGATCGGCGCGTCGCTGGGGCTGTCGAAACTCGTGACCGGGTCGGTCGGCAAGGTGAAGGACACCTTCGTCATATCGATACAGCTCATCGACACGCGCCGTGCCGAGGTCGAGAACCGCGTGCTGGAATCGTTCGCGGGCGACGCCGAAGAGCTCAAGAACGCCGTGAAACTGGCCGCCTACCAGCTCGCCGGCATCGACTATACCAGTAAGCCGGGCAGTATCGCCATCACCTTCAATGTGGCCGACGGCGATCTGCAGTTCGGCCCCACCAAGTCGAAACTGGAGAAGAGCCAGTTCGCCGCCGAGAACCTCGTGCCGGGCCGCTACAACCTGCGCGTCATGGCCGATCAGGACGACTATTTCCCCTACCAGACCGATATCTATGTCGCGCCGGGGACCGCCAATGTCCGCAATCTGACCGTTCTGGAACGGCCTACGCCGTGGTACAAAACTTGGTGGTTCTGGACCGTGACCGGCGTGGTCATCGCCGGCGCGGCGACCGCCACGGGCGTCGTGCTCGGCCTCAAGGAGGAACCGCTCGGCACCGGCACCGTCAAGATAGAGACGGGGAACTGACACGCCGATGAAACCGCTCCTGTTCGTCACCAAAAGCGCCGATCTGTCGGAGAACATGGGCCGGCGCATCTTCAACACCGCCCGCATCCTCAAGAAGAACCGCTACCGCATCGTCGGACTGTTCGAGAAACGGGGGACGGCGTCGGAACGGTTCGCCGAGGTCTTCGACGAGATGCACTTCATCGATCCGGCCGATCCGGCAGCGGCGGTGAAAAAGCTCAAGGCGCAGGGGCTGGGCGTCGCGTTCGTCCACGAATCGGAGGAGCCGCGCCTGCTTTCGGCGCTCATCGCCGAGAAGTTCCGGCTCATCACCTTCATACACAATCACGATTGGCACTGTCCGACGCACCATAAACGCTACGCGCTGGTCGACCGCAACTGCACGATCCCCTTCTCCCCCGCCGCCTGTTCGGTCTGCTCCCTGCTGACACCCGGGACGAAGAGCCGGCCGATACCGCGCCAGCGCGAGTTGATGCAGTTGGTCAAACGGTCGCGCCAGTTCATCGTCATGAGCGAATTCATGGCCGAAGAACTGCGGCGCAACGGCTTCAAACAGCAACGCATCGTAAAACTCTACCCGCCGGTGGTCGGCACCGCGACGCCCCACGGCGCCGCCCCCGACCGGGGCGATGTCCCCGAGATACTCTTCGTGGGCCGCCTCGTCGCGGCCAAGGGTCCCGACCTCCTCATCGAGGCGGCGCGCCGCATCACCCGTCCCTTCCGCCTGCGCATCGTCGGCAGCGGACCGCTCGAGGCCGACCTGCGCAAGAAAGTGAAGAACTACGGTCTGACCGACAAAGTGATATTCGAAGGGGCGGTGGAAAATTCGTATCTCTTCATCGAGCGGGCCGATATCATCGCGGTCCCTTCGCGCTGGCCCGAACCGTTCGCGATGGTCGGTATCGAGGCCTTCGCCCACGGCCGTCCCGTGGTCGGCTTCGCGACCGGCGGCATCGGCGAATGGCTACTCCACAATTTCAACGGACTGCTCGCCAGACCGGACGACGCAGCCGACCTCGCCGCCTGCCTGACCGCGCTTCTGGACGATCCTCAGAAACGGGCGCAGTTCGGCCGGAATGGGCTATCGTTCGTCGAGACCCACTGCACCGAAGAACGCTTCGTCGCGCAGTTCAACCGCATCTACGACGATGTCCATGTAACCGACAAGACTATACCGGCAGATAGATCCTGAAGAGCGCGCCGCCATCCGGCGCGTCGTCCACCTCGATGAATCCTTTGTGCTGATCGGCGATGCGCGCCGCTATCGAAAGACCCAGCCCCGTCCCGTCGGGCTTGGTGGTGTAGAAGGGATTGAAGACCTTGTCGCGCAGTTCGGCCGCTATCCCCGGCCCGCGATCGGTCACCGTGATGCAGGCGTATTCGGCCTTTCCCTTGCGGCGCCGCTCGGTCGTAATGCTCACCGCCGCCCCGTCGGGCGAGGCGTCGACCGCGTTGAGAAGGAGATTGAGGAGCAGTTGCGTCAGTTTCTCGCGGTCGGCGCTGAGCGTCAGCGGCGCGAACCGCGTCTCGATGCGGACATTCTTCTTCGCCGCCTGCGGCGCGATGAAGGCGACGGTATCGGTAAGCAGCGCGGCGATATCGACCGGCGAAACGACGAAATCTTTCGGCCGGGCGAAGGCGAGGAACCTCTCGAGGAGCGCGGTCAGGCGCTCTATCTCGGCGCGCTGGATGTCGACCATCCGGCGGCGCGGCGAATCGGCCGGTATGCCGTCGGCCACGATCTCGGCCGCCCCCTTGATCGAAGCGAGCGGATTCTTTATCTCGTGGGCGAGCCCCGCGGTCAGTTCGCCGAGCGCCTGCAACCGTCCGGCGCGGATGAGCTGTTCATCGAGGAGCCGCATTTCGTCGAGCGTTTCCGATAGTTTCCGCGCGATCTCCTCCTGACGCCGCCGCTCGCGCCGCTCGCGCTCGACCAGTATCCCGGCGATGACGGCGATGGTGTTGTAGAGCAGTATCTCCAGTATCTTCTCGGTCGATCCACCCGGATCGTGATGGAAATGGTGAACGAACATCCGGAAGGCGTGCGGCAGATAGACGAGCGACGAAGCGACCGAGGCGGCGAGCGCGCCGTGCAGGCCCCAGCCGAAAGCGCCCAGCAGTATCGGGATGTAATAGAGCCGCCGCAGGATATCGTGGATCCACGCATACTCGTCGCCGGTCAGAAAATGGGCCACCGTGATGGCGAGTATCGGCAGCCAGAGTGCGGCGAATGCCCGCGGTGAGATCAGTTCTCTAGCCTTTTTCATCGTTCCCCTTCCCGGTGATGCCGTGCTGTTCGAGCCGGTAGAGGAGGATGTGCCGCGGTATGCGCAGCAGCCGCGCCGCCTGCGCCTTGTTCCCGCCGCTCCGTTCCAGCGCCTGCACGATCACCTCTTTTTCGAGTTCCGTGAGCGATATCCCTCCGGCGGGCAGCTGGATGCGCCCCGCCGCGCTCACCACCATCCCCTCCGCCTCGGGCGCCGCTTCGGGTATCAGTTCGAGCGGCACCACCCCGCCGTCGGCAAGGAGCGTCACCCGCTGGCAGATGTTCTCCAGTTCGCGGATATTGCCGGGCCACCGGTACTGCCGCATCCGCCGCAACGCCTCGTCGCCCAGATCGAACGGCCGTCCGCCGCCGTAGGCCGCGAGAAAATGTTTGGCGAGCGGTGCGATATCCTCGCTCCGTTCCCGTAGCGGCGGTATGTGGAGGACGATGACATTGAGCCGGTAGAACAGATCGAGCCGGAACTTCCCCTCGTCGACGAGTTTCGCCAGATCGCGGTTGGTCGCCGCGATGACGCGAACATCGACCGGCACCGGCTCCTCGCCGCCGACCACATCTATCGCCGACTCCTGCAAAGCGCGCAGAAGACGCGGCTGAAGCGAGAGCGGCAGTTCGGCCACCTCGTCGAGGAAGAGCGTCCCGCCGTGGGCCAGTTCGAACTTTCCCCGGGCGTCACGGGTGGCGCCGGTGAACGATCCCTTGCGGTGACCGAAGAGTTCGCTTTCCAATAGTTCGGCCGGTATCGCGGCGCAGTTGACCACTACCAGCGACCCGGTTGCGCGGGTCGAGCGGCGGTGTATGCGGCGGGCGAGCAGTTCCTTGCCGGTACCGCTCTCGCCGGTGATGAGCAGGGTCGAATCGCTTTCGGCGACGCGGTCGGCGACCGTCACCACCGTCTGCATCGCGGCCGACCGGTAAATGAGTTCCTTCCCTTCGCTCGACGGGGTGCGCTTGAGCACGGCGTTCTCATCGGCGAGCCGCGCATGTTCAAAGGCGCGCCCCACGACGATCTTGAGATGGTCGCGGTCGCACGGTTTGGGTATGAAATCGAAGGCGCCCGCCTTCATCGCGGCCACGGCGGTATCGACCTCGCCGAAGGCCGTTATCACGATGACGAGCGTTCCCGGCGCAAGGGCGCTCACCCGTTTGGTCAGTTCCATCCCGTCCATCCCCGGCATCTTGAGATCGGTGATGACCACCGGGTGCCGCTGACGGCGGAAGAGTTCGAGCGCCGCCATCCCGTCGGCCGCGGCGTCGACCGTGTAGCCCGCCTCGGTGAGGGTGAACGACATCACCTCCCGGAAGCTCGCGTCGTCATCGGCTATAAGTAATTTTCTCCCCATCATGGAGATTATTGTGCATTATTGTTGGATAATAGTCTACACAAATTGTTTGTAAGCCTTCATGTTATTGCGCAACTACTTGATATGTATCAGATATATTTTTATTCTTGCCTTGGCACGGCTCCTGCTTATGTAATGAACGCGTGTGAGTAATCTTTATAATGGAGAGATCCGATGAAAAGAATGTTGACGATGATGATCGTGCTGGCGGCGATGACCCTCGGCACCTCCGCGCTCCTTGCGGGCGAAGGTTGCGGCTGTGACTGCGACAAAGCGAAAGAGTTCAAAAGCGAATGCGGCGGCTGTGACCATCAGAAAGGCGAGAAGAAGGATGGGAAAGGCTGTCCGCATCACGCGGCGGAAGCGGCGAAGACCCCGGCGACCGCTCCGGCCAAAGATGCGGCGAAACCGGCCGTGGTCAAGGAAGAGGCGAATGTCGGCAAGTGGGTCTGCCCGATGGCCGAGGAATTCGTGTCGGACAAGCCGGGCAAATGCCCCAAGTGCGGCATGAACCTCGTGAAGAAAGAGAAGAAGAAGTAGCGACGGCGCGGGAGGCGGGACGCCGCACGGCGCCCCGCTCACCCGGCGGGAGGTCCAGATGAGACCGCTCATGTTCCTCGCACTGACGGTACTGACCGGCGCACTCTCCGGATACACACTTGACGAGCTGATCGCGGCGACAAAGCTTCACCCGGCGGTCGAGCGGTATGCTGAGGAGGTATCGGCGCTGACGGCCAAGTCCGATGTGGAACGGTCATGGTACGACCCCTTCATCGGCATCGGTCTTATCCGTAACACGATGCTCTACGAGGACAAATACGGCAACCTCCGCCCCTCGGTCATGATCGAACAGATGTTCCCGTGGCCGGGAAAAAAGTCGCTGGCGGGCGACATCCTTTTGCGGCAAGCCGACGGCGTCACGGCGATGCGCGACGGAGAGTTCCGCGGCCGCATCGCGACACTCAAGAACGATTTCTACGCCCTTTACGCCGTGAGGCGCGAAGAGGCATTGCTCGAAAAGAGCCGTGAGTGGGTCGCCGCCCTCATCGCGACGGCCGAAGGACTCGCCGCGGCGGGAAGCGCCGGGATGCTCGACGCCGTCATGGCGAAGGGCGAACTGACGATGCTCGACGAGGAGCGGATCATGCTCGCGGCTCGCGGCCGGTCGCTCACCGTCCTCATCCTCACCCGCGACGCCGGGCTGACCGAAGAGGCGGAGATAACGGTACCCGACGAGATCGTCCCGCCGCCGCAGATACCGCTTGATGAAGCGCAGGACAAGGCGCTTGCCGCCGCGCCGATGCTCGCGGTCCGGCAGGCCGACATCACGATGCGCAAGGCGGAACAGGAGCTGGCGGCCAAAGAGGCCTACCCCGATTTCAAGGTCGGGGTCGAATTCATGGACCCCGGCGCGTGGAGCATCACGGCGGGCGTTTCGGTACCCATCTTCTACCAGTCGAAACAGCGCCGCCTCTCCGACTCGGCCGACCGATCGCTGGCCGCATCGGCGCTCGATCTATCCGACGAGAAACTGCGGATCACGGCGATGGTCACCGACCGCTGGTATATGGCCGACGGCCTGCGCGCCGCCACCGAACTCTATCGCACCCGCGTCCTGCCGGAGAGAGAACTGGCGCGCGATACGGCGCTGGCAAGCTACCGCTCGGCGCAGGGGACGCTCGCCGATGTCATCGCGACGGCCCGGCAACTCATCGAGGCGCACAGACGCCTCGTCCGGCTTGAGTCGGACCACCTCGCCGCACTCGCCGCGATCGAGGAACTGACGGGAGGGAACCCATGAGAAAGAACATCATTAAAATAACGCTTTTCACCCTGCTTGCTGTGGCGCTCTGCGGTGCGGCGCTCTTCTTTTTCATCCACTTCAAACCGACCGCGACACCGCCAAGCGCACCGGCCGGTCACGATGAACAAGCCCATAAGGTCGTCTATGTCTGCCCGATGAACGATATCCCCGGCTACTTCTCCGAAACGCCGGGCCACTGCCCGAAGTGCGGGATGAAGTTGGTCCCCAAAGAGATCGAGAGCGGTCCCGCGACCGCCGCCGACACGGCGCGTCCGGCGGGTCTGGTGGTGATAACGCCCGAGCGGCAGCAGCTCATCGGCGTCAAGAGCGCCCCGGTCACGCGGCGCACCATCGAGCGGCGGCTCCGCGCCCCGGCGGTGGTCGCCTACGACGAGGAGCGGCAATACGCCGTCACCACGCGGACCGACGGCTGGATAGAAGAACTCTTCATCCGTTCGGTCGGCCGCACGGTGGAGAAAGGGGCGCCGCTATTCACCCTCTATTCGCCCGAGATCGTCGCGGCGCAGGAGGAGTTCCTCGTCCTTCACCGCGCCGGAGAAACGGCGGGAAAGAAACTGATCGAAGCGGCTCGCGCCAAGCTCGTACGACTCGGCATGGGCGATATCGACATCGCGACGCTGGAGGAGAACGATCAGGCGTTGCGCCTCATCACGGTCCGCTCCCCCTTCACCGGCACGGTGCTCGAAAAAAATCTGCTCGAAGGGGCGAAGATCATGGCGGGAACGACGCTCTACCGCATCGCCGACCTCGCGACCGTCTGGCTCATCGCCGATTTCTACGAGAGCGACGCTCCGGCACTGAAGACCGGGATGAGCGCCGAGATCGCCTTTCCGGGGCTCGCCAAGCGGGTGACGGGCCGCGTATCGTATATCTATCCGGCGGTCGATCCGGCGACGCGCACCCTCAAGGTCCGCTTCAGTCTCGCCCGTCCCGCCAAGGTATCCATCGAGAACCGCGCCGATGTCTACCTGACGGTGAAAAAGGATTCGGTTCCCGCCGTTCCTCTGAACGCCGTCATCGACACCGGCCTGCGTCGCATCGTGATACACCGTCAGGGGAACACCTTCCTGCCGATGGAGGTGCGGACCGGCGTCGCCGCCGACGACTTCATCGAACTCATCGACGGACCGGCCGAAGGATCCGAGGTGGTGGTCAACGCCGCATTCCTCATCGACAGTGAATCGTCGATGCGCGAGATCGTGAACAGCTCTTCGCATCAACACGAAAAGTCCGTTCCGTCACCCGGCTCCGCCACGGGCTCCGCCGAGACAAGTCCGCCCGCCGCGCCCGCCGCCGTCGATCATTCCGCACATCGGCAAAGTCGGTAGGGCGGGAGGCGCGTCATGATAGAACGGATCATCGAATTTTCCGCGCGGAATCAGTTCCTCGTCATCGCCGTCACGATACTGCTGTCGCTCGCCGGCTGGTGGAGCATTCAGCGACTCCCGCTCGACGCGATACCCGATCTGACCGACACGCAGGTCATCGTCTACACCTCGTGGGACCGGTCGCCCGATCTGGTCGAGGATCAGGTCACCTACCCCATCATCACCGCCCTTCTGGGCGCGCCGAAAGTGCGCGACATCCGCGGTTTTTCCGATTTCGGCTACAGCTTCGTCTATGTCATCTTCGAGGAAGGGACCGATCTTTACTGGGCAAGGAGTCGGGTGCAGGAATACCTTTCGGCGGTGGCGCAGAAGCTTCCCGCCGAGGCGAAGGTGCAACTCGGCCCCGACGCGACGGGGCTCGGCTGGGTCTACCAGTACACCCTGCTCGACAAGAGCGGGAAGCACTCCATCGAGGAACTGCGGAGCTATCAGGACTGGTTCCTCCGCTACCACCTGC
>CAYPQK010000016.1:0-38378 GCA_964412895.1 uncultured Spirochaetales bacterium
ATCCTGAAAAAAAACGGGTCTGATCCAGAATTTTTTGAAGGGCCCGGCCGGTTTCTTCTCTTCGACCAGTTTCATCGTATTCTCGTCGAACGGCAGGTAGAGGATATAGGTGGACTGATGGTCCGATATCCGGTCAAGCAGGACCATACCGCGTTTCTCGAGCCGGTCGAGCAGACGGCCGAATTCCACCGCGTCCATCTCGTCCAGCCCGATGCTCTTCTTCAGCCCCGCGCCGACATAGCCGTAGTTCTTGCGGATGCCGAACGAGTAGAGGTAGAGCTTGATGTAGAGCGAGTATTCCTTGACCGGGAGCGGCTGTATCAGGCGGGCGAGATCGTAGGGGAGGATGATGTCGTCGCCGCGCACCACCATCTGGACCTTTTCTATCGGCTCCTCATTGAGCGGCAGGATGATCTCCTCCTTCTTCGGGAGCGGTTTCACTTCGGGGCGCGGCTGCGGTGCGGGGACCGGAGCGGCGACCGGGGCGGGGATGGGAGCCGGCTTCACCTCGGGTTTGGGGAGCGGCGGCCGCTCGGCCTGTTTGAACTCGGGCTTCGGCTCGGGGCGGTGTTCGGGGCGCGGTTCCGGTTTGGGCAGCGGCTTCTGGTCGGGGTAGGCGGGGCGATCGTTACGGCTGTCGTATTTGTTGCCGCCGTCGTACTTGTCGTTCTTGGGGGCGTTGAATTTGTCGTTGTACTTGTCGGCATATTTGTCGAAGCGGTTGTCGTACTTGTCGTTGCGGTCGTATTTATCGTTGCGGTCGGGTTTGTTGTTCGGGTCGTATCCCTGCCGTTCCTGCGGCGGGTAGGGCTTCCGTTCGTCGCGCCGCTCCTGCGGTTTGTCGTGGCGCTGTTCCTGCGGCTTGTGGTCGTGGCGTTCCTGCGGTTTATTGCCGGTGGCCGGCTTGGCGGCGTTCTCTTCCGCTATCTTTTTCAGGTACTGTACGATCTCTTCCTTCGCCTTTTCCTTGATGGCGTCGGTAATGGCTTTCAAAAGTCCCATGGGTCACCTCGTATCGATTCGGGTCAGTTGCTCACGGTCGGTTTCACGGAAGATCCTGTTTGGCCGTGAAGGTCTTGCAGGCGACCACTTCGTCGCCCTTGTATTTGCAGGCGATGAACCAATAGTGGAACCGTTTCTCGCCCGCGGTGGAGATATACTGATAGGTCTCGTTCTTTTCGTCCTTCTTGAACTCGGCGAGTTCCACCTTCTTGATGAGTTCCTGCTCATTCTTGCGCAGTTCGAACTTGAAGGGGGCCTGCTTGTTCATCTTGAAGGGGGGCAGTATCGTGATGGTGTAGGTGGTGCCGTCCGCCTTCTTCTCGAACGATACGGTCGCCTCGGCGGCTTTCTTGTCGGCGGCCGGTTTCTTTTCCTCGGCGGCGGTGACGGTCAGGGAGAGGAGCAGAAGCGGGATGAGCAGATATCTCATGCGGCCTCGCGGTAGGTCACGGTGATCTTCACCACGCCGTACTTGTAGGAGTGTTCGATGTCGGCGATGTTCTCTTCGCCCTTTTCGAGCGGCACGAGCTTGAGATAGTCGCCGGTGTTCCGTTCCATGTGGAGGTATTTGCGGTTGTGGCGGCTGGGCACTTTCTTGACGCCGCGGAAGACGAGCATTCCGTCGCGGCGGGAGATGTCGACGCTCTTTTCTTCCAGCGCCGGGGTCTCGATGAAGATGATCTGCCGTTCGCCGTCGAGGTAGGTGTCGGTGGCGGGCGAGATGACATTGAGTCCTTTCTCGTCCTCTAGGTATTCTTCGCTCATACGGGCGACATAGTTGGCGATGACCCGCTCCATGCTGAGCCGCAGGTCGATGAGTTTCTCTATCTTCATTCGGGACGGAACCTCCACAACGGAGCCGATTATAAATAGGGAGCGCGCGAAAGTCAAAAGAAATTAGACTAAAAGGTCTGAATAGAAAGTGTGTCGACTATCCGTTCGGCGGCATGACCGTCGCCGTAGGGGTTGGTTGCTTTGGCGAACGAGGCGTAGTAGGCGGGATCGGTGAGGAGCCGCTTTGCCGCCGCGACGATGTCCGCCTGTTCGGTCCCGGCGAGGATGAGCGTCCCGGCGTCGACCCCTTCGCTCCGTTCGGTCTCGCGCCGCATGACGATCACCGGAATGCCGAAGGCGGGTGCCTCCTCCTGAATGCCGCCCGAGTCGGTGAGGACCAGCTCGGACGAGGTCATCTCGGTGATGAAGGCGATATAGTCAAGCGGTTCGATAAGCCGGACATTACCAATGTTGGAAAGAAGCGCGTTGACGGTGGTGCGGACATTCGGATTGGGGTGGACCGGATAGAGGAACTCACGGTCGGGGAAAGTGCGCGCCAGTTCCGCTATCGCGCCGCATATCTGGCGCATCGGCTCACCGAAATTTTCGCGCCGGTGGGCGGTGATGAGCACCTGTTTCTTCTTCTTTGTCTGTATCTTCGCCGCGACGAGCTTCACCGTGTCGATGACGGTGTTGCCGGTGACGAAGATGGTCGCCGGGTCGATCCCTTCGCGCAGAAGGTTGTCGCGGTTGAGCGCCGTCGGTGCGAAGTGGTAGGCGGCGATGCGGGCGGTGAGCGTCCGGTTCATCTCCTCGGGGAACGGCGAATAGCGGTCATGACTGCGCAGTCCCGCCTCGACATGGCCGACCGGTATCTTTTTATAGAAAGCGGCGAGCGACGAGGCGAAGGTGGTGGAGGTGTCGCCGTGGACGACGACCAGATCGGGCTTGACGGTATCGAGCGCCGCGTCGAGCCGCGTCAGTATCGAGCTGGTGATATGGGCGATCGACTGGTCGGGCTTCATGATGTCGAGGTCGGTGTCGGGGTGGACGGCGAAGAAGTCGAACAGCGGCCGGCAGAGGTCGCGGTGCTGGCCGGTGTAGAGAAAATGGGTGTCGACGCCCCGTTTTTTCAGTTCACGGATGACCGGCACGATCTTGATGAATTCGGGCCGGGTGCCGACCGATACGAGGACCTTCATGACGACCTCCTACAACATGCTTTTGCGGCTGGGCGGCTTGAGCAGGTACTCGGGTCGCACGGTGAACAGCGACCGGAAGATGCTCTGCCGGACGCGCCGGTGCCGCTTGTGCGCATCGGCGATGAGCTGTTTGACATAACTCCGCTCCGATATGCACTGGAAAGGACAGCCCGAGGGAAAGGTCTGGAGCTGACGCCGCTTCGCCTCGGCCGCGATCAGCGTCTCGTCGATGTAGAGGAGCGGCCGGATGACGCGGAATTCGCCGCCGAAGAAGGAGTTGTTGGGCTTCATCGTTTCGATGCAGGAGCCGTAGAGGATATTGAGGAACAGCGTCTGCATGAAGTCGTCGCGGTGGTGGCCGAAGGCGATGACATTGGCGCCGATGGTCTTGGCATGTTTGAATATCGCGATGCGGCGGTTGCGCGAACAGAGGTAACAGGGTTTCTTCTTCTCCCGTTTGAAGGTCTCCAGTATCGGTTCGTCGACGGTGTGGAACGGGACGCCGAGCGACCCGGCGTAGTCTTTAAGATACGCCAGCTTCTCGTCGTCGCCTTTGAAGCCCATCCGTACGAAGATCGCCGAAAGCTTGAAATCGTTGGTCGTTTCTATTTTCTTGCGGGCGAGCAACGCCAAGAGGAGCGACGAATCCTTGCCGCCCGAGAGCCCCACCATCACATGATCGCCGGGCTGGATCATGTCGTAGTCCATGATCGCCGTCTCGACCCGTTTGTGGAGGTTGAGGAACGCCTTTCCTTCGAGGTTGGGCCGCTCCTTTTTCGCCGTTGTCGCTTCCACCGGTGACCTCATCGTTGCCGTGCATGTTATAGCCGTTCCCCTGCCGTTTGTAAAGGCTATATAAAAATTGCAAAACGACCGTCACGGTGCCATACTGCCGCGAATGGAGGAACAAATGGCCAAACCGGTCATACTCGTCACCGCCGCGGTCATGATGCGGCGCGGCAGGATACTCATAGCGCGCCGCGCCGATCACGGTCACATCAACGGCAAATGGGAATTCCCCGGCGGCAAACTGGAGCCGGGAGAAACGCCCGAGCAATGTCTTGCCCGCGAACTGTTCGAAGAGTTCGGCATCCGGGCGACGGTGGGTCCGCTCATCGCCGAGAACTGCCACGACTACGGCGAAAAGGCGATACGACTGCTCGTTTTCCGCATCACGCGGATACGGGGCGACTTCGTGCCGGTGGAACATGACGCCATCGAATGGGTGCGGCCCGCAGAGCTGCTTTCCTACGATCTTGCCCCGGCCGACATTCCCGTGGCTAAATTACTGTCAACCGCAAAAAAGAAGAATTAGTCGAGGGCGCCGCCCGCCGAAAGCAGGTCCATCAACTCTTGGCTCTTGAGTTCGCGCGCTATCTTCATGGCGGTGACGCCGTGCTTCGATTTCTTGTTGACATCGGCTCCCTGTTCGATGAGGAGGGCGACCACCTTGGCGTGGCCGAACTTCGCGGCGAACATGAGCGGCGTGACGCCGTTCGCGTTCTCGGCGTCGACCGCGGTACCGTTCTCGATGAGACGGTTGACCTCGTCGAAATTCCCGTCGTGCGCCGCCTGAAAGAGTTTCTTTTCGTCGGCCGCGCGGTCGAATATCATCGATGCTTTCAGTTCAACCTGTCCCGACCGGTCGGAGATCGCGCCGGAGTGGCCGAGCCCTTTTTTCTGTTCTTCCTTTTTCTGCGCCTCTTCCGCGGCCTTTTTTCGCTCTTCTTCCTCTTTCTGCTTCTGCAGTTCGGCCGCGCGGATCCCGGCCGTCTCGTCCATCGCATAGAGCGCCGCGAAGACGGCGAGCGCGAGGAATGAGGCGAGCGCGCCGCCGATGCCCCATTTCTGCGCCATGATGGTGATGATGACGAACAGGGCGAGCGCGCCCCATTTGGTATACTGTCCGTACTGCGCCACGGTTCCCTCCGCCAAAAAGCCTCCGAAGTGTACGATATCCGGCCCTCAAAAGCAAGTCGGCGGCCGAAAAGTGGACTTCGGGCCGCGCGTACGGCATAGTAACGGCGATGGAGGAGAGATGACCACCGTCCCCCGACTCATATTCCGCCTGACCGGCGGCAACCGGACCGCCGTCCGTGCGCTCGTCGCATCGCTGGAGGCCATCGGTGTTCAGCATGGTCCGGTGCGGGTGATCCGCGACCTGCACGAACTGGACGACCTTTCACCCGACGCGGCGCCGTTTTTCCTCTTTTCCTGCATGAGTTACCATTTCGAGAAAAGCCTCCACGAGATGCAGTGGCTCCGGCGGCGTTTCCCGGCTGCCCGCTTCATCATCGGTGGGCCGCATCCCTCGGCGCGGCCGCGCGAAGTGCTGGAGCGGGGCTTCGACCTTGCGGCGGTGGGTGAGGGGGAGGAGACGATCCGCGAGATATGGTCGCGGTTGCAGACGGGCCGGCCGCTCGACGATGTCGCGGGGCTCTACCGACTCGTGAAAGGTGAACTCGCCGGCACGCCGGCTTCTCCGGTCGATATCGAACGGTTCCCGATGATGGCGCAACGCTTCAAACTGCACGGTCCCATCGAGATAACGCGCGGCTGCGCCAGCGTTTGCCGCTACTGTCAGACATCGTTCTTCCACGGCGTCAACGAACGGTGGCGGAGCCGCGAGGCGATATTGGCGGCGGTCGAAGAACTCGCCGCGATCGATTTCAAATACTACCGTTTTCTTTCACCCAACGCGCTGGGGTGGTACAATCCAACCAACACGACCCCCGAGCCACTCCACGAACTGCTCGCCGATATCCGGCGGATCGTCGGGCCGCACCGGAAAGTGATCTTCGGCACCTTCCCGGCCGAGATACGGCCTGAATTCGCCACCCGCGAGAGCATGGCGGTCATCAAAAAGTACTGCGACAACCCCATCATCGTGGTCGGCGGCCAGTCGGGGAGCGACCGGATGCTCGAACAGATGCACCGCGGCCATACCGTCGCCGATATCTACCGCGCCGTCGACAATACTAAGGCGGCGGGGCTCAATCCCATCGTCGACCTTATCTTCGGACTGCCGGGAGAGACACCCCGGGATCTCGCCGAGACGGTAGCGCTCATGGAACGGCTTCTTGCCGGAGGGGCGCACATCCGGGGACATATCTTCATGCCGCTTCCCGGCACTCCGTGGGAAGATGAAGCGCCCGGAAAGGTGCCGGAGGAATTGGCGCAGCGCTTCAAACTGATGTCGTCGAAAGGGGCCCTGTCGGGCTGTTGGGAAGAACAACTGGAACAAGAGGATACCCGATGTTACGCAAATTGACGATGTCTTTGCTCATCGCCGGGACGCTGCTGCTTGCCGGCTGTTTCCCGAACGCGAACTATGCTGCCGATGAGGATGTGGTTGACGGGGATGCGGTCGGGGGGCCTGACGGCACGGTGGTTGAAAAGGACGAAAGCGACATAGAGGACGAAAGGGACGATGTGGTTGATGACTTGTCCGACCAATCCGACGAAGCCGTTACCGACGACACCGTCACTGATGATACCGGTACCGACGACACGGTGACCGACGAGCCGGTGGTTGAGGATGATACGGTCATAGCGGACGATACCGCGATGCCCGATGTCGACACCGTGGTGCCCGATGCCGACATCGACGAACCGGCGGGATCGCTGAGGATCCGGTTCGTCGCGGCGAATCTGACCAGCGGCAACAACCAGTCCTACGATCCGGGCGAGGGGATCCGGCTGATGACCGGGACCAAGGGCGATATCTTCATGGTGCAGGAGTTCAACTACGGCAGCAACTCCGCATCCGACTACCGGGCCATGAGCGACGATGTCTGCGGCGTCGATTGCGATTATGCCGTCGGCACCGGGTCGATACCCAACGGAGTGGTGAGCCGCTGGCCCATCACCGATTCGGGATACTGGGACGATCCGAACATATCGGACCGCAACCTCGACTGGGCGCGCATCGACATTCCCGGCTCGAAGGATATTCTGGTGGTCAGCGTCCACCTGCACACCAGTCCCTCGAGCGATCAGGTGACCGCGGCGCAGGTGGTGGCGAAAAAAGTGACCGAGCACCGCGCGGCCAATCCGAACTGCTGTTACTATGTCGTCGGCGGCGATTTCAACGGGCCGACCGCCGTCTCCGACAGCGGGTTCGGGGAATATAACGGGCAGGCGGTATTCTATGTCGCCAACCCCGATCCGGTGGGGGAGGACGGCTCCACCGGGACCAACGCGAGTCGTTCGAGCCAGTACGATTTCGTTCTTCTGGACACCGCTTTCCATGCCTATCAGAGCGCCGTTCTCATCGAACCGACCGGGAGCGGTAGCGCGCTTTCCTACCCGAGCGGGCTGGTCTTCGACAGCCGCGATTTTTCGCAGAGCGAACTTAACAATTATTTTCCGCCGGCGCTGACCGGCGATTCGGGCGCCTCCAATATGCAGCACATGGCCATTCTCAAGGATGTTCTGATACCGTAGCACCGTTCATTTGACCTTTTGTCAAAAAAGAGGTACAACACGGTCCGTTGAGAGGTGTGGATCCATCAGGGAGGAAATCATGCGTGGAATGTTGATCGTTGTCCCGGTCCTGATCTTTGCCGTTACGATGATCGCGGCCGATGCCCCGAAGGCGCCGGCGGCCGAAACTCCGAAAGCAGAGGTGAAGAAGGCGGAACCGGTCGCGCCGAAGAAGGCCGAACCGGCGGTAGAGGCCAAGAAAACGGAACCGGTACCCGCCGTTGCCGCCGCTCCGGCCGTCGCGGCGAAACCTGCGGAAGCGGCGAAGAAAGAAGAGCCGAAGAAAGAAGAGCCGAAGAAAGAGGAGCCCAAGAAGGAAGAGGCGAAAAAGGAAGAGACGCCGCCTGCGGCGATCCCCGAGCCGAAGTCTTACGACATAAAGGAAGAGACGGTCACCGATACCAAGACCGGCCTCGTGTGGCAGCGGAAGAGGACCGACAAGAGCATGACCCACAAGGAGGCCGAGGATTACTGCGGCACCCTGACCCTCGCCGGTGCCGACGACTGGCGCCTGCCGACCGTCGCCGAACTGCGGACCCTCATCGTCGGCTGTCAGAGCGGCACCCCCGCCTGCAAGGTCGACGACGCCTGCACGGCGAGCAAATGCTGGAGTTCGACCTGCGCCTGTCAGGCGCTCAAGGGACCGGGAGAAGACGGCTTCTACTGGCAGAAGGATGTCTGGCAGGGGGGCGGCAAGTACTTCTGGTCGTCGTCGCTGCGTCCCGGCAAGAAGAGCGAAAAAGCGTGGGATGTGGGTTTCAATTACGGGAATGTCTACGAATACGACCGTACCCAGAAAGCCGATGTCCGCTGTGTGCGTGCGGCTGCGGCACCGGCTGCGCCCGCGAAATAATTACTTCTTCTGAGCCAGTACTTCCTTGACCTTCGCCGGTATCTCCTGAAAATTCTCGACCACATGAGCGCCCGCTTCGCGCAGCGCCGTGACCTTGCCTTCCCATGAACCTTTGTTCCCTTCGACTATCGCCCCGGCGTGGCTGAAACGGGTACCTTTTTTGGCTCCCTTGCCGCCGATGTAGGCGACCACCGGCTTGGTGATCTTGCCCGCCTTCATCATCTCGGCGACCGTCTCTTCCTGCGAGGTGCCGATCTCGCCGAACATGACGATGAGATCGGTCTGCGGGTCGTTCTGGAACAGCTCGACCACCTTGTTGTGCGGCATCCCGATGACGGCGTCGCCGCCGACATGACAGATGGTCGAGAGTCCTATGCCTGCCTGCGAGAGGTAGTAGGATATCGAACTGGTGATGCCGCCGGAACGCGAGGTGACCCCGACATTGCCGCGTTTGAACCACGACTTGGCCGACGACGCCTTGCCGCCGATCATCCCGAGGATACCTTCATCGACCGACAGAACGCCGAGGGTATTGGGGCCGACGAAGTTGGCGTTGTGCTTCTTGGCGTGGGCCGATATCTCGAGGACATCGTGCACCGGGACGCGGTCGGGGACGATGACGATGAGTTTGACGCCGTTCTCGAGCGCCTCTATCGCTGCGTCCTTGACGAGATGCGCCGGGACGAAGATGACCGAGGTATCGACCGGACCCTTCGTGGCGACCAGTTCCGACACGGTGTCGTAGACCATGAGTCCGTGGACCTCCTCTCTGGCGCGGCCGGGGGTGACCCCCGCGATGACCTGCGTGCCGTACTCCATCATGAGCTGAGCGCGCGCCTGCCCTTCGCGGCCGGTGATCCCCTGAATGATGACGCGATTCTGTTTGGTTATGATGATCGCCATGGTTTACTTCCCCAATGTCTGTTTTTCACGATACGCGGCCAGTCCCTCGATGGGAAGGACGATCTTGAGCGCCTTGTTGCCCTTCGCCATGCAGGCGAGTTCGCAGGCGAGACATTCGATGCACTTGCCTTTCTTCGCCTCTTTCGGGTCGATGGCGAGCGCCGGGGCGCCGTTCTCTTCCTTCAGTATTTTGGGTGAACAGCTCCCGATGCAGGCTTTGGTCGTGCAGGCGGCGCAGGCGGCCCGTTCGACATGGATGCTGCCGGTCATCGTCTGGAACGAGTAGTCGCACTTTTTGGTGTCGGGCAGAACGAAGGGCTTGACCGCGTGGCCTTTGTTGCCGTTCTTCTTCATTCCTTCAAGTAGGTGCTTCATGACCGAATCGGGTGAATCGTTCTTGCCGAACCCTTTCACCTGCACCGGGAGGGCGCCGAGGAAGTCGGCGATGATCTGCATCGCGATCTCCTCCGAATTGCCGCCGAGCCGGATGGAGGCGGGTATGTCAAGTTCCTCCTCAAGGAACGCCTTCACGAAGCCGCGCGCCGAGTGAAACTGCTCCTGCGAGGCGACGCCGCTTCCCGACGAGAAGTAGCCCTTGATGCCGGGCTGCGACAGGATCACCTTCGCGGCGCGGTAGACCTTCGACGCGGGGGGGTTGCCGGAGGTGTCGCAGAAATTCGCTATCTTGCAGCCGTTCTCCGAGACGGCGTTCATCGACATCATCGAGCCGCCGCCGCCGGCGCCGTGGAACCCGACGATCGCTTCTTTGGTGTCGGCCGCCTCGGCCATCTGGAAGAAGAAGAAGGTGCCGCGGTAGTCGTTCTTCTCGACCATGTAGGCGATCCGTTCCAGTTCGGTGGGCGGCCGGTCGAACTCGCGCGCTATCTCGATGCCGAACTCGGGGTGCCGGTAGACGGCATAGTCGTCGACCACCACATGGCAGTCGGCGGCGTAGACCTTATCGTCGGCCGTCATCACCAGCGGATTGACCTCGAACGAACGGGCGTCGCTCTTGCGCATCGCCTCGTACATCTTGACAAGTATCGGGGCGAGCGCAGAAGCCGTTTTCGGGTCGAGTCCGGTCTTCTTGATGAGTTCGAGCGTCCGGTAGGGCTTCATCCCCTCGAAGATATCGACCTCGGCGGTAACGACCGCGTCGGGGTATTCCTTCGCGATCTCCTCGATGCCCGAGCCGCCGCGCGACGAGAAGAGGAACATCGGTTTCTGCGCCGTATCGTTGATGATGAACCCGGCGAAGAATTCGCGCGCGATGGCGAGTTTCTGCTCAATGAGCAGTTTCTCGACGGCGAAGTTGCCGATCTTCATCCCGAGCAGTTCACCGCAGTGTTTGCGCAGTTCGTCGGCGCTTGCCGCGAACCGGACGCCGCCCGCCGCCTTGCGGCCGGTGGACCAGGTCTGTATCTTCACGACGACCGGCCAGCCGATCTTCTCGGCCGCCGCGACCGCCTCGTCGGCGGTGGAGACCACCGCCCCTTTCGGGACCGGTATCTCATGTTTCTTCAGGATCTCTTTGCCCTGATACTCGTAGAGTTTCGCCATGGGGACCTCATATAATGGTGTTCATAAGAACGAAAGGACGACGAACTATACCAGATGTAACGGCTTTTGCAACCCTTTCTCTTGTTGCTTTTTGATCGCCGAAACGGTACAATCCGCCACCCGAACTCGAGGAGGCACCATGGACACCACTGCGGCACGCGCGGTCTACAAGAAGATCGGCGACAACATCGGCACGGTCATCAAGGGTCAGGATAAGACGATACGGAGCCTGCTTGCCGCCTTCTTCAGCGGCGGTCATGTCCTGCTGGAGGACTATCCCGGCACCGGGAAGACGACGCTCGCCAAGACGCTCGCCCGCTCCATCAACACCCAGTTCCGCCGCGTGCAGTTCACCCCCGACCTGCTCCCCGCCGACATCCTCGGCGTGTCGGTCTACAATCAGCACGACGGGAAGTTCGAGTTCCGCGACGGCCCGATATTCACCAATATCTTGCTGACCGACGAGATAAACCGCGCCAGTCCGCGCACCCAGTCGGCGCTACTCGAGGCGATGGCCGAAGGGCAGGTGAGCGCCGACGGCATCCGGCGGCCGCTCCCGGAACCGTTCTTCGTCATCGCGACGCAGAATAATGTCGAATCGCGCGGCACCTATCCACTCCCCGAATCGCAGATGGACCGCTTCATGGTGCGCCTCACGCTCGGCTACATCAGCCGCGACGACGAGGTGCGGGTGATGTCGGATCAAGGGGTCGAACATCCGCTCAAGCAGGTGCGGCCGGTGGTCGAAACGGCCGAGGTGATCGCGGCGATGCACACCGTCCGTCAAGTCGCCATCAGCGAAGAACTCAAGCATTTCATCGTCGATGTGGTCGCGGCGACCCGCACCGCCGAAGGGGTGGCGCTGGGGGCCAGTCCCCGCGCATCGCTAGCCCTGATGCGGGGCGCGCAGGCATTGGCGCTCTTCGACGGCAAAGCGTTCGTGACGCCCGACTATATTCAGGAGATGGCGCTCCCGGTCCTTTCCCACCGGCTGCTCCTCGATCCGCAGGCCCGGTTCGCGGGCGTTTCGGCCGAAACGGTCGTCGACCGCATCATCCGCAGTATCCCCGTGCCGGTATGAAAAAGCGTTTCCACCGCTGGTACCACCGCACCTACGCCTTCAACCGCTTCCTCGGGCAGCGGCTCACGCCGCCCGGCGCCTTTTTCATCGTTATGTTCTTCATCGCTTTTTTCTTCGGGCTCAATACGCAGAAGTCGATGGTGTTCGAGATACTTTCGCTGCTGACGGCGCTGCTGCTGGTCTCGCGGCTCATCGAATGGCCGTTCCATCCGCGGCTCACCGCCGAGAGGCT
This sequence comes from uncultured Spirochaetales bacterium, assembly GCA_964412895.1. Classification (GTDB taxonomy): domain Bacteria; phylum UBP6; class UBA1177; order UBA1177; family JAKLFG01; genus CALMRE01. Next base: position 12,093 of record CAYPQK010000016.1, read on the forward strand.
CTTCCCGCGCTACGGCACCGTCGGGACGCCGGTCCGTTACCGGATAACGCTCAAGAACGAGGGGAAACGGCGCGAGACGGGGCTCGTTCTTCTTGAGGAACCCTGCGATCCGCGGCCGAGTTACGATGAATGGGCGAACACCCCGGAACAGGGCGAGGAGCGACGGAACTGGTTCGACCGCCGCATGCTCTACTACCGCTGGGAATGGCTCATCGCCAAGCGGCTCGGTGCCACCTTTGAGGCGGCCGCCGTTCCGGCATTGGCACCGGGCGAGACGCGTGACATCGACATGCATCTCACCCCCACCAAGCGCGGCATCGTCCGGCTGGAAGGGTGCCGCGTGGAGCGGGCCGACCTCTTCGGCATCTGGAAGAAGACCCTCCTGTTGCCCTGTCCCGGCACCCTCATTTCTCTGCCGCGCATCTACCGCGTGAACCGTCCTGAGTTCTGCGGACACCGCCGCTACCATCAGGGCGGCATCGCCGATGCCCGCAAGGCGGGCGATTCGGAAGAGTTCATGCAGGTCCGCGAATACCGTCCCGGCGACCCGCTCAAGAAGATCCACTGGCGTTCTACGGCCCGCACCGGGATGCTCGCGGTCAAGGAATTTCAGGACGAATACTACGCCCGCATCGGCCTCATACTCGACACCTTCCGGAAGGAATCGTTCAGCGAAGAATTGGAAGAGGCGGTTTCCATCGCCGCCTCCTATCTGGTCGGCGGCGGCGCGGGCGACGAGATCATCGAACTGATGTTCGTCGGCGCCGAGGCCTTCTCCTTCTCGGTGGGGCGCGGCACCGGCAGTCCCGACCGGATGCTGGAGATACTCGCCGGGGTGGAACCGTGCCGCGACCGGACCTTCGCCAAACTCACGCGGCTGGTCGGCGATCGGTTGGAACTTCTGTGCGGTACGGTGGTGATACTGACCGATATCGATGAGAGCCGCAAGGATCTGCTTGCGCGGCTCGATGCGGCCCATGTCGATCACCTCACGCTCCTTATCACGATCGACCCGGAAAAGGCGCGCCGGCGGCTTGCCGAACTTGGTATGGGCTCTGTGCGCATCATAGAGGCGGGGAAGGTGCAGGAGGCGTTGACACTGCTATGAACCCGACGGTCTACAAGACGCCGCCGCTCTACCTCGGCGCCCTGTTCCTCTTCTGGGGCTTCGGCGTCGGGATGCCGACACTCGGCGTCATGGCGGCCATCGCCGCCGAGGGTAACTATCTGGTGAAGCGGAAGTGGGACCTCACCCGCGACGACTTCATCCGGGTGAGCGACATCAGTTCGTTCGTGATGCTCGCCTCGCTCCTGCTCATCTATCTCAACTACGAGCCGTGGCAGATCATGCGGCAGTTCGTCATCTGGCTTCCCGTCATCCATCTGCCGCTCCTCCTCACCCAGCTCTATTCGACCAGCGACCGCATCGTCATCGGGACGCGGATCGGCGGGAAGAAAAGCGGCCGGGTCCACGCCCACCGCCCCTTCAACATCACTTGGGTCTATGCCGCGCTCCTCATCTTTTCGGCGGCGGCCGGGAACAACCGCGAACCGTGGTTCTTCGCCGGTGTGGGGCTGTTCCTCATCTGGGTGGTGCTGATCTATCGCGGGCGGCGCTACTCGATCGCCCTGTTTACCGCGGTGACGGCGCTGATACTGATGTTGTCGCTCGTCACGGCGGTGTCGCTCAACAACGCCTATCTCTACACGCAGGACCGGATCATGGAGTACTACCAGCTCTGGTTCGCCCGATTCTACGCCGACCCGTTCAAGACCGATACCGCGCTTGGGGACATCACGACGCTCAAACTCAGTTCGCGCATCGTCATGCGGGTCCGTCCCGGCGACGGTCCCGGCGCTCCCTACTATCTGACCGACGGGGTGTTCGACGCCTATTCGTCGACCGCGTGGTACAACCGCGACGGCCGGTCCCGGCCGGTCGAACTCGAGACGGGCGACATCTGGCTCCTGCACGAGCCGTCCATCGAAGGGCGGGCCGATCTGTCGGTGGTCGCGTGGCTGCCGAAGAGCAAAGGCGTGATCCCGGTCCCCGGCGGCACCTTCTCGATAGCGCGGCTCAACGCGGCGGGGCTCAAGGAACTGCTGCTCGGCCCGGTGCTCGTGGAGGAAGGTCCCGAACTGCTCGACTATACGGCAAACTACCGGGTGGGTGCCGATTTCAGCGTGCCGCCCGGTCCGCGCGACACACAGGTGCCCGCCGCCGAACTTGCGGCGCTCGACAAGGCGCTCGCCGAGATACGGCCGACGGCGCAGACACCGGCCGCCTTCGCCGAGGCGGTGGAACGGTTCTTCCTGATGAATTTTACCTACACGCTCGACGCCAAACCCTACGGCAAAGAGGCAACGCCGCTCGCCAACTTTCTCCTGCAACACCGGCGGGGACACTGCGAATATTTCGCGACCGCCACGGTGCTCCTCCTGCGCCGCGCCGGTATCCCGGCCCGCTACAAGACCGGCTACATGGTCGACGAGTGGAGTTCGCTCGAAGATGCCTATGTGGCCCGCGAACGGCACGGTCATGCGTGGACGACGGTATGGCTGGGCGACCGCTGGGTCGATATCGATACCACACCGCCCGGTTGGAGCGAGAGCGAGGCGCAGAACGCCGGTTATTTTGAAGGGCTGAACGATCTTCTCGCCTACGGCCGTTATCAGTACGAATTGTTCCGGCAGGCGAAAAGCGAACGGCTGAATAATGCCCTGTTCGCCGGTATCATTCTCCTGTCGGGGTGGCTGCTCTACCGCATCTATGCGCGGCGGAGACGGCAGAACGCACAGCCGGAAAGCGCGGCCGATGCATTCCGGTTCGAGGCGCCGGGGAAGGATTCGCCGTTCCATGAGGTGGCGGCGCTCCTCGCCACTATCGGCATCGACCGGCTCGGGCACGAAACCTACGGCCGCTGGGCTGGTCGCATCGACGAGGTGCGGCGCGGGCGCGGCGAGACGGTCACCCCGTTTGTCGACGATGAGTTCAATGGTCTGGTGGTGCTCCACGAGCGCTACCGGTTCGATCCGCAGGGGCTGTCGGCCGCAGAGAAGGAGCGCTTCATCGCATCAGCGGCGGCATGGCTCGAACGCCATAGACCGAAGCCTAGCTGAACAGCGGGTCCCGTTTCACTATCAGCGCAATAAGTTCTGAGATTTCGGGGGCGAATGCGCCGCGTTCCGGCAGGTCGGAGAGGTACAGCGTCGTCGGCTGTTTGGTGTCGAACGGCGTATATTTAAGGATAAGGTGTTCAAGGTAGAATTCGGCCGGATCGCGCCCCTCCGGGTCGTAGAGCGGATCGCCCGCCAGCGGCAACCCCATCCCGGCGCACATCACCCGTATCTGATGGAAGCGGCCGGTGAGGAGCCGGATGAGGAGATGCCACCGCTCCTTATTCTGCGGCACCGGTGTGGCACCGAGTATATCCAGCCGTGACGATTTCCCGCCGGCATGTACGAGCCGTGAACGCCCTTTGACCTCTTTCAGATACGCCGTGTGCTCCCCGATGAATTCCGCTGGTTTTTTCCCCGCCGGAGCGGCGACGCGGGCGAGGTAATATTTTTCCCAGCGGCCCGCTTTTATCTGTTCGTTGTGGAACGCGATGGAGCCCTGCGTAAGACAGACAAGGAGGATGCCGCGCGTGATGCGGTCGAGCCGGTGGGGGAGTTTCGGGTCGGTGCCGGGGTGGCGCTTCGCGACGAGCGCCTTTGCCGAGACGCCGTCGAGGTCGCCTTTGAATTCGCTCGACAGCCCCGCCGGTTTGAACAGCGCCAGTTCGTTATCTGTTTCGGTGAGGATGATGAGCGGGTCGGGCATCAGCGGCTGGCCGCTTCGGCCTGTTTGAGCATCTTCTCGATATTGGCGAATCCCTTTTCCTTGGCGATCTGCGACGCCATCTTCCCTTCGAACTGCCGCGCCGTCGGATCGGCGCCGAGCCCGAGCAGGCGGTCGACGAGGTCGGCCTTGTTCTTCTCGACAGCGTAGAACAGGACCGTCTTGCCGTAGGAATCGGTCTGGTTGACCTTGAACGGTTTTCCCATGAGGAGATTGACGAGCATCGGCCGGTCTTCCTCGATGGCCATCATGAGTGCCGTGCGCCCCTCTTTATACTTGAGATTGAAGTCGCCGTCGCCGCCGCTGCGCAGGATCAGTTCGGCCGCGCCGAGTTCCCCTTTATGGAAAGCGAACATCAGCAGCGTGCTCCCTTTGAAGTATTTCCCGTTCGGGTCCACTTTAGCGTCGAGGAGCGCCTTGGTGACCGCGAGAAATCCCTTTTCGACCGAATAGACGATGATCGGTTTGCCGTCCGACATCTTCATGTCGACGGGCGCCCCCTTGGCGATGAGCGACTTTACCGCCGCGCCGTCGCCGCGCTGTACCGCGTCCATGAGTTCCACCGGCAGACGGTCGAATTTGGAGAGCAGATCGATCGCCTCCTTACGGCGCGAATCCATCGCGTAGTCGAGCGCGGTCTTGTCCTCCTGACTCTTCGCGGTGCGGTTCGCCCCCTTGTCGAGGAGTATCTTCACCATCTTCTCGTTGCCTGCCTCGGCGGCGTACATGAGCGGCGTCTTGCCCTTCATGTCGGTCTCGTTGATAAGCGATCCCTTCTGCAGGAGCACCTCGGCGAGCGTATGGTTCTTCATGACGATGGCGTGCATGAAGGCAGTCTTGCCGTCGGGTCCCTGCATGCCGAGGTTGAGTTCCGGTTTCATGAGGAACAGGCGGATGATCCCCATCTGGCCGGTATTGACCGCCGTGATGAAGATGGGCCAGCCGTCCTCGTCGGCGGCGTTGACATCGGCGCCGGCGTCGATCGCCTCGGCCACCTCGACCAGTTTGAGATCGCCGACCGCTTCGAACAGCCGCCGGTTCGCGTCGGGGTTGCCCGCCAGAAGCAAATGAGAGAAGAAAAGGATGAGGAGCGCTGTCCGTATCATACCGTTCTCCGAAAAGAGTGGGTCATTGCCGTTACGAATCGGGTTTGCTCGGATCCTTGCCCGGTACGATGATGTAGCAGTCGCGCGTGTCGAGTATCGTCCCGGCGCCCCACACCTCTATCTGGGCGATGAAGAGGCGTGATTCAGTCGATGTGTTGTTGTAGATGGTGTTGCGGAAGGTGACCTCAAAGGTGACCTTCTGGCCCGGCTGGACATCGACGAAACTCTCGGGGGTGACGCTCAGGATGAACTGTGTCGTATCGTTCACGCCAAAGAGATTGTCGATATGCTTGCGCATGGTGCTCACCTCGATCTCGATGTGCTGGGTGAGCTGGATGACCGCGTCGACGATGTTCTGCGACATGCCGGAGCCGTCGCTGTTGATCTGCTGGTTGAAATCGGCGCCGAGTCCGTCGACCGATCCGGTGCCGGTCGCGATCTCTTCGTAGAACGGCATGGCGACCTGACCGGCGCTCGAGTCGAGTCCGATGAACTTAGCGTTGATGTCGTTCATCGCCTCGACCACCTCGGTGACGGTGCGCGGTGTATCGTCGGCGATGGGGTTGCCGAATTTGTCGACCGACAGCCAGTTGCCGAAGTCGGTGGTGAATGCCTCGTCGGTCATCATGATGACGATGGGGAGCGCGCCGGGTCGGAAGCAGGCGCCGCCGAGATGGCTGTCGGGGCAGACGGCCGGGTCGATGTCGACCAGTATCTCGTAGCCGCCCTGCGCGACGCCGCAGCCGTTGGTCGCGTGGCAGATGCGCTGATAGGTACCGGCGCCGCTCGCCGTCTGGTAGAGTGCCTCGGTGATGTATTCATAGGTGCCGGGGGTGACCGCGATGGCGCCGACCGCCGTCTGGACGAGCGTCGCGTTGTCGGTCATGGTCTGTGCCGGCAGATAGACATTGGCCGCCTTCGCGGTCGAATCGGTCTGATTCATGTCGATGGGGCCGAATTTGACGAGTCCGAAGTTGGAGTCGGATATGGCCGCCGATACCTGATCGATGATGATGTCGTTGATGGAGGTCTTGAGGTTGGTGTGTTCGCCGCTCATCGAGTTGGAAAGGTCGACCAGAATGGCGATGTCGGCGGTGCGGATATCGGTGGAAAACTCGAGGTCCCGCAGTTTCGCCGGATCTTCGTAAGGCAGTTCCAGATAGAAGAAGCCCTCCGGTATCGTCGAGAGCGGGTCGTTCGGGTCTAAGCCGAGGACGAATTCGGTGTTGTCGTCCACATCGTCGCCGTCGGTGTCGGTCAGCGTCGGGTTGCTGCCGATCTCATGCTCCTTCGCGTCGGAAAGACCGTCGCCGTCGGAATCGCCGTCGATGAAGTTCGACAAGCCGTCCTCGTCGGTGTCGGCCGGCGCGGTCCCGGTGCCCTTCTCGTCGCCGTCGTCGATGCCGTCGCCGTCGGAATCGTCATCGAGGTAATTCGGGACGCCGTCGCCGTCGAAGTCGTCGAGGTCGGGGTCTATCTGATGTTCGTAGAGATCGCCAATGCCGTCGTCATCGCTGTCGGTATCGAGCAGATCGGGGGTGCCGTCCTCATCGGAATCGACCGGCAGTTCCGGATCGACGCCCACCTCAACGCTGTCGAGGATGTTGTCGCCGTCCGAATCGATGTCGCGGTAATCGACCGTGCCGTCGATGTCGGTGTCGACCGGCTTGGTCGGGTCGGCGCCCGCCTCTATCGCGTCGGGAACGGTGTCGCCGTCGCTGTCGGTATCCTTGAAGTTGGGAGTGCCGTCCTTGTCGTCGTCGAGCGGGAGGCCGCTGGGCGCCTCGACGCTGTCGGGAATGCCGTCATCGTCCGAGTCGAGATCGAGGTTGTCGGGTATCATGTCGCCGTCGGTGTCCTGACAGGGATCCGCGGCGCACTCGACGCCGTTGGGGATGCCGTCGCCGTCATCGTCGGCGTCGGCCCATATCTGATCGACATCGGGACCGGTGTCGCCGCTGTCGGTCGCGTCGGACCCTTCGGTCGGATCGTCGCCCTCGGGGTCGGCGTCGGTGCCGTCGTCATCCTTTTCCGGCAGGCTGTCGATCTCCGGCAGACCGTCCTTCTCGGGAAGCCCGTCGGTCTCGGGGAGGTCCGCTTCGCCCGTATCGTCGTCGGTGTCTATCCCGTCGTTGTCGGCCTCGGCGATGCCGTCGGTATCGGTGACCGGCCTTTTTTCCTCACCGCACGACACGGCGAGGAAAAGGGCCAGCAGAAGGAGCGGAAGGAAGATTCTCATGACATACCTCATTCAGGTTCCGGTCTTTCTAGTCCTCGCCGCCCTGATCGATGATGCCGGGCACCAGTATGAAGACCTCGCGGGTGTCGAGCAGGGTGCCGGCTCCCATGACATTGATGTTGGCGATGAAGAGTTTCGTCTCGCTCGACTGGTTGTCGTAGACGGTGTTCTCGAAGGTGACATCGAATATGACCTTCGTGCCGGGCTTGACCTTGAAGAAGGTGGTCGTATCCTTCGTCTCGAAGCCGTCGACCGGGTCAGCAGTGTTGGGGACGACCGCCTTGACGAACTGGGTGGTATCGACCGACTCGGGGTTCGGGACCGATTTGAGTATCGTGTTGACATCGATCTGTATCCCCTTGGCGAGCGCCACGACCGCGTCGACTATCTGCGTCGAAAGGCCCGAGCCGTCGGAGGATATCTCGTAGTTGAAGCCGTTGCCGTTCGCGTCGACCGATCCGGTGTTGTCCGATATCGTCTCGAACTGCGCCATGGCCACCGCGCCGCCCGAATCGACGCCGATGAACTTGGCGTTGATCGCGTTCATCGCCGCGTAGGCGTCGGCCGGGTGGTGGAGCCCGTCATAATCCTGCAGCGACTCGTCGGTGCACATGATGATGATGGGGAGCGATTCGGTGCGCCAGCCCGGGGTCGATGCGGGTATCGTGCCGGTGGACGACCCGCCGCAGCCGTCGTCGATGGTGAATGAACCGCCCGCGCCGGTGGTCGCCTGATAGAGCGCCTCGTAAGCCGCCTCTGAGGAGCCGCCCACATCGGTGATGCCGTTGACGGCGTTCTGCACCGTTGCCACATCGGCGGTGATCCCCTGCGCCAGAGCGTAGGGCTGATCCTCAAGGGTGCCGAACTTGGCAAGCCCGAAGGCCGAATCGGGTATCTGCGCCTTGATGCCGGTGATGACGGTGTTGTTGATGCCGGTCTTGAGGTTGGCGTGTTCGCCGGTCATCGAACCGGAGAGGTCGACCATGATCATGATGTCGGCGCTCTTGATGTCGGTCGAGAAATCGAGCGTATCCTGCACCGCCGGGTCGTTGTAGGGCAGGACATAGTAGTAGGCGTCGTCCGGTATGTCGTCGTTCGGGTCGTTCGGGTTGGAACCGAAGGCGTGCTCGGTGTTGTCGTCGGTGCCGTCGCCGTCGGTATCGGCCTTGGTCGGGTCGGTGCCGATCGTTACCTCGTCGGCGTCGACCAGCCCGTCGTTGTCGGAATCCTTGTCCTTGAAGTCGGGGTAGCTGTCGCCGTCGGAGTCGACGCACGGCTGTCCGGGGCATTCGGTCGCGTCGGTTATACCGTCGCCGTCGGCGTCATCGTCGAGGTAGCTGGGGATGCCGTCGCCGTCCATATCCTTGTTCCCTTCGTACAGGTCAAGTACCCCGTCGCCGTCCGAATCGGTATCGAGGAAATCGGGAGCGGTGTCGCCGTCGGTGTCGACGCAGGGCTGCGCCGCGCACTCGATCCCGTCGGGCATGCCGTCGCCGTCGGCGTCGATGTCGCGGTAGTTCGCCTTTCCGTCGCCGTCCACATCGCCGGTCCCTTCGATACCGTCGGGCACGCCGTCGCCGTCGGCGTCGGTGTCCTTATAGTCGGGGGTGGCGTCCGAATCGGTGTCGACCGGGATGCCGCTGGGTGCCTCGGTGCTGTCGGGGAGGCCGTCGCCGTCGGCGTCGGTGTCCTCGAAATCGGGGGTGCCGTCGCCGTCGGTATCGCCGGTCCCTTCAACGCCGTTCTTTATCCCGTCGCCGTCGGCGTCCTCTTCATCCCACGCCGTCGGGATATCGTTATCCACGCCGTTGTCGGTGTCGATGTCGTTCCCCTCGGTGGGCGGGGTGTCGCCTTCGGTCGGCGGTGCGTCATCCGTGGGCAACGCATCGTCCTTCACGACGGTGCCGTCGTCGCCCGGCTCTTCATCGCCGGTGCCGACATCATCGGTCTGGTCGACCGGCTCGTCGCCGCAACTCACCATGAAAAAGGCGAAGAACGCCAGCAGGCCGAACGCAAGGATCGTGGACTTCTTCATTATAGCCTCCATCAGACTTACTCTCTTATAGTATGGTTATACTGTCGCATCGAGTTTATTATAAAAATTCCGGTGGTAAAATCAACCATAAAATTTAGGGAGGTAGCGGAGCGGGCGAAAAATGTTGCAAAAGGACTTTTTCCCCATTACAACTGATATGCACCGAAGTGTGGACATGAACGAACGATAACAACATCTTTTCAGGAGGCGATCATGGAGAAACGGGTTCACAATTTTTACGCGGGCCCCGCGGCGCTGCCGACCGAGGTACTCAAAGAGGCGCAGGCCGAAATGCTCAATTTCATGGGCACCGGCATGAGCGTCATGGAGATCAGCCACCGTTCCAAGGAATTCGAGAAGGTCATCTTCGAGGCCGAGGCCGATATGCTTAAGATTCTTGGGCTTTCGGCTGAACAGTACTCCGTGCTGTGGCTCGGCGGCGGGGCGACCCACCAGTTCATCATGCTCCCGATGAACGCGATGGAAAAGACCGACACCGCCGACTACATCGTCACCGGTCAGTGGGCCGAGCGGGCCCATGAAGAAGGGGCCTACTGGGGCAACGCCCATGTCGTGGCCACCTCGAAGGGCGAGGCGAAGCCTTACTGCCGCCTCCCCGAGATAAAGAAGGAGAACATGACCGACAACGCGAAGTATCTCCACTTCACCACCAACAACACCATCTACGGCACCCAGTTCTGGAAGTTCCCCGAAGCGAAACCGGGCATTCCGCTGATATCCGACATGTCGAGCGATTTCCTGTCGCGTACCTTCGACGCGTCGAAATTCGACATGATCTACGCCGGCGCACAGAAGAACATCGGCCCCGCCGGTGTCTGCGCGGTGGTCATCAAGAAGTCGTTCGCCGAGAAGACCTTCAAGAAAAAACTCCCCAAGACGCTCGACTACAACCTGCAGATAAAGAAGCAGTCGCTCTTCAACACCCCGCCCTGCTTCAACATCTACATCGTCGGCAAGGTCATGAAGTGGGTGCTCGCGAAGGGCGGTCTCAAGGCGATGGAAGAGATGAACCGCAAAAAAGCGGAACTCATCTACGGCGCCATTGACGCCCATGCCGATTTCTACAAGGGCTATGTCACCGTCAAGGAGCACCGGTCGTGGATGAATGTGAACTTCAATCTGCCCACCGAGGCGCTCGACGAGAAGTTCGTGAAGGAGGCGAAGGCCGAGGAGATGGTCGGGCTCAAGGGGTACCGCGATCTGGGCGGCATCCGGGCGAGTCTCTACAATGCCACGAGCGTCGAGTCGGTCGAAAAACTCGTCGCATTCATGGATAAGTTCTACAAAGCCAACAAGTGATCACCGCTTCCGCGGTCTGACTTTCTAGAAATTTATCTTGTAAGCCATGTAAGGGATCGGTCACGCAAGTTGATCTAAGTCAGCAAGGTCTTTGGGGCGTCCGGCCGCCTTCTTGTTCTTTTTCAGGTCAGCGAGTTCGATGAGCGATACCGGAACGCCGTCCATCTCCACGATAAGCCGCCGCGCATAACAGTCGGCGAAGTCGATGCCCGAAACCGAGGTCATCACCTCTATCCTGACCGGAGGCAGCCCCATACGGATAACGCGCTCTTTCTGAAGAAACAACTCCGGCTTGAGGTCGGGTATCGTGAATCCGAATTCTTTGAGCGCTTCGACGATGCGCCCGGCGTTCTGTTTCGATATGGCTATCCAGACATCGATATCGGCAGTAGCGCGGGGGTATCCGTAGTAGCCGACGGCATAACCGCCGACCAACAGATACTCAACCTGCTTTGAGTTTAACAACCTCAAAAAATCTTTGAAGTCGCGGGGGAGTGTCGAGGTAACCATAGACTATCCGGCGGTTTGTTTCTATCGCTTCAAGTCGTTCGGCGGGTGTACGGGAGAGCCAGTAACGCTTTTCTTCGGTGTTGTCGGTCAGATCGCCGACGCTGAATGCCGTCCGGTCAACTTCAAGACTCGCCATATTCGCCGCACCCCGTCAATACAAGCTAAGTATAGAGGTCAGCAACCGATAAGTCAAGCAAATATAGCGTAGTATTGTCTGTAAAATCGACCAGTGATCACCGCTTCCGCGGGATAAAGATATTGCCCGTTGAAGGCTTCTTCTTCTCTTTCTTTTTATCGTCGTCATCGTCATCCTTATCATCGTCCTTCTTCTTCTTCGAGGAGGAGGAATTGCTCGACGGAGTGGGGGTGACGCTTTTCGATGGCGTGAAGATCGGACGCGGCGATGCGGCCGGTTCGCTTTTGTTGTAGGTACGGACCGGTTCCTGCCGGTGGAAGGCCGGTTGTTCCTTGGCCGGTTCGGTCCGGTTGATGAAGAACGGACCCCCTTTTTTATCCGGATCGACGGTGCTCGGGGAGGGTTCGCTTCTTTTCGGTTCACTCTTTTTCGGTTCGATGCGGAACACCGGGGAGGGGGAGGCGTTCGCCGCTTTCTCCTTTTTCGGAGGGAGGGTATAAGCCGGCGCCGGTTCATCGCGGGTCGTCTTCGGAAGGACCTTGAACGGCGCGGGCTGTGCATCGACGGCACCACTGGAGGGCTGTTTCTTGGCGGGGGCGCGGAAGAGTATCGGCTTTTTTACCAGTTTGAATTTTATCGGTTTTTCCACTGACGGCGGCGTCGCGTCATTGGCCGGGGGCTCTTCCTCCTTTTCGTGCATCGCGCCATCGATATGTTCGTGGGACGGTTCGTCGGCGTGGTGATGGGTCGGCTCATCGGCATGGTGCTGATGTTCGGCGTGTTCGCGCCGTTCCCGTTCCCGGCGCCGCTCTTCGGCCCGCTGATACCACGGATTGGGCTCGTGGCCGTGACGAGACGAGACGAGGTTGATGATGACGAAGTTGACTCCGCCGCCGTCGTGGTGGTCATGGTATTCGTCGCCCGAATAGTCGGCCGCGACCTCCGTGCCGTCGTTGACCGGGATATCGGCCGGGGCCACCTCTTCGGCCGGGGCGGTGGCGACCATGGTATCGGCGGGCGTCTCCTTTTCGGTGGTCACTGTCTGCGCGACCGCCTCTATCGCCTGTTGGAAGGTGTCGGGATCGAACTCCTCCGATGCCCCGGCGATGATCGATTCCTTGGCGAGATCGACCAGTTCCGCCTTCAGTATGTATTTCTCCTGCAGTTTCAGGATGGTCGTGATGAGGGCAATGTTGGCGGCGACGCGCTGGCCGAGCGGCACCCGCTGGCTCTCATCGTACTGTTCGCCGTGCGATTCTTTGCGCAGTTCGCGGATGAGCGCCTGTTTCTCCTCATCATTCACGACGATAAAACGCTGCGACTGGACTACCAGTACCCGCAGATAGTCGGTCGCCTGCGCGAGCGATTCGGCGTCGATGTCGCCGGTGGTGTCCTCCATGTCGAGGACCGCGAGCCGCTGTTTCTCCGCCTCCGGCGCGACCGGTGCCGGTGCCTCCGGTGCGGCCGGTTCGACGGTGTTCTGTGCCGGTTCCTCCGCGAAGGGCGTCGAGGCGCATGAACAGATGAAAAGGAAAGAAAGAAAAAGGATCGCGGCGTATCTCATGATCACCCTCCCGTTATGGTCGAAGCCGCCTCCCTGCCGTCGAGGATGGCGTTCTCCATTGCGTTGTAGGTCCATTTCCCGTAGCGGCCGACCGGCAGGACACCGGTGCGCCCGAAATATTCGAGAATGGTCTTCATATCGTCGAAATACTCGCGGTGGAAGATCACATAGCCATTGTCGATGCGGCGGTGGTCGATGAAGTCGATATCCTCCTCGTCGTCGGTGATGAGTCCCATCGCGCTGATGAGCCGGATCGATTCTTCGGTGAGTTTGTCGGTGTCGGTGAAATTCCCTTGATGGGTGTATTCGACATAGAGCGAGCCGGCCCCCTTCGGCGCGAGCGGCGCGTGGATGTTGCTGAAACTGCCGACGCGGTAGGGCATGAAGGTCTCTTCGGGGATGTAGAACCAGTGGCCGCGGTGGCCGACCGGTTTTTTGAGGGCGATGTTGAGGTAGCTGACCGCCGCTATCTGCATCCGCGCCGCTATCATTTTCGCCGTCCCTGCGAAATTGCCGGTGACGAGGTTCAGGAAGTCGCGCAGCGGGATGGAACTGACGAGATGACGGTAGTGGACCTGTTCGCCGCTGTCGAGCGTGACCACCTTCTTTTCAAGGTCGATGGCCGTCGGCCGGGTGTTGAAACGGTAGTTGGCAGCGTTCGTTTTGGCAAAGAATCGTTTGGGCAGTTCGCCGATGCCGCCGAGTTTGGGATAGTTGAAGGCGGCGTTGTAGCCCACCTTCCGTTCCGGCGCGGTCACCGCCCCCTCGATCACCTCGTCGAGCGTCGGCTTGGGGACATAGTAGTCGCACCAATGGGAGGCCATCTCCTTGGGATGGACGGTGTAGATCTTCGAGTTGTAGGGTATCATGAAGTGCTTCGACATTCCCTCGCCGAGGTAGGCCATGCACCACTCGTAGAAGTTCTCTTTCGCCTTCGACTTGTCGGCGGTGTAGAGCGCCTTGACAAAGCCGATGATGCACTCTTTGACCACCTGCGGCGGCAATCCGTAGGTGTTCGACTGGAAGGGGTAGAGGGTATAGACGCCGTGCGAGAAGATGTGGGTCTTGCGCTCGATGGAGACGGCGTCGTCGGGGAAGAGCGACCGGAAGAGCGCCTTGGTCGGGTCTTTCGAAAGGTGAAGCCAGTGGCCCGTCTGGTCGAAGGTGAAGCCGTTCTTGTGCTCCGAGGTGCAGAGCCCGCCCGGATGGTCATTCTTCTCGATGACGAGGTGATCGCGGCCGCCGAGATGGTAGCTCGCCGAGATGCCCGAAAGCCCCGCGCCGAGTATGAGAACTTCTTTTTCTATCATGGCCGCTCCCCAGTACACAATCAACGACGGAGCAGTATATATAATGGTAAAAAGAAAGTAAAGCGGAGGGTCACTCTTCGCTGTCGAGGCGGTCGGGGGTCCAGAGATATTTGTGCGTCTCGGCGACGATGACGCCGTTGAGGAGGATGAGGGCGATGAGGTTGGGGAGCGCCATCAGGCCGTTGGCGATGTCGGCGAAGGTCCAGACCGCCCCGAGCGAGAGCGTCGAGCCAACCATCACCGCGCCGACCCACAGAAAACGGTAGGGGCGGATGCTCGCGCGGCCGAAGAGGTACTCGACCGCCTTCTCGCCGTAGTAGGACCAGCCGAGTATCGTCGAGAAGACGAAGGTGAGGAGTCCGAAGGTAAGGAGCATCGGGCCGAAAAATCCCAGTTGAGAGAAGGCGGCGTGGGTGAGCGCCGAGCCATTGAGTCCTTCGGTCCAGCGGCCCGAATTGACGATGACCAGCCCGGTGATGAGGCAGACCACCACGGTGTCCCAGAAGGTACCGGTCGATGAGACGAGCGCCTGCCGCACCGGGTTCTTGGTCTGCGCCGCCGCCGCGACGATGGGGGCGCTGCCGAGCCCCGCTTCGTTGGAGAAGAGTCCCCGCGCGATGCCGTAGCGGACAGTCTCTTTCAGCGCTGCGCCGACAAAGCCGCCCACGGCCGCGTGGCCGCCGAAGGCCGAGGTGACGATGAGCCACAGCGAATCGGGTATCGTCCGCCAGCCGATGGCAAGGAGTATCACACAGCCGATGAAGTAGACGACGACCATGAGCGGCACCAGTTTCTCGCAGACCTTGGCGATGGAGCGGACCCCGCCGATGATCACGAGCGCCGTCGCCCCGGTGAGGACAAGGCCGGTCACCCAGCCGGGGACGCCGAAGGTGTTTCCCATGAGCCCCGCGATGGAATTGGCTTGCACCATGTTGCCGATCCCGAAGGCGGCGATGGCGGTGAAGGCGGCGAAAAGGACCGCGAGCCATTTCGACTTGAGCCCGTCCTCCAGCGCGTACATCGGGCCGCCCGAGACGGTGCCGTCGGGGGAAAGGCGGCGGTATTTCACCGACAGGACCGCCTCGCCGTATTTGGTGGCGATGCCGAACACGCCGGTCAGCCACATCCAGAGCACCGCGCCGGGGCCGCCCACCGCGACGGCGGTCGCGACGCCGACGATATTGCCGGTACCGATGGTGGCGGCAAGGGCGGTGGTGAGGGCGCCGAAATGGCTGATCTCGCCGGTCCCTTCGCGTTTTTTACTGAAGGAGAGCTTTATCGCGGTGCCGATATGCCGCTGGATGAAGCGGAGCCGGACGGTGAGGAAGAGGTGGGTGCCGAACAGCAGTATGATGAGCGGCCAGCCCCAGATGAATCCGCTGATGTCGCCCAGTATCGCCTCGAACGCTGCCATGCTGCCTCCTTAATCGTGCGGCTTACGGATGACCGATATCCCTTTCCGGCCGTCCATGAGTATCTCGAAAGGTCTCTCGGTGCGGACATGACGCAGGTGCTTGGTCGTGCGGTGCGGCGGCAGGCTTTTGAGCCATTCCCAATCGATGAAGTGGGCGGCGTTGTTGTAGGCGAGGGTGAAGTAGCCGATGTTCATCGAGGTGATGTTGTGGAAGAAGTGCGAGCCGAGCGAGGAATCGACCTGAAAGCCTTCGAGTCCCGCCTCGATCATGGCGCGAGCCTGCGATATCTGGTTGAACTGCACCGGGATGCCGAGCCAGCGGTCGCGCGTCCCCCAGCGGCCGAAACCGATGAGGATGCATTTGCGCCCTTCGGCCTTGAGCGCCGCGTTGAGCTCCTCTATCTCGGCCGCCATCTTGACCGTTTCGCCGCTGTTGAACAGCGCGGGGTCGACGAAGATGAGGTCGTGCACCGTATCGTCGCGGCCGTTGCCCATCGCGCGGTCGGTGTGCAGAACCAGTCCGCCGCGTTCGAGCTCCTCGGGCCGTATCGAGACATCCTCGAACTTCTGGATGAGCGGTTTCAACTGGAGCAGGTAGAAGGTCGGCTTGCCGGTGCGGTCGGCGTCGAGGTCGATCGCGTACTCTATCTCAACCGGGTTGCCCATCGACTTCTCGCCGACCTCAAGCAGTATCTCGAGCGTCCGGGCGAGCGGCAAGTGGTCGTACTTCAGGATGTTGGCGAAGTTGATGATGCGCGGGCCGCGCGCCGACAGCCCCGGCTGGATGCGGTGATTCTCGAGATCGTAGACCGACGCGAGGTGCGTTAGGACGCCGTGCCGTTCCGCCTCACTGATATCGAGCCGCGCATAGCACGACTCCTCGCCGGAACGGAGGTCGGGTTCGGGGCGGTCAAGGTCGAGCGCGTAGAAGAAGCGCTGAGACATCTGCGCCTGATACTCGGGTGATACCAGATCGCGTTTGGGATAGCGCGGCGAGAAGCGGAACGCCTGTTCCCCCTCGACCACATAACTGCCGAGTCCCAGTGCGGCGGTGGCGAGCCCGTCCTCGGGCTTGAGATCGGCCACCGGATAGTAATTGAACGACTGTGCGGTGCCGCTGATATGCGGGTAGTAGTACCGATCACGGCGGCGGCCGACGACCTCCTGTATGAGGATCGCCATCCGCTCTTCCTCTATCTTATAGTTCACCGCGTCGAAATAGGCGCGCGACTTGGGCGAGAAGATGGAGGCGTAGATGAGCTTTATCGCCTCCATGAGCTGTTTGAAGCGGACATTGATGTCGGGGTGGTTGTTGGGGATGAGGTAGGTGTTGTAGATGCCCGCGAACGGCTGGAGCAGCATGTCCTCGAATAGTCCCGACGAGCGGACGGCGAGCGGACAGGTGACCAACGACAGGAACTTCTTCAGCTTCTTACGCAGATCGAGGGTGAGCGCGGTGTTGAGGAACAGCGCCTGTATCCGTTCGTGATCCTCCTCATGGTAGATGGCGTCGCGGAGGTTGTGCGAATCGATCATGTTGTCGTATTCGTCGATGCCGATGACGGCGGTGGTCGGGATGCGGATATTCATCTCGGGGACATGGCGCGAGAAGTCGATGTTCTCGACGAGGTTGTTGATGAAGGCGATGCCGCGCCCCTTGCCGCCGAGCGATCCGTTGGCGAACCGGACGATGTAGGAGGACGAGCCGAAGACCGATTCGTCGAAGTTGATGACGCGTCCCTTGACCTTCTTGTTGCGGACATTCTCGAATATCGAGATGATGAATTCGCGCAGTTTCTCGGGGCTCGAGAAGTCGCCGACATGGGCCGACCGCAGTATCCGCGAGAAGATGAGTTCGCCGCGCGCCGTCAGCCACGCGCTGAAATGGTTGCGCGAGGCGTGGTAGATGAGCGACGCCTCCGGTATGGTGCGGATGTTCGCCTCGAATTCCTCCATGTTCATCGCGCGGCCGATCTCGTGCCCTTCGAGATCGCGGAAGACAAAGCCGCCGAAGCCGAGCCGGTCCATGAGGAAGTTGCGTATGTCGAACGACAGGCTTTCGGAGTTCTTGTTGATGAACGAGGCGCCGAGCAGGTGCGCCTTCGGTTCGTTGTGCGCCTCGGAACTCTGCATGAGTATCGGCAGGTCGGGCAGTTCTTCCTTTATCGAGCGGACGAAGGTGAGCCCCGCCTGCGGGTCGATCTTCCCGGCGCGCGGGAAGCGGACATCGCTGACCACGGCCAGCAGATATTTGCGGTATTTGCGGTAGAGTTCGAGCGCCTCTTCGTAGGTGGTGGCGAGCAGGACCTTCGGCCGGGCCCGCATCCGGAGGAGCTTGTTCATCTCGTCGAGGTTCTCGTCGGCGATGAGCCGCTGGGTCTGCCGCATGATCTCGGCGTAGAGGAACGGCAGATAGCGTGAATAGAACCGGATACTGTCCTCGATGAGGAGCACCACCTGCACCATCCCGAGGCCGGTGTCCTTGTCGACATTGAGTTTGTCCTCAAGGTATTTGGTGATGGCGAGGAATATCTTCGAGTAGCCGTTCCAGACAAAGACGCGATCGATGTTATTCATTTCGGGCGAACCGATGGGGCAGAGGTGGAGGTTCGCCGAGTTGTTGAAGAGCAGTATCACCGGGACATTCCGCCGTTTTTTGATCTCGGCGGCGAGCGCCAGCGGGACGCGGACATCAAGCCCGACCATCAGTATCACGACATCGAATTGCCGCTGATCGAGTTTGCGCAGGGCATCGTCGGGGGTGTAGGCGCTGGTTATGCGCGGCGCCGATGAGATGTTCAGTTGGTAGTATTCGCCGAATATCTGCTCCGACAACTGGCCGTCGCGCTCAAGGATGAATGCGTCGTAGAGCGTCGCGACGAGGAGCACCTCCTGCATCCGGACCTGCATCAGGTCGTGGAAGATGTCCTTGTCGGACCGGTATTTGTCGAAGATATCAGTGAGTTCTTGGACGATCATTTCGCGAGTTCCTTGTCCATCAGCATTGAGACGATGGTCATCGTTTCGTGCTGGCCGAAGAGCTGCTGGTCGCCGGTCGCGAGGTCCTTGTAAAGCACCTGAGAATTCTTCACCTCGTCCTCGCCGAAGATGAAGATATGGCGCGCGCCGAGCTTGTTGGCCTTCTGCAGGGCGTTCTTGAATTTGCGCGGCGTGTATTCGGCCATGTAGCGGACCGGGTGGTGCGAGAGGTGTTTGGTGAGGTGGAGGAGCGCCGGGATGCCGCCGTCGTAGAGCGCGAAGCCCATCGCGAGCGGCTGAATGCCGTAAAAGTCCTCCGGCACGACCGAGAGTAACCGTTCAAGGCCGATGGCGAAGCCGGTGGCGGGCGTCGCGTCGCCCCCCGTCTCGGCGACGAGGTTATCGTAGCGGCCGCCCCCCGCGATGGCGTTCTGCGTGCCGCCGGTGTCGGCCGTTATCTCGAAGGCGGTCTTCACATAGTAATCGAGCCCGCGGACGATGAAGGGGTCGATGACGAACGGGACATGGAATATCTCAAGCGCTTTTTTCAGCCGGTCGAAGTCCGACGCGCACTGCGGGCAGAGGTGATCGGTGATGACCGGGATGTCGTTCCAGCGGGTGCGCGGAGAGTCGGCCTTGCAGTCGATGAGGCGCAGGGGGTTGATATCGATACGGCGGCGGCAGTCGCCGCAGAGCTCCTCCGCCTTCGGACGGAAGTAACTGACGAGTTTCTCGCGGTACGCCGGACGGCACGCGGGACAGCCGATGGAGTTGACCCGTATCTCGCCTTTGACCTTGAAGTGGTCGAGTATCAATGACGCGGCGTAGATCAGTTCGGCGTCCATCTCGGGGGTCGGGTCGCCGAATATCTCGAGCCCGAACTGGTGGAACTGGCGGTAGCGCCCTTTCTGCGGCTTTTCGTAGCGGAAGTTGGGACCGATGTAGAAGAGTTTGTGCGGTCCCGGCTTCTCGATGCCGATGCTGTGTTCGATGAAGGCGCGGACAACCCCGGCGGTCCCTTCGGGTTTGAGGGCGAGTTTGTTGCCGTTCTTATCCTCGAAGACATACATCTCCTTCTGGACGACATCGGAGGTTTCGCCCAGTCCGCGCTGGAATAGTTCCAGCGATTCGACCACCGGGGTGCGTATCTCCTGATAGTTGAGGCGCGCGGCGATCATGCGCAGATCCTCCTCCATCCGGCTCCAGCGGAGCGACGCGGGCGGCAGGATATCGTTCATTCCCTTGACAGCGGTGTATTGGGGCATCGGGACCTCCACGGTGTTATGACGGGGGGAATCTAGCATGAATCGACGGCCGACTCAAGAAAACAGATAAGGCGATCCGTTCAGTTCCGGATAAGGGTCGCCGTGCCGTTCGAGCAGGTGATGCTCATGAAGGTGTTGAGCGTTATGTTCGCGGTGCAGTCGAAGAAGAGCAGCATCGTGAGCTCGTAGTTGAACGACGAGGTCTGCGCGAAGGTGCCGGTCGATATGGTCCCGCCCTCCTGCTTGACGGAGCCGTTGCAGCCTCCCTCCGGGATGAATTCGTAGGAGGAGCCAGTGGTGAAGAGGAGCGAGGTGGAGATGAGGGTGTTCCAAAGTCCCTCTATCTCGGGGCAGATCCCGGCATACTGCGGCGCGCAGACATTCTCGGCGCAGATCCAGTCGGTCGGGCACTGGAAATCGAAATAGCATTGCTGCGGATTGGACGGCACGCATTCGTTGAAGGTGCCGTTGTCGGTGCAGATCATTCCGTCGCCGCAGTCGTCGTCTATCTGGCACTGGTCACGCGATTTGCAGGTGCCGAAGAAGCCGATGGAGAGATCGCAGTATTCGGAGGGGTCGCAGTCGGCGTCGGAGGTGCAGAAACCGCCGCCGGTCGAGAATTTGCAGACCAGCCAGTTGCCCGATGCCTGACAGGTGTTGAAGGCGGGGCAGTCGGCGTCGGTGGCGCATTCGTTGGCGTATTCGCAGAGATTGTAGGGGGTCGCGGCGGTACAGCGATAACCGAAGCCGCAATCGGCGTCGACCTGACATATCGGGGTGCATTCGTAGTAAGTGTCGTTCCAGATGCAGGCCTCATTGGTTGCGCATTCGGCATCGGTGGCGCATTCGTTCATCGAGCGGCAGGCCTTGTAGGTGAGGAAGACCGTTTCGCACACCTCGCCCGGCTGGCAGTCGGCGTCGCTCTCGCAGGTCTGGCCGATATCGAACTGACACTCCTTCCAGTTGTCGACCACCGTGCAGGTCTGGTAGTTGGCGCAGTCGAGATCGTTCTTGCAGGTGCTCGCCGAGATGCAGGCGTTGGGATCGACGGCGGTGTCGCAACGGTAGCCGAACGAGCAGTCGGTGTTGACCTGACAGGCATCGGGAACGATATCGTCGTCGGGAAGCGGACTATCGTCAACCGGCACGAAGTCGTCGACTGGTACGAAATCATCGACCTGTTCGTCGGGTACTATGTCTTCATCAACCGTCGTGTCCACTATGTCCACATCGTCAACTTCGTCTACTTCGGCCGTCGTGTCGTCAGACCCACCGTCCATGTCCTCATCCACCGGCTCGTAGTCGTCGACCGGTTCATAGTCGTCCACCGGTTCATAATCATCCACCGGTTCGTAGTCATCAACCGGTTCATAATCATCCACCGGTTCGTAATCATCCACCGGCTCGTAGTCATCAACCGGTTCGTAATCATCCACCGGCTCGTAGTCATCAACCGGTTCATAATCATCAACCGGTTCGTAATCATCAACCGGCTCGTAATCATCAACCGGTTCGTAGTCGTCTACCGGCTCGTAATCATCGGCCGGCTCGTCGGGCACTATGTCTTCATCAACCGTCGTGTCCTGTATGTCCTTTTCGTCGCTTTCGTCCTTTTCGGCCGTCGTGTCGTCAGACCCACCGGCCATGTCCTTGTCGTGCGGTGCCCGGGAGACATGATTGTCACAACCGAACAGCACAAACACACAGAGCATAAGTACCAAGGCGATAAGACGCATCGGAACCTCCCGAAAAAGAGATAGGGAACGGTGTGATTATAACGCGACGCGTAAAGAATGCAATTGATTTTATTGGTGGTACGGAGCGGTTATTTGCCGGGGCACTGCTTGACGACGGCGGGGTTGATGGAGCGCAGACCGTAGGCGCGGTCGAAGTGACGCGAGAATTCCTCGGCCAGCTTCTCGGCGCGGTAGTGGAATGCCTCCTTATCTTCCCAAGTGTTCTGCGGATTGAGGATGTTCGCGTCGACGCCGGGGCAGGAGAGCGGCACCGAGAAATGGAAAAGGGTGTTGTCGGCGTACTCGACCTTCTCCAGCTCGCCGTTGAGCGCCGCCGAGACGAGGCGACGGGTCACGGTGATGTCCATCCGTTTTCCCTTGCCGACCGGGCCGCCGGACCAACCGGTATTGACCAAATAAACATGGGCGTGATGCTTGTCGAGCTTCTCGCCGAAGAGGTTGATATAGTCGTTGGGATTGCGCGGGAAGAAGGGTTCGCCGAAGAAGCGCGAGAAGGCGGTCTCGGGGTCCTTGATGCCGGTCTCGGTCCCGGCGAGTTTCGAGGTGTAGCCCATGAGGTACCACATCATCGCCTGTTCCTTGTTCAGTTTCGCGACCGGCGGCAGAACGCCGTTGGCGTCGGCGGTGAGGAACAATATCGTCGTCGGATGGCCGCTGACGGCCGACTCCTTGATGTTGGTCAGGAACGACAGCGGGAAACCGGCGCGGCTGTTCTCGGCGAGTCGTCCGTCGTAGAGGTCGAACGAACCGTCAGGGAAGACCATCGTGTTCTCGATGATCGCGCCGTGTTTGAGATGGTGCGCCTGATGGAAGACGGCGTTGTATATCTCCGGTTCCTTTTCCTTGTTGAGATTGATGAGCTTGGCGTAGCAGCCGTTCTCGAAGTTGGCCACGCCGTGGTCGCTCCAGCCGTGTTCGTCGTCGCCCAAAAGCGCCCGTTCCGGATCGGCCGACAGCGTCGTCTTGCCGGTGCCCGACAGGCCCAGCAGCAGCGCGCAGTTGCCTTTTTCCCCTTCGTTGGCCGAACAGTGGAGCGGCAGGATGCCGATTTCGGGGAGGTAGTGGTTCATGACGGTGAACATCATTTTCTTGACCGTGCCGAGGTAGGCCGACCCGACGACGATGCCGATGCGATTGTCGAAATCCATGACGATGGCCATGTCGGTCGTTTTACCGCTGGGAAGTTTACGCAGGCGGCCGACATACTTGGCCGGGTCGAGTTTGTTGTAGGGGACCGCGAGTATCGTGAAGCCCTTGTCGGCGAAGATGCTTTTCTCGATGTCTTTGGGCACCGGACGGAACATGTTGTCGGTAAAGAGCGCTACCAGCGACCGGTCGGTGATGGTACGGCAGGGAAGGGCGTAGGAGGAGTCGGCGCCCAGCACGCGGTCGGTCACATAGAACGACTGCTTCTTGGTGAGCATCTCCATCGCGTCGGCGAAGAGCATGTCGAAGGTCTCCGGCGTGCAGGGGTTGCAGGCGGGACTGGTCCAGTCGATCTTCGTCTCGCTTTCAGGACGGCGGACGATGAGGGTGTCCTTGGGGCTACGGCCGGTCGATTCGGTCGGGGTCCAAGTGGCCAGAGTGCCGTTCACCGTGATGAGCGCCCTGCCGCGGGTGACGGCGTGGAAGATGAGCTCTTCACGCGAAACATTCATCTCCACCTTCTGATGGGTCTTCAAAAGGTGATCGATCTTTTCCATGAACTCTTTGCGCTGCATGCTATTACTCCATCATGATAAGACAAAAGACCACGGCGGCACTATAGCCGAAAGAAATGCGCTTGACAAATTTTTTCACTTCCGGCACAATGGCCCGCGTTTAGGGTATCCGAGATTGCATGGCGAGGAAACGATTTACGCAGAGCTGGCGCTCTGAAAAGGGTAAGGAGCCTATGAAAAAAGAGACGGCGAACTTCAGCAAGGTCACGGGACTTTGCTGTCCGGTCTGCACCGGCGAAAAGATAATATATATCAGGGAATTGAAAGGATCGCGGTCGAACAAGGTCTTTCCACTATACCTCTGTACCACCTGTTATTCGCTTTTCAATTTCTCCGGTTATTTGGAGAGAGATGAAAATCTAAAGGCCGATGCGGGGTACCTTAACCGGAGGATCGAGCGTTCCCGCGCAATGGCGGCGAAACTGATAACAGCTTTGAAAAAGGAAAAGCCTGAGGCCCAAACCCTCCTCGATGTCGGCTGTGGTGTCGGGGCGATCGTTATGGAAGCTACCGCGCAAGGATTTATCTCTTCCGGAATAGAGCCTAATCGCCATGCCGTTGCTTTGGCCGCCCAGTATGTGCCGGACGGGATCAGGACGGGATATTTTAAAAGAGGCGTTTTTGCCGAGTCCTTTGATGTTATTGCCTGCACACATGTTCTGGAACATTTGGAAAGACCACGCGAACTTATTTTCGATATGCTTGAAAATCTTAACAAAGGCGGGCTATTGTTCATATCGGTGCCCTTCCGGCGAGACATTGCACAGCAGTCGTTCTTCACCTTGTTCCCGAGGCTGAAATTCTCTCCATACATTGACTCCGATGTTCATATCGTTCACTTTTCGCATTATAGCATGGGGCTCCTTGCAAAAGAAATACAGGCCCGCTCAGTGAAATACCTGTGTGCTGGATATAAAGGTTATCTCTTTCAGTTTTAAGCAACAAAGAGATCCGCATCCATGAGGGGCGGGACGCGCTCTTTTCTTGACTTCTCGCGCGGGAACAATATGGTTTCCGCGTGGTTTCGATAACCAGAAAGGATTGATCTCCGGGAGAACCGCATGCAGTTCCTGACCACTTGGCTTGGGCAAGACGCCGCCACCATGAACGAACGCCGCACCGGCAAACTTAATAATCTCGACAAGTTGTTCCTCATCTGCATCGTCGTGATCGGCGCGCTGCTCTATATGGTCAAGCTCAACTATCTGCTGGTCGATCCGTGGGAGAGCCACTATTCGCAGGTCACCTGGGAGACCATCAAGCACGGCGCCTTCGGCCGCCTCTGGTATCAGGGAAGCAACCGCTTCTGGTCCAAGCCGCCGCTCCTGTTCTGGTTGCAGATGCCCTTCATCGGCACCCTGCCCATAAACGAGTTCGTCTGCCGCCTGCCGGTGGTCCTGTTCTCGCTGGGCATCCTGTCGGGCGTCTATATGCTGCTCACCCGCCTGTTCACCCGCAAAATGGCCGCCATCAGCGCCTTTGTCATGATGATGTCGCCGATGTACTTCCAGCTGTCGCGGCAGGTCATGGTCGACCTTCCCTTCATCGGACTCAATGTCCTCGCGATACTCTGCGCGGCGCTCTACTTCTTCGGCGATATCGGCGAAGAGGAGACGGTCCGCGTCGGCTTCAGGAAGTTCGGCATCACGATGACCCGCCGCGACTTCTACCTCTACCTCTTCTACTTCTTCGAAGGGTGGGGCTTCCTCGCCAAGGGACTCCTCTCCATCGTCATTCCCGGCGCCGCGTTTTTCATCTATATGCTCATCACCGGCGACTTCGGCGCCTTTTTCGCGTGGCGCAACTTCAAGAAGCACCTCATCGGCTTCGGCGTCTATCTGCTGGTCGCCGGGCCGTGGTTCGTCTACATGTGGGTCGATGCTGGATACGATTTCATCAACGAATTCATCGTTTATCACCACTTCAAGCGGGTGGGCGGCGAGATACACAAGCCCAACGACCTCTGGACGCTCTATCCGCGGGTGCTTGGCTATGCGCTCTTCCCGTGGTGCGCCTTCATCCCGATGGCCTTCTACCGCTTCTTCCACGGCGACAAGGAGGGGAACTCACTAAAACTGCGGCTGTTCCTGTTCAGCGCCTTTGTCGGGCCGTTCTTTTTCCTCTCGTTCTCTTCGACCAAGTTCCACCATTACATCGCCCCGGTGGTCCCGGTGCTCGCCATCATCGTCGGCTACTATATCAACGGTCTCTGGAACGCCAAGTGGGGACTGTCGCGCAAGCTGGAGGTCCTGACGGGGCTGTTGATCGTGGCCATCGTGGCGCGCGACATCGGCAACAAGTTCATGGTCTGGATGTATATGGTGACCTTCTATCAGGAGCGCAAGGGTCCGTCGCTGCCCGCCTTCATCCCGGTGATGGCGGTGATCTTCGCCCTGTTCGGACTCACCCTGCTGGCCGCGATGTATTCGGAGCGGTTCAAGAAGTGGGCGCTCGGCATCATTTTCGTTCTGCCGGCCGCCTTTATGATCTACTTCTTCGTCGATGCGATGCCCAAGATAGCGACCTGGTATTCCTACAAGCCGCTGTGGGACGCCTATGAAAAAGACACCGGCAGTGAGCGGGCGCCCATAGCGCAGTATTACAAGTGGCTGGAAAAATCGCTCTCCTTCTGGTCGTTCAACGAGATCACCTTCCTCGCCTCCGACAAGGAACAGGCGGTCCTGCGCTTCTTCGACCGGCCGGGGGTGCAGTACGCCATCGTGAAGAATCCCGACAAGAAACGGTTCGAGAATCTCATGAAGCGGGTCAACAAGAACTTCGATGTGGTGGCCAAGGTGCCGCAGAACTTCCTCTACAAGGTCTACGGCGGCAACAAGAAGGAGTTCAACAACAAGGACAAGTACATCCTCCAGAGCATACCCGAAGGGGACATCAAGGTCGGCGCGATCTTCGACAACGCCGTGGAACTGGTCTCCTACCGCATCCTGCAGGGCGATACGACGCCGAAAGAGGGGGAGACGGTCCGCATCGAGGTCTACTTCAAGGCGCTGCGCGACAACATCCCGCGCGACTACACCGTGTTCGTCCATGTCGAAGGCGATATGCGCGACAAGCGGACCAAGGACGAT
>CAYPQK010000016.1:38388-41491 GCA_964412895.1 uncultured Spirochaetales bacterium
GCGAATACCCGACCACCTTCTGGAAGAAAGGCGACATCGTGAAGCATCCCATCACGGTGCGCATCCCGGGCGACAACAAGAACAGCTACTACTGGGTCCTCGCCGGTATCTATCAGGAAGATATCCGCGCCAATATCACCAACTATCAGGATGTCGCCAACGACGGCGATAACCGGCTGAAGCTCGTTAAACTCGATATACAGCGCTAGGCGCCGCGTGAGCTGGCACCGGCTGGTGACACTGCATAAGAAGGATAATGTCTTGCTGCACTACCTGATCGAATCGCACGAGAACGCCGGTCTTTCCTCGACCCTCTCGCGGGAAGGCGATATGCTGACGATACAGTTCTCGACCCCGCTGACGGCCGCGCCCTACTTCGACCGGCTCATCGACCATATCCTCGACGAGATCGCGCGGCGGAGGCGGCCGTGAAGAAGTTCGTGTCCGTCCTGATCCTCCTGCTGGCGGCCCTGCCGCTGCGGGCGCACCTCGACGGCCGCATCCAGCACGCCGGGATACCGTCGCTCACCGCCGAGATCGGCATCGAGCGGCAATTTTTCCTCTACAACGCCCCGGTCCACGAATACATATCGCTCAACTTCGGCTACGGCGGGACGCGCTACGAGTTCCACGGCCTGACACTCGGCGCCTCGTTCCAGTGGCTCGACGCCGATAACGCGGCGGGGCTGTTGCGCATCAATTCGCTTTATATGACCAACCGCAATGCTTCGGCGTTCATCATCGGCGGGTGGGGCGAGGCGGGCATCACCGCCGGGGGGAAGAAGACCGGGTTCGCCGGCGGCATCAGCGGACAGTTCTTCTGGTCGACGCTCGGCGAGAAGGTCGCGTGGGTCGCGAACGCCGCCGATCCTGATACCGCGACAAAGAAAAAGATCAAGGTCAACCAGCTTTTCTCCACCATCGAACTGCGCGCCGGCATCTACATCGTGCCGCTCGAAGAGGCGCAGTTCACCATCCAGCCGGGTATCGGCTATAACTTCTTTACCAACGACACCTTCTTTTTCGACATCACCTTTGCCGTAGAGATCTACCTGTGGAACTAAAAACCTCCGTTCTCCGCTCGGTCGACCGGCCGGGCCGTTACTTCTCCCCGGTCATACTGCCCGATGCCGTTATGCCGCCGAAAGATGCGCCCAAGATACTGGTGGTGTTCCCCGATCTGTTCGAGATCGCCCGGAGCCACGAAGGGATCAAGATACTGCGCCACCTGTTCCAGCGCTACGGCGCGGCGGTCGACTACGGCTTCGCCTTTGCCGCCGACATGGAGGCGGCCTACCGGCGCGCGGGACGGCTGGAGGGGTTCTTCTCGGGACGCGACTGGCGTGAATTCGACCTCATCGCCGTCTCGTTCCAGTACCAGTTGCAGTTCCCGACCTTTCTGCGGATGCTCGATGTGGCCGGGATACCGCTGCGGGCCGCCGAGCGCGGCGCGAACGATCCGGTCATCATGGCGGGCGGGCCGGTGCTGTGCAACCCCGAACCGCTGCGCGACTTCATCGACCACGCCTACATCGGCGAAGTGGAACCCAACGCGGAGCGCATCGTCGATATACTGCGACGGCACAAGAGTCGCGACGAACGGCTGACGGCGTTCCACGAGGCGTTCCCGCCGAAGCGGAACATCGCCCCCGATCTGAACGACCTGTCGCTCACCCCCGATGAGCAGCCGATATTCGGCCTCCAGACGGTGCACGACCGCTACACCGCCGAGATACAGCGCGGCTGTACCCGCGGCTGTCGCTTCTGCATGGCGGGCATCATCTACCGGCCGCACCGCGAGCGCGACACCGCGAAGGTGCTCGACCTCCTGCGGCGCGATGTCATCAAGGGGGGCTACCGCGAGGCGGGTTTCCTGTCGCTTTCGGCGGGCGATCACAGCCATATCGAGGATATCCTTTGTTTTGCGCGGGCGGCGGCGGGGCGCGAATTCTCGGTGTCGCTGCCGAGTCTGCGGGTCGAGACGCTCACCGACCGGATGGTGGCGCTGGCCGCCGCGGGACGCAAGTCGGGCTTCACGCTCGCCCCCGAATCGGGGAGTGAACGGCTCCGCCGCAGTGTCAACAAAGGGAATACGACCGCCCAACTCATCGCGTCGGTCGAGAAGATATTCAACGCCGGCTGGTTCCATCTGAAGCTTTACTTCATGCTGGGACTCCCGGGCGAGACCGACGCCGACATGGAAGAAACCATAGCACTCCTGCGCGAGGTCTCCCAGATCGCCCGCCGCTACGGCGGCCGCGCCTCGGTGACGGCGAGTTTTTCCACCTTCGTGCCGCAGCCCTTCACCCCGTTCCAGTGGGAGGGGATGATATCGCTGGATGAGACCGGCCGCAAACAGCGGATGCTCATCGACGGACTTAAAAAAAGCCGCAACCTGAAACTCTCGTGGCATAACCGATTCCTCAGCCATGTCGAAGGAATGCTGACGCGGGCCGACCGTCGCATGGGTGCGGCGCTTGCCGAGGTGGCGCGGAAGATGACCGGCCTGCAGAGCTGGGACGAAGATTTCGACTTCGGGCTTTGGAGCGGTGCGGTGGAACGGGCCGGACTGTCGCCCGACGAACTGTGCGGTCCGCGGCCTATCGACAAGCCGCTTCCCTACGATTATGTCGACATGGGAGTGACGCGCGAGTTCCTGCTGGCCGAGCGGGAAAAAGCGTTCCGGGGCGAAGAGACCCCCGACTGCGCCATCGGCGGGGTCTGCGTCGACTGCGGCGTCTGCGACCATGAACGGACCTTGCCGCTCCTTGAGCGGACCGCCCTGACCGCCGCCGTTGAAACGCCGGTCGCGACGCGGCCGCCCGACGGCTTCAACCGCGGCAACGCGGTGCCGTGGCTCTTTGCCTTCGAGAAGAAGGGGCGCGCCCTTTCCATCGGGCACCTTGATCTGGTCGAGTTCTTCCTCAAGGGATTCACCCGCGAGGAGATAAAGATACTCTACTCCGAAGGGTTCAATCCGACGCCGCGTTTCAGCCTCATCGACCCGCTGTCGGTGGGTGTCGAGGCGGAGTGCGAATACGGCGTGGTGTGGCTGGTCGAGCCGCACGACGGCGCCGATCTGACCCGCCGTTTCACCGCCCTC
>CAYPQK010000017.1:0-28885 GCA_964412895.1 uncultured Spirochaetales bacterium
GCACACGCCTGCTTCCCGAACAGCAGGAACCGGTGGAACTTATCACCGCGGCGGCCGGTGCGCTCATGCGACTTATCGAGGAACGCGAAACGGCCCACGCGGCCGATGAACGGATCGAGACCGAGGGCATGGCGCACGAATCGGCGGCCGAACGGAAGCCGGTGTCGCGCGATATCCGCGTTGCGGCGCCGGGCGAGGCGAAGATACTGCTGGTCGAGGACAATCTCGTCAACCAGAAGGTGGCGGCGAAAATGCTCGCCAAACTCGGTTTCGCCTGCGATATCGCCTACCACGGGGCGGAGGCGGTCGAGGCGTGCGGGAAGAAGCGTTACGAGCTGGTCCTGATGGACTGTCAGATGCCGATACTCGACGGTTTCGAGGCGACCCGGCGCATCCGCGCGCTGGGCGGGGGGTTCGAGACGATGCCGATCATCGCGATGACCGCCAATGTCATGCGCGGCGACCGCGAAAAGTGCATTGCGGCGGGGATGAACGACTACCTTCCCAAACCGGTCACTATGGAGTCGCTGCAGGCGGCGCTCGGGCGGATCGGCGCGGCCGGGGTAGAGAGCGTCCCGGCGCCGGCGACCGACACCCGGCAGGCGCTCGATCCGGCGGTGCTCCAGCGCACCTCCGAGAACGATCGCCGTTTCGAAGAGGAGATGCTGGCGCTCTTCCTGACCGACACCCGCAAGCGGATCGAAACGCTCCGGCGGCTGGCGGGCGGCGGCGATCTCCATACGGTACGGATAGAGGCGCACGCCATCAAGGGTTCCTGCGGCAATATCGGCGCGAAGGCGATGCAGGATACTTCCTATAAGATCGAGAAACTGGCGGCCGAAGGGACGCGCGACGGCATCGCGCCGCTGCTCACACGGCTTGCCGACGAATTCGCCCGCACCGAAGAGGCGATACAGAAATACCGGCGCACTACTCTGGCGGGGCTTGCTTCATGACCAATTACATCAAGGCGCTCATCGGACTCATCGTCACCATCGTCCTGTTCTGGCTCCTGTTCCGTCAGATAGATCTGGTGCTGTTCGTCAGATATCTCGCCGACAGCAATCTCCTCTATGTCGCCGCCGGGATGGCGCTCTACCTCTCGTCGTTCATCATCCGCGGTCTGCGTTGGCGGGCGCTCCTCGGCCATTTGAAGAAAATTTCGCTCGTTGAATCGATACGGCTGGTTGCCGCGGGCTACGCGGTCAACAATGTTCTGCCGGGCCGTATCGGCGAATTCACCCGCGCCTATCTCGCCGGGAGCCGCAACGGCATCTCGCGTACCGCCGCTTTCGCATCGATATTCGTCGAGCGCATTTTCGACGGGCTGACGGTATTCCTGATACTCGCGGTACTCCTGTTCACCTATCCGTTCCCGGGGTGGGTACGCAACCTCGCCGAACTGGCGGGGCTTATATTCGTGTCGCTGTTCGTTTTCGTCCTTTTCAGCAGTTTTTCCGATCTGCCGGTGCGTATCGTCCGCGCCGTTTCGGGGCGGGTCCCGAAGTGGCTGGCGATGCCATTCGACCTGCTGGAGAAGTTCCTGCACGGTACCCGGGCGATAGAGTCTTTGTCGCAGCTTGCCACGGTGCTGTTCCTGTCGTTTGTGGTCTGGAGCATCGAGATAGGGGTCTATGTGCTCATCGTCAAGGCGTTCGGCCTCCATATCCCGTGGATAGCGTATCTGCTGATGCTCGTGACGGTCAACATGGGGATGCTCATCCCGTCGACGCCGGGCGGGCTCGGGGTGTTCCAGTTCGCGGTCGTGAAGTCGCTGGAGATATTCGCCATCGTCACGACGCTCGGAATGGCGGTGTCGCTGGTGCTCCACATGGCGCAGATAGTGCCGGTCACCATCATCGGGCTTGTGTGGCTGTGGCGCAATCATGTGACGCTCGCGGCGCTGGAGAAGGAAAAGTCCCCGGAGAAATAGTCTCTCCGCTTTATATTCTCGTTGGTTCTTATTCTGTGCGGAATATCAGGAGAAATGGTGGAGCTGGCCGGGATCGAACCGGCGGCCTCTAGAGTGCGATTCTAGCGCGCTCCCAACTGCGCTACAGCCCCACGCAGGCCCCTTTTATAGCGATAAACGCCGCTTTGTCAAACATTCTTTTTTCGCGACCTTCGAACGGCGGCGATACCTCGTTAAAAATTTTGACATCACCGGCCCTTTTATATATGGTAGGGCGCGCGTTAGGCTTAATGATTCACTTTTTTGATAAGGGGGCTACCTTGAAGAACACGATCCGGTTGGCCACGATGTTTTGTGCATTACTCATGGCCGGAACTCTTTGTGCCAAGTCTCTTGTCGTATTCCCGACCTCGTGGAAGAAGGACGCCGAAAAGGAGTTCGCTCAGGGACTCGACGAGAACCTGCCGTTACTCTACAAAAAAGTGAAAGAGGCCGACACATCAGGCGCCGACTCGCTGTCGGGCGAGATACAGAAGCAGGTGAAGAAGTGCGCGGGCAAGATAGCCTGTATCGAGCGGGCCGCCAAGGACCAGACCGACTTCGATCTGGCGCTCCTGATCGGTTACGCCAAGGGGAAGATAGAGCTCACGATATTCAACAAGAAGGGCCGCAAGGTGGCCGAAGGGGCCATCGATGTCGAGGAGGACGACGAGCCGGAGGATATGGCCGGTGAAGTGCTCGGCTCGGTCAACAAGCTCATCAGCAAGATAAAGGACGATGTCGAAGAGGACAAGGGTTCTTCGGCCGAGGAAGAGGATACCTCGTCTTCCTCCGATCAGCCGGCGAAGAAGCTCTCCTCCAGCGAGAAGAAAGAGACGATGCGCAAGGGCTTCAAGTCCTACCAGACCGCCGCGTACAAGGACGCGGTCGCTTCGTTCCGCGCCTCCGACGAGACCGATCTGGCCGACACCGCCGACGATATCCGGAAGCTGATGGAAAAGGCGAAGGATGCCATCAAGTCCGAGGACTGGGCCGCCGCGCTGGACAACCTCGACCGCGCCGCCGAGAAGGACGACAAGGTCCGTCAGG
This sequence comes from uncultured Spirochaetales bacterium, assembly GCA_964412895.1. Classification (GTDB taxonomy): domain Bacteria; phylum UBP6; class UBA1177; order UBA1177; family JAKLFG01; genus CALMRE01. The sequence continues at coordinate 3,002 of CAYPQK010000017.1, forward strand.
CCGGCTACAAGGCGATCGTCTTCACCAAAGAGAGCAACGAGCGCTGGAAATACAACGAAACGGCCGACGACGGCTCGAACTTCCGCAAGATGTTCAAAGAGTTCAAAGGCGAGATAGGCGACCACAAGAAGTGGAAGGAAGATCAGCTTCGCAAGTTGGAGGATGAACTGGGCGCGACGGCGAAGCTCAAGGACACCATCACCCGCAAGTTCGAATCGGATGAGAAGGACTTCCGCCGCAAGGAGAAGGAGTACGAGGAGAAGAACGCGGCCGACATCAAGAGCGCGCAGACCGATCTCGAGGGCGGACTCGACGAGAAGTACGAGAAGAAGATCAAGGTGTTCGACAACAAGATAACCAAGAAGACCGAACAGTACGGCAACGATAAGGGTTTCGAGGATTCGTACAAGGATGCGATCGATCAGGAGATCAAGGCGCTCGAGAAGAAGTACGAGAATATGCGCAAGGCGGCCGAGAAGGAGAAGAGCGACACCCTCAAGAATCAGGAGAAAGAGTCGCGCAAACTCGAAAAGGAGACCGAGAAGCAGATAGCCGACCTCGAGGGCAAGTCGAAGGATACCGAGAAGCAGATCGAAGCGAAGAATAAAGAGATAGAGAAGGACAACCAGAAGTTCGACAAGGCCGAGCAGAAACTGCAGGAAGAACGCGATAAGGGCGTCGGCAAGGACGAGGCGCAGGACCGCAAGGACATCGAGGATGCCGAGAAGGCGTCGCAGAAAAAGACCGAGGAGCTCAACAACCAGATGGCCGACTTCGATAAGAAGGACGAGGCCGATACCAAGGCGCTCGAGAAGGTCCAGCAGGAACTCGACCAGTTCATCGAGAAGCAGGAGCAGCGTATCTCAAAGGTGCAGGAGAAGGTCGACAAGGAGCGCGAGAAGATAGACAAAGATGCCGATGAGAAGCGGCGCAAGGCCGAAGAGACCGGTGACAAGGAGTTTGAATCGCAGGCGCAGAAACTCCAGAAGGATGTCGAGGCGGTCGAGGCCGACATGCGCAAGTTCGAGGAGAAATACAACAACTACGAGAAGAAGACCGACTACAAGGATATGCAGAAGAAGCTCGCTTCGGCCAATAAGACGCTCCAGAATTTCGAAAAGGGGCGCGAGGGGTTCATCAAGAGCAAGACCGAGCCGGTCGACAAGGAGATAGCGGGACTCAATAAGGACCTTGAAAAGTCGTTCAAAGATACCAAGAGTAAAATAGACAGTGAGACGGCCGCGTTCAAATCAAAGAAAGAGGCCGAGAAGAAGGAGATAGAGAAACGGTTGTCGGCCACGCAGAAGCAGAAAAAGGACTTCCAGAAGAAGTTCGATTCGATGCAAAAGTCGATAGAGGCCGAGCGCAACCGTAAGGTCAAGGAGATAGAGGGGCGTCAGAAGGCGCGCGAGGAACAATTCGTCGCCGAGGCGAAGAAGCGGCGCGCCGCCTTCGAGACCGAGCTGGAGAAGAAGAAGAAAGCGCTCGCGGCGCTCGAGAAGCAGATGAACGATTCGGCCAAGCAGGGCGACAAACTGCGCGAAGGGCTCGCCAAGAAGGTTGAACAGCTCAAGATGGACGCCGAGAAGAAGGTCCAGAAGATAGAAGAGGACTCGGTCAAGAAGGCGCAGAGCATGGAGGTCCAGCAGGAGAAGGATCGCAAGGCGGTCTACGCCAAGTACGAGAATCTCCACAAGCAGGACCGTGCCAAGCTCGAGAAGGAGATGAAGGACCTCGAGGCCGAGATGAAGGGGCTCATCAAGGAGCGCGACAATGAACAGACGCGCCTCAAGATGACCATAGAGAAGCTTGACAAGGGGATCGTGATAAAGCGCGACGAATGGGAGAAGAACGCCAAGGCGCGTCAGGCGGCCTTCGAGGCGGAACTCGCCAAGGCGGGGGCGAAAGAGGCGGCGGCCAAGAAGGAATACGACAAGCGCAAATCGCAGATAGAACGCGATTTCCTCGCCCGTCTGGACGGCACCGCGAAGAAGATGATAGACAAGTCGGCCGGCAGTTCCAAGAAGGAATACGAGATAGAGCGGAGCCGCGATGTCGAGGCGACCGGCGTCACCAAGGAGATAAACGGCCTGCGCATCCAGATACAGGTCGGCCGGGCGCTGGGTAAGCTCAGGGACGGCGACTTCAAAGAGGCGCGCAAACTGCTCTACAAGGCGGCCTACTACGACAAGGAGAACAAGCAGGTGAAGGACGGCTTTGCGGAGGTGCTCAAGACCGCCGCGTCGATGTTCGCGGAGGCGAGCCGCCTGATGACCGAGGATCCGGAACAGGCAAAGACCATCCTGCGCAAACTGACCGCCAACCTTTCTTCCAGCGACGAATATTATATCAAGGCGAAGTTCCTGCTTCTTGACGAGGAGTAGGGATATCTTGAGGAACCTTCCGGTGACCCGTTTCATAGCGGCCTGCTGCCTGCTGTTCATGGCGGGGTGCATCGCGCTTAAAAAGGATGTCGATGTGGCCAAGGCGCAGTGCATCGCCGACAACACCGCCAAGCGGAAGGTGCTCGAGGAGACGCTGCGGGCCGATCTTGCGGCGATAGCTCAGCGGCTCACCAAGATAGAGGAGAAGTTGAATCTCGACAAGACGGCGCAGGAGAACAAGATGAGTCTCTCGTTCTCGACGCTCGACGATCTCAAGAACACCATCCGCGACATCAACAACCGCATCGACTCGATAGATGTCGGGACCAATAAGGCGGCTGCCGAACTGACGCCGACGGTCAAACGGCTGGCGGAGCAGTACGAAGCCCTTTCAAAAGAACTGACGCTGCTGAAGGCGGGGGTCGAGGAACAGAAACCGGTCGAACATGTGACCATCGATAAGAGCGGCACCATGCGGCTGCCCGAGGATCCCGAGAAGGCGTTCGCCGAACTCCAGAAAATGAGTACCGATGCCGCCATCGCGCCGCAGGTCCGCGACGGGTGGACCCGCTATGTCGCCAAGTTCCCGGGCCGGCACGACTGCGAAGCGATCTTCTACACCGGAGAATCGTTCTCCGCCGAAAAGGCATGGAACAGCGCGATAGAGCAGTACCGCCGCATAGACACCGACCACAAGGGGTGCGTCAAGCACGAGATCAGCTATCTGCGCATCGCCGCGGCGCTCATCGAACTGGGAAAGAAGGACTACGCGAAGAAGGTGGTGATCGGGATGCGCGAGATATTCCCGACGACCGAATACCCCAAGATGACCGCGGAACTCGAGAAAAAGCTCGGCCTGCCGCCCCGTGAGAAAAACAAAGAGACACAGGATAAAAAGAAATGATGCGATCATGGAGCCCTCTTTTCCTCCTCTGCGCACTGCTGTTGCTTATCGCGGCGGGCTGCGCCGAGTCGATAGACCGCGAAGTGCCGCCCGAAAACGCGGTGTTCTCGGTCACCGACATGCTGCTGACGGCCGACGGGAACTACCTGTTGCTGCTGTCGAGCAACTTCGAGCGCGCCTACGATCACGGCCGGGTGTCGGTGGTCGATCTGGCGCAGGGGAAGGTCATCTCGTCGGTGCTCGTCGATTCGCTGGGCGGCCGTCTGGCGCTCACCGGCGATGAGAAGACGCTCTATGTCACCACCCGCGAATCGCAGGCGCTCCACCGTCTCGATATCATGCGCGATCCGCTGCAGGATATCCCGTGGCTGGTCTATCACGATAATCTTAAACTCGCCGAGGTGACCCAGACGGTGCGGCGCGAACCTTACGCGATGGCGCTGGGGGAGAGCGACCGGCTGCTGCTGGTGACCCATATCCTCAACGGCGAAGTGGCGGTGTTCCAGCGCGACAGTGACGGCGACACGCTCGCGGCGACCTTCAAGATGGAGAACGGGATAACCGATATCATCGCCGACGAGCCGCACCGGATATATCTGACCACGCACAAGGCGGCCGATTTCCTCGGCGTTCTGCGCATCACCGCAGATATCCCGAAGACCGACGAAACGGAGGGTGTCGTTTCGGCCGTCACCGGCACGCTCGCCCTGCCGCTTCCGGCGCCGGGTGTCGATCTGCGCGATATCGTTCCCTCGGTCGAATGGCCGTCCACCTATTATCTTTCCTACCGCGATCGCGACGATTCGGGGTACGAATATCCGTCGTTGCTGAAGATAGAGATCGTCGAGAACGCGGGCATTCTCACGGCCGAGCGGCGCTGGGGTACGGCGGTCGAGGGCGATCTGGGCGAGGCGGCGGTCGTGTCCTGCGGCAGCGAACCGGGGATGGAGCTGGTCTTCGTCGCGTCGCCGTCGGAACATACCGTCACCGCCTACGAATCGTTCGGCGGCGGGCAGATAGCGCGGATAAAGATCGACGACTGTTCTCCCTATCAGCTCCACAGCCGCGCCGACGACGCGCAGCGGCGCCTGTTCATCGACTGTTTCAAGGAGGACCGCATACTGGTGATGCAGGCGGACTGCACGAAGAAGGACGATCTGTTCACGGTCGGGGAGGTGCTGCCATGACGCGGTATATCCCGACACTGTTCCTTCTGCTCGGCATCGCTTTTCTGGCGGCCGGGTGCGACGATGCGGCCGACAAATACTATCTGAAACTCCCGGTCGAGGCGCGTCTTCTTCACAAAGAGGTCGCCTGTTCCGACGGTTCGGCCGGCTATGTCGCCTTTGTCGCCGACAACACCGTGTACGGCGGCAAGATAAAACTGCTGGACGGCTGCAACGGCGTGATCGACGAGAATTTCAGCGACGGCACCAAGGGCGACGGCGCCGGACTGCTCGCGGGACCGGTCGTGGCGGGGTTCGATCTGATGCTCTTCGATGACGGCCTGCAGGTGGCCATAGCGGTACCCGAAGAGCGGCAGCTGGTCTTCAAACGGCTCGATACGGCGCTGGCCGAGGTCGATCTGGAAAAGGGCTCGATCGCGCTCGATATGATGCCGCGCACCGTCGATACGCTGGGGAACTTCTTCCTAGTCCGGGGCGACGATTTCATGACCGAACGGACGGCGCTGGTCGCGGCGGACGGCACGGTCTATCCGCAGACGACGGGCCGGCGTTTTTCCGATATCGCCTGTGACGGGGAGCGCTGTGTGGCGCTGGAGGAGGGGAGCGGCCTGCCGTTCCTGCTCACGGTGACCGGGCCCGCCGCCGCTCCGGTGCTTATTGCCGATGACGCCGATCTGCCGGACGGTCTGACCGACGCGGCCCCCTTCACGGGGATCGCGGCGCTGACCGACGACCGTTTCGTGCTGTGGAACGATACCGCGGCGACGGTGGTGACCGGGCTTGCCCTCGGCGATGCGGCCGTGACGACCATCCCGGTGCCGCTCGATGTCCGGATCACGACCGCGGCGGCGGCCGGATACATCGGTACGCGCGTCTACTCCATACTCGATGACGAACAGTATTTCGCCAAAGGGACGGTCTATCTGCTCACGAGCGACGGGGACAACCTGTTCTCCAGCGACAGCGACGAGGTGATCGAGGACTCCCTGCAGGATGACGGCGACGCGGTGTTGCGTCTCGCGCTGACGGCCGCCGACGAAGCGGCGACCGATGCCGATACGCTGGTCCTCCCCGCCGGCACCTACGACGCGAAAGGATCCGATGCGATAGTATGGTTCGCCACCGATTCGGGGCGCATCTTCTCCTACGATATGCTTACCCGCGGCTGGATGCTCGAACCGCTCGAAGAGGGGGTGTCGGGCCTGCCGGAGCTCACCTACGCCGGGGCGACCATCCCGGAGGAGGGCGACACGACCGAATCCAACATGCCGCGCATCGAACGGGTAGCCGCCATGCGGGGACTTCCCTTCGCGATATCCTACGAACTGACCTACGAGGCGCTCTTCGAAGGGTCCCTCTCCGACGGCGGAATATGGAACGCCGCCGACGGCCTGCTTATCGACGACCGCGCCGATTTCACGAAATTCATCACCGGCGATCCCGCCGACTACGCCATACTCCTTACCGGGACGCGGCAGACCGAGGAGTGCCTGATACCGGCGCGCACCGGCATATCGCTACCGGTCCATCGTGTCATCAACGGACAGGCGCTGCAGCTCGATCCGGGGCTCTGGGGCGACGATATCGCCGCCTGCTACGGCGACCATATCTCCTACGGCATCTATCCGCTGGGCCGCTATCTGGTCCGTGCGGTGATGCCGGGCGGCACGGTGGTGGAACGGACCGCCCGCGAGATGCCGGCCGGCTGGAACGCCGCCGTTTCGCGCGAGGTCTCCTTCAGCGACCGCTATGTCGATGTGCTCGTACAGCGCCGCACCGACAAGGTGACCACCGCGCGCGGACTTTCCTTCGCGTTCACCGTGGTGCCGTCGCGCACCTTCGTCGGCCCCGATTCGACCGATATTTTCGAACGGATGCTTCCGCTTCCCAACGGCCATGTGCTGCTCTTCTCACCGCTCAAGGCGCGGATATTCGAGTACAGCCCGGTCTTTGAGGAGACGGTGGTGACCTACCGATAACGCAAAGGAGAACGGAATGATGAGAACGCGCTTGCTCCTGTTCGCCATCCTCCTGTCCGCCGCTGTCCTGACCGCTCAGACGGCACCGGCGCAGAGTGACGAACTGCTACTCAACTACGAATCGCTCAAGAGCTTCAAGGCCGATTTTACGCAGGTGTTCACCTCGAAACTGACCAAAAAGGTCGCCGATCCCGAGATCGGCACCATCTACTACAAGGCGCCGGTGTTCATGCGCTTCGACTACACCAAGGCGGCTAAACTCGACCGGCAGACCTTCATCAACGACAAGGAACTGGCCTTCATCAACTTCGAGAAGAAGACGGTGATGACCAAGAAGGGGCAGGGCGACTACGGCGATTACATGGTATTCCTCAAGGGCGTCGCCGAGATAAAGAAGAAATTCGGCATCAAGAAGGCCGACCCGGTCCTCTCCCGCAAGGCGGGGATCAAGATAGAGGAGGGGCAGGATATCTTCAAGCTGACCCCGATCACCAAGATAGCGAACTTGCGCTATCTCTTCCTCGTCATGAAGGGTAAGGAGGTCCGGTCGGTCGCCGTGGTCGACGAGATCGGCAACATCAACCAGCTCTTCTTCACCACCGTCCAATACGATCCCAAACTTGAACCGTCGGTGTTCACTTACACCGTTCCCATCGGGTTCGAGGTCTCCAACATCTGAAGAACATGCGTGCCGTACTCCGGATAGCGGAGCTCGTACCGTCGCCCTCATTCAGCGACGGCAATGCGCTCTATACCGCCAAGCGGGCCGTCATAACGGCGATCACCGAAACGGTGGAAGAGGTCACGGTCGAGGCGTCGGTCACCGCCGAACGGCGGCGTACCGTCAGCTTCGCCGTGGATGCGGAAGGGGGACTGGGCGATCACCACTGTTCTCAGCACGGTGATGCGCTCTGCGAAGATGTCGTCGCCGCCGCGCTCAAATACAACGAACTCATTATTGAGGATCGTTCCCCGGTGACCCAGCTGGCCGATGTGGTGGGGCGGACCCTCACGGGGCCGGCGGCCGACGAACCGGTGCCGCTGCGCGTCGCGAAAGAGGGGGGACTGGAGTTCGTCACCCGCGATATCGGCACGGCGGCTCATCTGGCGCGTCTGCTGGAGAAACTGGCCCACCGCGAACGGATGCTTCTGCTGGCGGTGTCGCCGCACAGTTTCATCTTCGGCGGTATGTGGGTGAAGAAAGGCGATCTGCCGGTCGATGTCCACTACCGGCGCGACGGCGGCACGGTCCGCTTCTCGCTCCCCGCGTCGATACTGTTCGATCCCGAAAGCGGGGTCGTGTTCGACCGTGAACAGGCGTCGGTCATCGCCCTGCAGGCCGAACAGGCCGATGTCCTGCGGCGGCTCCTGCAGTTCCGGGCGCCGTTCGGTAGCGAAGAAGAGCTCTTCACCGCGGTGCGCGAACTTTCGGGCCGCGTGTCGGCCTTCTTCCGGCTGACCGGGGAACTCGACAACGCGTGGGACAGCATCGACGCCGCCGATACGCTCTTCGCGCTCGATTTCGACGAAGGACGCATCTATCTCGAGGTGTTCTTCCTCGTCGGCGGGAAACGGATACAGATGCGGCTGTCGCGCAAGGATTCGGAACATGCCTACGCCGCCGACGGACGGCTGCTCACTTTCAGCGCCCCCTTCATGAAACAGGTGCGGCAGGCGATACGCGACGCCGGGTTCCGTTCGGCTAAGAACCGCTGGTCGGTCCCGCTGAAAGAATTGGCGGCGCTCCTTGCCGACGATTCGCCGCTTCGGGCGGTCGGCGAGATAGAAACGATAAAAAAGATAGCGCGCATCGAGATAGCGGAAGAGGAGATAACGCGGACCGGCATCGGCATAGAACTGCATCCCGACGACGGCTGGTTCTCCTTCTCGGTCCACCTGCCCGAGACGGTGACGCCGCTCCCGCCCGCCAGTCTCATCGACGCGATACGCCAGCTCAAAAAGGGGAACGAGGCGCCGGTGGTGGTCGACAGCGCGGGCGATCCGGTCATCATCGAGAGGAGCGTCGGGTTCCTCAACCGCCTGAACGAACTGTTCGCCTACGGCAGTGCGCTTCCCGCCGACCGGGTGAACCCGGTCTTCCTGCCCCATTTTCTCAAACGGGGCGGGCAGAAATTCCTCGAACGGTTCGACGGCACCGCCGCGGCGCGCGCCGACTACGAGGAGATCATCCGCAGTTTCTCCGAAGGGACCCTGCCCGAACTCATCGACCGGCCCGAATTCGCCATCCTGCGGCCCTACCAGCGCGACGGGGTGCGGTGGATAGCGCTTCTGCGCCGCATGAAGCTCGGCGGGATACTCGCCGACGAGATGGGGCTGGGCAAGACGATACAGTCGCTCGCCGCCCTCATCGCCGACCCGACGCCGGGGCCGACGCTGGTGGTGACCCCCAAGACGCTCGTCTGGTCGTGGGACCGCGAGATACAGAAGTTCTTTCCCGAACTCAAGCGGACCGTCATCGACGCGATGCTTCCGGAGGAACGGACCCGTCGCTGGCGTGCCACCGACAACGGCATCATCATCACCTCGTACGCCATACTCGTCAACGACCTCGACCGGCTGAAAGGGAAACGGTTCCGCACCCTCATCGTTGACGAGGCGCAGCATATCAAGAATCAGACCACCAAACGGTTCCGCGCCCTGCAGAAGGTCGAATGCGATTTCCGGCTGGCGCTCACCGGCACGCCGATGGAGAACCATCTGGCCGACCTGTGGAGCATCTTCCAGTTCCTGATGCCGGGGCTCCTCGGCCGCCGTCAGGAGGTCGAGAAGATCGAACGGACCGGCGACACCGCCGAATTCGAGAAACTGGCGCTCATCACCGCCCCCTTCATCCTGCGGCGCGAGAAAAAGGACCTTCTCCCCGAACTGCCGCCCGTCATTATAAAGGAATATCCGGTCGAGATGACCCCCAAACAGAAGGAGATATACCTTTCTTACCTCCTGCGGGGCCGCGCCGAATTTTTGGAGCTGGGTGGCGACATGAACAAGATCGAGGTGCTCGCGCTCCTCACCAAACTGCGGCTCGCGGCCAATCACCCGATGATGGTCTCCGACAAGGTGACCGACATCGAAGAGTCGGGGAAGATAGCCCTCATCACCGAACTCATCGACGAGATCCGCGACGCCGGTGGCCGCGTCCTTATTTTCAGCCAGTTCGTCAAGATGCTCGCCATCATCGAGAAGGCGCTCAAGAAGCGCGGCATCGCCTATTTCTATATGGATGGCGATACGCAGGACCGGCGCGACCCGGTCGAACGGTTCAACCGCGGCGAACGCGATGTGTTCCTCCTGTCGCTCAAGGTCGGCGGTTTCGGCCTCAACCTGACCGGCGCCGACAATGTCATCATCGTCGACCCGTGGTGGAACCCGGCGGTCGAGGAGCAGGCATGGAGCCGCGCCCACCGCATCGGACAGGACCGGCAGGTGGTCGTTTCGAAACTCTTCGCGCGCGAAACCATAGAAGAGAAGATACTCGACCTCCAGCAGAGCAAAAAGGGGCTCACCGGCTTCTTCATGAAACGGACCCTCGCCGAACCGTCGAAGGACTTCATAAAAATGCTGGCGGAATTGGAATTGAAGGGGCCAACATAGGTCCAATGGGTCTTATATGACCTATAGGTCCAATGGGACGCATAGGACCAATAGGAGGACGAATGGGGGAGGAAGGAAATGGGAGACCTCATCGGGGCGCACGGCGGCTACCGTGACCTGAGATCGTATCAAAGCACCGAGATCATCTACGATGCCACGGCGGCTTTCTGCGATCGCTACATCGACAAACGGTCACGGACCCACGACCAGATGGTGCAGGCGGCGCGCAGCGGCAAGCAGAATATCGCCGAAGGGAGCATGGCCTCGGCCACCTCGAAGAAGACCGAATTGAAACTTATCGGCGTGGCGCGGGCGAGTCTGGAAGAACTCCTGCTTGACTATGAGGACTTCCTGCGGCAAAATGGTCACGCACTGTGGGGTAAGGAACATCCGCTCATGAAACAGGTCCGCGACCTTGCCTATGTGTCCAATAGGTCCTATTCGTCCTATAAGTCCTATGTTGAATCCTCCCCCGAAGTTGCCGCGAACACGATCATCTGTCTTATTCATCAGGCGAACTTCCTGCTGGACCGGTTGCTCAAGAATCTGGAGACGAAGTTCCTTGAAGAGGGCGGCTTCACCGAGAAGCTCTACAAGGTACGCACCAAGGCGCGGAAGAAACCATGAGCCGTTTGCTGTTCCTGCTACTTCTTACCGTTCTCGCCGTTGCCTGCGAAAATACCACGCCGTCGGCCTCCGACGCCGACGAGAACATCACCGATACCGCCCAACCGGACGATATTGACATCGAACTGCCCGAAACGGAGATGGTTGAGGTTCCCGCTGGGGAGTTTATGATGGGTTGCAATGAAGGAGTCGATACGGCATGCGATGCGAATGAGACACCATATCATTCTATATATTTGTCTAGTTACACTATAGATAAGTACGAGATCACGACTGAAGATTTTAAAAAATGTATCGATGCCGGCGATTGTGCGATCTCTGGGGTTTATGAAATCTATGAGAATGATAACACATGTAATCTTGACCGAGAAGGTTGGCAAAAACATCCGATGAACTGCGTCAGTTGGTTTGGCGCGGTTCTTTATTGCCAATGGATGGGCAAGAGATTGCCGACCGAAGCGGAGTGGGAAAAAGCTGCACGAGGAACCGACGGCCGAAAGTATCCGTGGGGAAATGAACCGATTCCCAATTGTGACTATGTAATGATGGGAAACGATGACGGGACCGGTTGTGGGACAAAAGATACCATGCCTGTCGGTAGCAAAGAAAACGGATGCTCGCCTTACGGAGCCTGCGACATGCTTGGCAATGTCGAAGAATGGGTTTCTGATTGGTATGGACCAGATTATTACGCTACTTCTCCAACTAACGATCCTGCGGGTCCAGAAAACGGTCAATTCCGTGTTTTGAGAGGATGTTCGTATTTATGTGGAATTCCCGCATTGAGTGCACTGAATACTTATGATCGCGAAGTTTTTTACCCTGATGCTTTTGATATGGAGTTTGGTTTTCGCTGCGCCCAATGACGGCCTTTCATCAGAATTTCTTTGACATTGGCATCTGATTTTGTTAGGAACTAGACTTGAGTGTCATTTTTATAGGGTGTACACGGAGGAATGATGAGTAAAATCGTTGTCTTGGCGAAGCAAGTACCGGATACGGCCAATATCCGGGGCAACGCGATGAAGGAGGACGGCACGGTCAACCGCGCCGCGCTCCCGACGGTCTTCAATCCCGAGGACCTCAACGCGCTCGAAACGGCACTACAGATCAAGGACCGGACCGGCCGCGAGGTGATCCTTCTCACGATGGGACCCTACAAGGCGGTCGATATCATCAAGCAGGCGCTCTACATGGGCGCCGACGCCGGGTACCTTTTGACCGACAAGAAGTTCGCCGGGTCCGATACTTGGGCGACGAGCTATATCCTTGCCGAGGCGATCAAGAAGATCGGCGGCGTCGATCTGGTCATCGCCGGGCGGCAGGCGATCGATGGCGACACGGCGCAGGTCGGCCCGCAGGTGGCAGAGAAACTGGGCTTCAATCAGGTGACCTATGTGACGGCGCTGAGCGATGTGACCGACACGGCAATCACCGTCGAGCGCGACGGCGAATTCCAGACCGAGGTCATCAAGGCGTCGTTACCGCTCCTCCTCACGGTCACTTCGGCGGCCAACACGCCGCGTTATCCTTCGGCGCGCAATATGCTCCGCTATTTCAAGGCCGACATCAAAGAGAATATCCCGGCCGAGAAACACGCCGAGTATGCCCGCAACGGCTGGATCATCCCGACGCTGACCTTCGTCGACCTCAAAGATATCAACGAGGCGCAGATCGGCCTCAAGGGGAGCCCGACCAAGGTCAACGCGATACGCGATATCGCGGTGCAGGGGGGCGACCTCAAGATGTACGACCCGCAACTGGACGGCGTGAAACTGCTGGTCCGCGATCTGATGAAGCAGTATGTCGAGGTGCAGTCATGAAAACGGCGGTATTCATAGAAAAACGGGCCGGGACCGAGCGTCTCCGTAATGTGACGCTCGAACTCACCGGCAAAGCGGCATCTCTCATGAAGCCGTTCCACGGCGAAGTGGTCGGTATCTTCGTCGGCGACCGGCTTCCCGAGGATACCGACGACCTGTTCAAGTACGGCATGCACCGGCTGGTGTTCTACAATAACGCGAAACTCAAGCATCTTCATTCGATCGCCATCAAGAATATCATCGCGCAGTTCGTGAAAAGCGAGAAGCCCGATATCGTGCTCTTCGGCGCCACCCACACCGGCCGCGACATCGCGCCGCTGGTCGCCGCGCAGATATATACCGGGCTCACCGCCGACTGCACGCAGCTGGTGATAGACGACTACCGCGACAAGGGTAAGATCCTCTACCAGATCCGTCCAGCGTTCGGTGGCAACATACTGGCCACCATCGTGACCCCCGACCATCGCCCGATGATGGCGACGGTCCGTGAAGGGGTCATGTTACTGCCGGAACAGAAGAGCAACAACACCGTCAAGTTCGAGGAACTCACGGTCGATTTCAAGGATGAGTGGGTGAAAAGCGAGTTCCTCCGCATCATCCCGAAGGTATCCAAGGTCGATCTGGGTGCCGCCAATGTCATCGTTTCGGGCGGCGCCGGCGTCGGCAACAAAGAGGCATTCAAGATGATCTTCCAGCTCGCCGAGGCGCTGGGCGCCGAGGTGGGGGCGAGCCGCGCGGCGGTCGATTTCGGCTTCGTCGAGAAGGACCGGCAGGTCGGTCAGACCGGGTCGGTGGTCCGGCCGAAGCTCTACATCGCCTGCGGCATCAGCGGCTCGATCCAGCACCGCGCCGGGATGGAGGAGTCGCAGAAGATACTCGCGATCAACAAAGACCCCGACGCGCCGATATTCGGCATCGCCCACATGGGCATCGTCGGCGATCTCAAGGAGATCATCCCGCTGATGATCAGATATCTGAGGGAGGAAGGCTAATGTCGGGAGCAGGAAGCAACAAGAACAACTTCTATACCGATAACCGGAAGTTCTATCTTTCGCAGATAGACCTTGCCGATATCGTCAAGGACCTCGAGAACGGCTACACGGACAGCGGCAGCACCGCCATCCATTCCTACGAAGAGGCCCAGCAGTGGTACGATATGTCGCTCAAGAACGCCGGCGACATCTGCGCCAACTTCATCTGGCCGCGCGCCGAGGCGGTCGACGCCAAGGGCGCTACCTTCAAGGATGGCGTGGTCGAATGGGCTCCGGAAACCAAGGAGAACATGAAGGCGCTCGGCGCCGCCGGCTACATGGGGGGCACCCTGCCGCGCAAGTACGGCGGGCTCAACATGCCGGTCACCGTCAATGTCGTCATCATCGAGATGGTCTCACAGGGCGACGCGAGCCTGATGAACCTGTTCGGTCTGCAGGATATCGCCGTTACCGTCTATAAATTCGGGAACGAGGAACAGAAGGACCGCGTCCTGCCCAAGTTCTGCTCGGGTGAAGTGTCGGGTTCGATGGCGCTGACCGAACCGGAGGCGGGGAGCGATCTGCAGGCGGTCACGCTCAAAGCGATAGAGAAGGACGGCCAATGGTACCTCGACGGCGTCAAGCGCTTCATCACCAACGGCTCGGGCGATGTCTCTCTGGTCCTTGCCCGTTCCGAAGAAGGATCAAAGGGAGGCCGCGGCCTGTCGATGTTCCTCTACGAACGGTACCGCGACAGCAACATGATCGTCCGCCGCATCGAACATAAACTCGGCATCAACGGGTCGCCGACCTGCGAACTGCAGTTCAACATGGGCAAGGCGGAACTGGTCGGCCAGCGCAAGATGGGGCTCATCAAGTATGTCATGAGCCTGATGAACGGCGCCCGGCTCACCGTTTCGGCGCAGGCGCTCGGCATCGCGCAGGCATCCTTCGACGAGGCGGTCAAGTACGCCAACGAACGGGAACAGTTCGGCAGGAAGATCATCCACTTCCCGGCCGTCTACCAGATGCTCAAGAAGATGCAGGCCGAGATAGAGACCTCGCGGCTGCTGCTCTACTATACCAGTCTTGCGGTCGACTATCAGGACATGTATGAGCGGAAGGAACACAAAGGGGAAAATGTCAAGGCGCAGCTCAAAGAGGCCAAGACGCTCGCCGACTTCCTGACGCCGCTTTCCAAGTTCACCATCGCGGAGCTCGCCAACAAGGCCTCCTACGACGCGATACAGGTGCACGGCGGCACCGGCTATATGAAGGATTTCCCGGTCGAGCGGCTCTACCGCGACGCCCGCATCACCAATATTTACGAAGGGACCACGCAGTTGCAGGTCGTGGCGGCCATCGGTACGCTGACATCGGGCCTGTTCTTCAAGTGGATGGAGAAGGCCAAGGAGCTGCCGGTCACCGAACTTGCCGACGCGAAAAAAGAACTTCTGCGTCATGTCGAGCGGATGGGCGAGGCGCTGGAACGGGTCAAGAAGGGGGAGAACAAGGACTTCCTCGACTATGTCGCGGTCCATTTCGTCGAGATGGCGTCGCTCCTGTACCGGTTCTATCTCTATCTGCCGGTGGCGGAGAAGCATCCCGAAAAGCGCGACCTGTTCAAGTTCTTCCGCACCGACTGCGACGCCCGCATCGACTATCTCATCCGTCAGAGCGACCTCGCGCTCCACACCTACGGCGAGAAGATCTCCGACCTCAAGAACGATCTGCTGAAGAAACACGAATAATTAGAAATACTCGGCCTGCGGATGGTGGACGACGAGGGCGGTGACGCTCTCGACCGGGTCCAGTTCGTCCGATGAAGTGAGCGTCAGTCCTATCTCACTCGGGTTGAGCAGGGCAAAGAGTTTGCGCTGATCGGCGAGGTCGTCCCACGACGGGAAGCCGGGGCTGTAGCGTTTGCCGCGCTCGGGGGCAAGGTTCAGTTCGGTGCGGATGCGCCGGTGCAATAGTTCGGCGCACGATTCGGCCAGTTCCACGCCGAGTCCGTGCAGGAAGAAGTAGTCGGCGTATTCGGCCTGCGAGAACCGTTTGCTCTTCGCCGCCGCCGCGTTCTGCCCGATGGTGAGGGCAAAGAGGGCGCAGAGATCATCCTTTTGAGCGAAATAATCGGCGAGCGAACGGTGCGGCGCTATTTTCGTTTTGGGGAACGAGAACTCGACCGGTCCCGACGGTCCCTCGACCGTCAGCCGGTTGTCGGTCGCATGGCATCGGAAATAGCCGTAGACCGCCGCCGGGGCGAATATCCCCTCGGAGAGCGCCTGCGCCGTCAGCCGGTTGAAGACCGCGTCGCCTTCGGCCGTATCGGCGAGTTGCCACCGCATCCGGTAGAGCCGTTTGCGGTTGAGCAGGGGAAGGAGGTCGTTGAGCGTTACGCCGGTGACGAGCCGCCGCCCGGTGAAGGGGGTGACCGGTATCGTGTGGTTAGAACTGAGGACCGGATATTTGAGGCCGCGCGGGATATCGGGGATGACGGCCGGTTTCGCGGCGGGCGCGGCGTTCCGCTCCATCAGCGCCATCGCCTCAAAGGCATCCTGCGCATAGTGGACCGGGCCGTTATGGAGCGGCTTGAGGTCGTTTTCGGCGTAGGGGCGCGACAGCGCGGCGCCGCCGCAGATGACCGGCACCGTGAGCCCCTGTTCGTGGAGCGTGCGGACCACCTCTTTCATCTCGAGCGCCGAACGGACGAGCAGTCCCGAGAGGCCGACGAAATCGGGTTTATGTTCCTTCACCGCCGCCGCGATCTCTGCCGCGCTCTTATCGGTGCCGAGGTTCACCACCCGCCAGCCGTTGTTCGAGAGTATGATGTCGACCAGATTCTTACCGATGTCGTGGATATCGCCCTTGACCGTCGCGATGACGGCGGTGCCGCGACTCTGCGCCGCATCGGCGTCGAAGTGGGGCGAGAGCATATCGACCGCGCTTTTCATCGTCTCGGCCGATTTCAGAACGAAGGGGAGCTGCATCTTCCCCGCGCCGAAGAGTTCGCCCACCCGTTTCATGCCGGTGAGAAGGAAGCGGTTGAGGATGTCGAGCGCCGCCCACTGTTCGAGCGCGGCGGGGATGAGCGTCGCGAGGTCGCTTTTCCGTCCTTCGATAATGGCGGCGATCAACCGTTCATCCAGCGGTCGGTCGTCGGCCGTCGCGGTGGACTCGATATTTTTCCCGGCCGTCTCGAAGTAGGCGAGGAACCGCTCCAGCGGGTCGCCCTGCGCCGCATCGTTGAAGATGAGTGCCTCGGCCCGCTTCATCGCCTCGTCGGGTATCTGGGCAAGCGGGATGAGTTTCCCGGCGTGGAATATCGCCGCGTCGAGTCCCGCCTGCACCGCGTGGTAGAGGAAAACGGCGTTGAGTATCCGGCGCGCCGCCGGTTTGAGGCCGTAGGAGACATTGCTGACGCCGAGGAGCGTCCGTACCCCCGGCAGTTCCTTTTTGATGAGGGTGAGCGCTCCCAGTGTCTCGGCCACCGCCGTGCGCAGTTTCGGGTCGCCCGAACCGAGGGTGAAGGTGAGCGGATCGATGAAAAGCGAGTTGCGCGGCAGACCGCGCTCTTCGGCAAAGGCGATGATGCGCTTCGCCACCGCCAGTTTCCGTTCGGCGGTATCGGCCATGCCGGTATCGTCGATGGTCAGGGCGATGAGCGCCGCGCCGTAACGCCGCGCCAGTTCGATCATTCGTTCGGCCCGCGCCGCATCTTCAAGGTTCATCGAGTTGATGAGCGACCGGCCGCCGACCGTTCGGAGCGCCGCCTCCAGTGCGTCGGGATTGGTGCTATCCAGCGAAAGGGGCAGGCGGACCATCGTCGCCAGTTTCGCGGCGAGCGCCGCCATATCGCGCAGTTCGTCGCGACCGGCGACCGCCACATTCATATCTATTAAATGAGCGCCTTCCGCTTCCTGCGCCCGGGCCACCTCGATCATCCGGTCGATATCGTCGGCAAGGAGCGCCTCGCGAAACTCTTTACTGCCGCTTGCGTTGAGCCTTTCGCCGATGATGAGCGGTCGCGGTTCGATGGAAAGCTCCTGCGCCGTGTAGAGCGAGGAGAAGGCGTCGGTCACCACCGGACGGCGCACCGGACGGGCGGGGAGCGCATCGAGTGCCCTGCGGAGCGCCGCGATATGGTGCGGGGTGGTGCCGCAGCAGCCGCCGGTCAGTTCGATGCCGTGGTCGGCGACGAACCGGACCACTTCGGCCGCGTAATCGTCCGGGCCGAGCGGGTAGGAGAGTTTTCCGTCGACCAGTTGCGGCATCCCGGCGTTGGGAAGGATACTGACGGCGAAAGGACTCGTCGCGGCGAGCGTCCGGACGTTTTCGCGCATCAGGTCGGGACCGGTGCCGCAGTTGAGCCCGAGGGCGAAGAGCGGGTAGGGGGCGAGCGCCGCGATGACCGCCGGCAGTTCGGTGCCGAGAAGCATCCGCCCGTTCTTCTCGATGGTCACCTGCACGATGACCGGGATATCGGCACTGCGCCGGGCGAGGGCGTCGAACACGCCGCAGAGCGCCGCCTTTATCTGCAGGAGGTCCTGACAGGTCTCTATCTGAATGAGGTTCGCGCCGCCGTCGATGAGGCCGAGCGCCTGTTCGTGGTAGACCGCTTCGAGTTCGCCGAATGATATCTGGCCGAGGCTCGGCAGTTTCGAGCCGGGGCCGATGGAGCCCGACACGAAACGGGGCCGGTCGGGCGAGAAATGCTCAGTCGCCGTCGAAAAGGCTATCTCGGCCGCCTTGCGGTTGAGGTCGTAGGCGCGGTCGGCGAGGCCGTATTCGGCGAGCGTCACGCGGTTGGCGCCGAAGGAGTTGGTCTCGACGATATCGGCCCCCGCCGCGAAGTAGTCGTGATGTATCGCCGCGATGAGGTCGGGCCGCGTCAGGTTCAGATATTCGGGGCAGTTCCCGTGGCAGCCGTTGTCGGCGGAACGCGGATCGCGGGCATGGATCTGGGTCCCCATCGCCCCGTCGAACAGGAGCGTCCGCTTCGTTATAAGTTCACGGATATCGCTCATGCGTGCGACCCGAAAAGGATATCGAGCAATGCTTTGGCCGAACGGCCCTGTCCCATCGTGAAGATGTGGATCCCCGGCACGCCGCCGTCGATGAGTTTGTAGACCATCTGCGCCATGTAGCGGGTCCCCGCTTCGAACGCCTGCTGAGGACTTTTGGCGTCGCCGATGGCGGCGGTCAGTTCGCGTGGCAGGGCGACATGGAACGAATCGGGGATGAGCGCCAGCTGTTTCGCGTTGGTGACCGGCTTGATGCCGGGGATGACCGGCACGGTGATGCCAGCGGCCCGCACCTTTTCGACATAGCGGAAATAGGTATCGGCGCTGAAGAACATCTGGGTGATGATGTATGCGGCGCCCGCGTCGACCTTGCGGCGGAGGTTCACGATATCGGCGTCGAGGTCGGCCGCCTCGTAGTGTTTCTCGGGATAGCCCGCCACGCCGATGCAGAAGTCGGCCGGCTCGGGGTGCTCTAATTCCTCTAAATATACGCCGCGGTTCATCGCCGCTATCTGGGTGACCAGCTCCGATGCGTAGCGGTGCCCTTCTTTTTCGGGGACAAATGACGGCATTCCCTGCGCCGGGTCGCCCCGGATGACGAAGAGGTTGCGGAAGTCGAGGTAGCGCAGGTCGATGAGGGCATCCTCGGTCTCGAAGCGGTCAAAGCCGCCGCAGAGGATGTGCGGTATGGTCTCGACGCCGAACTTACTGCGGATGGCGGCGCAGATGCCGACCGTCCCCGGTTTTTTGCGCTTGGGCCGCCGGATGGCGGAACCGTTGCGCATCTCGGTGACGATATGGGGCTGGTGGTAGGTGACATTGATGAACTGCGGGTTGAAGGGAAGGAGCTGGTCGACCGAGCGGTATATCTCGTCGATGGTGCCGCCACGGTCGGGCGGGGTGAATTCGAGCGACAGGAGCAGTTTCTCGGTCGCCGCAAGCGCGTCGGTGATCTTCGCCATGGGGGATGTCCTCGTTCGTCAACAGGAGGCCATAATAGCGAAGGCGGTATGGCTGTCAATGAAAATGGGGAGTTGCCCTGCAAGATTTTGCTCGATATCGGCATGAGATTCAGTATAATAGGCTGGTCGTTGTAATGGAGGTGCAGACATGGCACGGGTATTCTGGTTCGTGGCGATGGTCCTCATTCTGGGGATGACGGCCTGCAAAAAGGACGAGGCGACGCATGACAGCGACTTTAATTGGCCCGATCTTGACCAAGCCATCGAGCCCGATGAGGATACCGCCGAGGGAGAGCCCGATAGCGACACGGCGGTCGCCGAGCAGATAAAAGTGCTGCTCAATGAACATCTCACCTTCACCAACGGCGCCGGCATCGCCGTCGGAGTGGAGAATACCGTCAAGAAAAGCGTCGTGACCGCCGCCGCCGGCGTAACGAATGTCGACAGCGGAGCGGCGATGACCCCCGATCTGCTTTTCCGCATCGCCAGCATCACCAAGACCTTCGTCGCCACCGCGACCCTGCGTCTGACCGAACTGCAGAAGATAGCGCTTACCGACAAGCTCGAAAAGTGGTATCCCGATTATCCCGAAGCGGACCGCATCACGGTGAAGATGCTTCTCAACCATACCTCCGGCATCAGCGATTATGCGACGAGCGGCACTCCCGAGGAGGTAATCACCGCATCGGCCGATATGCCGCGTTATTTCGAGCCGGGCGCCGACTGGGCCTATTCGAACACCAACTATATCTTCCTCGGCCGCATCATCGAGCAGGTCAGCGGCAAGACGCTCGCCGAGTTCCTCCGGGCGGAGATCATCGAGAAGGCCGAATTGCCCTCGACGGGACTGGAAAAGGACGAAGGACTTCCCGACGGCGGCGTGCTGGCCGGCGGCCATCTCTACGAAGACGACCTGCTCGCCCTTTATACCGACGAGAATCCTGCGTGGTCAGACGGCGGCATGGTGTCGAGCGTCGCCGATCTCGCCCATTTCGCCACGCGGCTGTACGGCGGCTGGCTTCTGGCGACCGCGACGATGGACCAGATGCTCACCTTCGTCTCGACCGGCGGCGAGGACATCTACGGACTCGGCACCTTGCGCTACGAGAACGAAGTGCTCGGGGTCGGGTACGGGCATAACGGATCGCTCATCAACTTCAACGGCGAGATGGTCTATTTCCCGGAGATAAAGACCGCCATCGCGATACAGACGAATTATCCGATATCGGGCGATAATCGCTATCTGCTGGATCTGCTGGTCAACCTGCTGGCCAAGGTCGATCCCGCGCCGGTGGCCGACGACTGTGCCTATACCGACCTGCGTCCCGCGACACCGGCCGGCCGCTATGAGACGGTGCGGTTCAAAGGGAACATGAACGACATCAGCGCGACGGAGCCCGCTATCGGGGCCGGCTACTATTATTATTCGGCGGGGAGCGGTCTTGACAATCTTTTCTGCAGTGAGTACGCCTTCCGGTATGACAGCGGAGAGTCGCACAGCGTTTATCTGCTGGAGGAATGTCCCGAGGTGGAGCGCTACTACACCGGTGAGGTCAAGATACGGCGCGTTGAATTGACGGTGCCGATAGCCGAACTCATGGCGGCGCAGACGGCGGGAGAAGAGCTCATAGAAATGACCGGCCTTGATTATGCGCGGATGGATTACTGGTACGATACCATTGCCCAGCGGGTGACCAAACGCTGCACCCTAGAGGTCCCGCACATCGACCAACCGGCGCGGCTTTCCTTCTGCATGCAGCGGAACACCGATTTTTCGACGGGCGAGGAGGTGCGCCTGTTCGCCTATCTGCCGTTCGCCGGCGATACCGCTCCGGAACCGCAGTGTACCTGCTACGACGATCAGGGCAATACCATGGTCTGTATGACCATCGAGGAGAAATTCGGCTGCGAAGTGCCGACGGACTATTTCTCCGCGTCGGGCGATTCCTATGCCTATTACCGTTTCGTCGGTCCTATCAATGATCCTTCAGTGCAGGTGTCGGAGGAGGGGGAGATAGAGCATTACTTCATGACGGAGGGGACCTTCTTCGAGGCCTCATCGGTACAGAATTTCGCCATGCGCGCCGATAACGGGCTGGGGACCGAGGTCCTTATCCTGCAGAGTTTCGGCGACCTTAAAACGCTGGCGAACAACACCTACCAGTTCAAGGCGAGCGAACTCATCGTGCCGATACAGACGCTCGTCGACGCCAAGGCGGATGAAACCGCGACACTGACCGGCGCCGACGATTTCTATTTCAGCCTTCACAACTACACCCAAAAGATACGGGGCAGCGAGATATCCTACAAAAAATGCTTTTTGGCGGCGCGCGACGCGGCCGACACCGAAGCGTCGCTTCTGCCGTGCTACGCCGACAATACCGATTTTGCGATAGGGGAGACGGTCAAGCTCTTCGGCAACATGAAACTTACCGCCGATCCCGCTTCGCTCGGCATCTACTGGCCGACGACCGACGACTGTCTCTGCTTCACCGCCGACAACACGATGCTCGACTGTGCCGATTTCGACGAACTCTGAATCGCCGCAAAACTTTTGACTTGCCCCCCCGACAGTGATAGCATGCCCCCGTCCTGAACGCGAGGGGAGATACATGGCACAGACCAAGGGCGACAGCAAGCACATCAAGATATCCTTCCAGCAGGCCATAGGACTCATTTTCCCTTATATAAGAAGCCGCGTGATGGAGCAGGTGCGCTCCGTCTGGCTCATCATCCTCTACCTTGTCCTGTTCCAGATACTCGTCCTCGGCATCCCCATACTCGACGCCTCCATCATCACCTTCGGCATGGCGATGGTCATCATCGGGCTCACCTTCTTCATGGAGGGGCTGCTCCTCGGCTTGATGCCGCTTGGCGAGCTCATCGGCATCAAACTGCCCCAGCGGGCGGGATTGGCCGTGATACTGGTCTTTTCGCTCATCCTCGGGTTCGGCGTGACGCTCGCCGAGCCGGCCATCGGGGCGCTCAAGATACTCGGCAGCGCCGTGAAGGCGTGGGACGCGCCGCTCCTGTTTTTGCTCCTCAACAGCCACGCGGACTATCTGGTCTTCGCGGTGGGGGCGGGGGTCGGACTCGCGGTCGTGTTCGGCATGCTGCGGTTCCTTTATAACTGGTCGCTCAAGCCGTTCCTCTATATTATGGTGCCGCTCCTGACGATCATCTCGATCTGGGCCGCGTTCGATCCCAACCTGCTCTATCTCACCGGCCTTGCGTGGGACTGCGGCGCGGTGACGACCGGTCCGGTGACGGTGCCGTTGGTGCTTGCGCTCGGCATCGGTATCACCCGCATCGTCGGATCGAGCGACACCGGCGGGGCATCGGGTTTCGGCGTGGTGACGCTCGCCTCGATATTCCCGATACTCACCGTCATCATTCTCGGGGTCGTGTTCCTCAACAGCGTGCCGCAGCCGATGGAGGAGATACCGTTCCTCAGCCCCGACAACCGCGCGACGGCCCGCACCCTGTTCGAAAGCGATGAGGCGCTCCTGCGCTATGCGTTCGTTCATGGAAGCAGGGAGGGGATAACGGCCTACTTCGACAGCGACGCCTCGCGCCGCGCCTTCGTCGCCGATATGTCGGGCGACGGCACGGAGCGGTCGCGTATCTTCGGCGGCGACGAACCGCGTTTCATGAGCTGGGTCGCCCGCAACGGCACGATAGAGGAGAAGATATCGCTCTTCGGTTCGGTCAAATCGGCGCGCGAATATCTCAACGCCCCCGACAAGCCCGTGACGCTTGACGCATTAGGCCTGTTCTTGCGGAACTTCCAGGCGGCGGCGCAGGCGATCATCCCGCTGACCATCTTCATGCTGTTGGTCTTCTTTCTTGTCCTGCGCCAGAAGTTGCCGCGCACCGACGAAATAGCGTTCGGCATCATCATTGCCGTCATCGGTATGGGCTTTTTCAATATCGGCATGGAGACGGGGCTGTCGAAGATCGGCGATCAGGTGGGGGGCAAACTACCCTCGTCGTTCACCACCCTGCCGCTCAACGAGAAGCGGGAGACCATCCGCAACTTCACGCCCGATGTGGTCGAAAAGGCGGTCGCGGCGGACGGCGGAATGGAGACCTTCTTTTACCGCAAGAACGGACGGCAGGTCGAAACGATACCCTACAGCGACCGGAATTACGACGATATGACCGCCACTTACACCTATATCCCGCAGGTGGGGCCGCTTTTCGGCGGCGAACGGAGCTTCTGGGGTATTTTTGTGGTCCTGCTGTTCGGCTTCCTGATGGGCTACGGTGCGACGCTCGCTGAGCCGGCGCTCAACGCGCTCGGCCTCAAGGTCGAGGAGCTCACGGTCGGTACCTTCAAAAAATCGTTCCTCATGCAGGCGGTCGCGACCGGTGTCGGTGTCGGCATTGCCTTCGGCATCGCGAAGATCATATGGGACATCCCGCTCGTCTGGCTGCTTGCGCCGCCCTACCTGATACTCATGGTGGTCACGAAACTGTCGAGCGAGGAGTATGTGAACATCGGCTGGGACAGCGCCGGGGTCACTACCGGGCCGGTCACGGTGCCGCTGGTACTCGCCATCGGGCTGGGCATCGGGACCCGGATAGGGGCGGTCGAGGGCTTCGGCATACTTGCCATGGCATCAGCCTATCCGATACTGTCGGTCCTGCTCACCGGACTTTACGCGGCGCATAAACGGAAGAAAGCCATCGGTGACAGCGAAGGGCCGGATGCGGCGACGCAGGAAGCGGGGGAGGTGACGCCATGAAACGGACGACCTGCGCCAAGATAACTTGCGAGGTTTATCAGGAGATAGCGAAGACCGTTCAGGCGACCCTCGATGAGTTGGGGATCCACCGTCCTTATGTCCAGTCGGGCCGCTCCATCATGATCGGCGAGAAGCGGGGTCTTCTGTTCACAGGCGGCCAGACGCTGGTCGACGACATGATAGACATCTACCGCTTCACCGTGCCGCTGGAACAGGAGCTGTCCGTCATGGATCGCCTTATCCATGCGGCGATGCTCGATCAGGAGGGGCGCGGTTCCATCTACAGCGAACATATAGAACTGCTGCGCGACGACGACGGTCCCTGCGTGGAGGAACTGCCGGCCGTGCCGCGTGACGACGGTCAGCCGCGTCATTCGATGATACAGCATCTGACCGGCATATCGACCATCGTCCAGCGCGGTCAGGGCGATGTCATCGTGCGCGCCGCCCTCGAAATGGGCATCTGCGTGCCGAGCGTCACCTACGGCATCGGCGCCGGACTGCGCGACAAGCTCGGTCTCATCCGCATCACCATCCCGGCCGAAAAGGAGATCGTCAACATCATCACCACGCACCACGACGCGCAGGGGGCGCTGGTACGGCTCATAGAGGCAGGCAAGCTCGACCAGCCCGGGAAGGGATTCATCTTCACCTACCCGGTGGCGCGCGGCCTGCTTAATTCGCGGCTCTATGTCGGTCGCCACCTTTCGGCGGCGAGCCTCGGGCAGATAGTCGCGGCGCTCGACGAACTGAAAGGTTCGACCGGCTGGCGGCGCAAATTCACCGGCACGAGCGATCACACCCGTTCGAAGAAACGGAAATACCTGCGCGAACTGGCCGATGTGACCGTGTTCTGCCAGGAAGGGCGTGCCGCCGATCTCGCCAAAGCGGCGATGGACGCGGGTGCCAGCGGCGCGACGGTGAGCCGCCTGCGTCAGCCGGCGCCGCCGCATACGCCGCAGGGGAAACTCTCTCCGGCCCGCGAGAAACTGACCATGATCCTGCCCGCCGCGCTCGCCGAACCGGTGGCCGTAGCCGTGACCACCGCCGGACTCTATGACGAAAAAACCTGCGGCGAGATCTTCGTACGGCCGTGTCCCGAGGCCTACACCTATGCCGGCGGCAAATAAAAAATTTTGTTGATTTTATCCCTCATGTCGCTACAATCACACCCATCCTGCGGGTCTTGCGCTATGGTGGCGCCGGGCGGCGCAGGGGGTGTTTTACGGTTTTTTAGTTTTGAGGGTTTCGTTATGACCACGCAGTTGTATGTCGGTAATGTGAACTACCGGATGACCGAGGATGGCCTTAAGCAGATGTTCTCCGAATTCGGTGAAGTGACCTCGGCCAAGATCGTGACCGATCGCGAGACCGGTCGCTCCAAGGGTTTCGGTTTCGTCGAAATGGCGGATGAAGATTCGGCGGAACGCGCCATTCAGAGCCTGAACGATCAGGAACTGGACGGTCGCCGGATCAAGGTCAACATCGCTCGTCCGAAGAAGTTCTAAGACGATATCAGACGGGATGTTCCGAAGGCCGGGCTCTGTGTCCGGCCTTTTTTTTAGAGGTTTGATCATGACCGACACGGTGCGGATACTTCTCGGCCTGCTTGCGGCGTTCGTTTTTTCGGCCTGCGTCGGGGAACCCGGCGCCAAGAGCGGCG